>DAHXLC010000104.1 GCA_027371815.1 Candidatus Melainabacteria bacterium | reverse complement strand
ACCGGTAATAACCTAGAATTAAATATTATAAATGCGTCTTTAAATAATTTAAAAAATATTTGCGTAACTATTCCATTAAATAAAATGGTTGCAATTACAGGTGTTAGCGGATCAGGAAAATCAACTTTAATTAATGATTTGCTGTTAGCATTCATTAATAGCCAGTTTTTAAAGGCTCGACCTAAACCGATTGGTATTGAAAATGTTTTAGGTTTGGAACATATTGACAAAGTGATTCAAATTGATCAAGCTGCCATAGGCCGTACCCCACGATCAAACACGGCTACTTATACTGGTTTATTTGATCATGTCCGCGAGGTTTTTGCTCAAACCACCGAAGCAAAAATCCGGGGTTATGAAATGGGTCGGTTTTCCTTTAATGTTAAAGGCGGAAGATGTGAAGCCTGTAAAGGAGAAGGTATGAATGAAGTCGAACTTAATTTCTTGCCTAGCGTATATATTATTTGTGATATATGTAAAGGTGCACGTTATAACCGTGAGACCTTAGAGGCTAAATTTAAAAACAAATCTATTGCTGAAGTTTTAGAAATGACTGTTGATGAGGCTATTGAATTTTTTAGTAAAATTCCTAAAGCTCATCAAAAACTTTTAATTTTACAAGAGGTTGGTTTAGGTTATATAAAACTAGGTCAGTCGGCTACAACATTATCCGGCGGTGAAGCCCAAAGGGTTAAATTAGCTAACCAATTGGCTAAACGATCTACGGGGAAAACTTTATATATTTTAGATGAACCAACTACAGGATTGTCTTTTTATGATGTGGATAGATTGTTAAATGTTTTACAAAAATTAGTTGATTTAGGCAATACCGTAATTGTTATTGAACATAATTTAGATGTAATAAAACAGTCTGATTGGATTATTGATTTGGGGCCAGATGGTGGTAATTTAGGCGGTCAAGTTATTGCTACAGGTACGCCTGAAGATATCATTAAGATCAAAGAATCATATACTGGCATATATTTAAAAAAACATTTAAAAAATCATCTAAAAACTTTGTTACCCAAATAAATTTTAATATAACACTGGATTATGTTTATGCAAGTATTAGTAATTATTAGATATATATATAATCAGCATCGGTTAAAGCATTTTGCTGATTAAGTTAAACTTTATTAAAATGAGTTATGCTTAACTTTAAACATAAGTAAGTTTTCCGGTTATGTTAAAATAATTATTGATATATCAGTAATTTGATTAGTTTAAAGGTTATTTTTTTGGTTAAATCATTTGATCCAGTCTTTGATAATTTACGTAAACGTGGTCACCGAATAACACCACAACGTGAAGTTATTTTGCAAATTTTTCGCCAGCTGCCTAATGGCGTCCATTTATCAGCTGATGAACTTTATCTAAAAATGAATGAATTGGGTTATAATGTTAGTCTAGCTACAGCTTATCGAACCCTTAAACTCCTATCATCTTTTGGTCTTTTACGTGAACTAACATTTGCTGAAGGTCATAAGCATTATGAATTAAAACAGGATTCTTTACCCCATCAACATATTATTTGTGTTAACTGTAATTCGACCTTAGAATTTGAGGATCATTTCTTAGAAGAAATCGGACAAAAAATTGGCTTAAAACATCATTTTCAAGTAATTGATTCACAATTTAAAATTTTTGGAATTTGTCCAAATTGCCAGTTGAATAAATAAATTTAATTTAATATATATTTTAAACGAGGAAATTATGACATTGGCAGATTGTAAAGATGGACAAAATCTCTTAATTATGGGCAGTTCTCAAAATGAAATTAATCTTCAGGCCATTAGATTTGGGATAAATCAAGGAAGTACCGTTAAAGTGGCTAAAAATATTACTAATGGTCCAGTTATAATATTAAAAAATCAGTTGGAAATTGCTATTGGCAGGCAATTAGCTAAAGTAATTCAGGTACAGATAATTGAATAGAATGATGTGTTCTAACTGCAAAATATTAATTGACATCAATGATCTGTCAACCGGTGCTTATTGTTCTCGTTGTAATACTTGGAATACTCTTGCTAAAAACTGTTCCAGCAGTTGCCAGAGTTGTTATCAAAAAGCTGTCACTAAATCAACTGATATGAATGGAAATTTAAATTTGTGTCAAAATGACGCAAATGATTTAAAATTAAATTGGTTGGTTAAAATCTTTAACTTAATTAAATTAAAGATTCCTAAATTTTAAAGTTAAAAATAGTTTTCTTACAGAAGATCTTAAGAATATGATTATTTCAGATGTTAAAGTGGTTTAATAAAATTATCGTGAACACATTGTTATTTAGTTTTTTTAAAATCGAGGATTCCTTAAACCATGAGTAGGCCGGTTAATCCATGGAAATTTACTGGTTATAAACCTGGGCAAAATATTCAATGTATAATTATTGCCCCTGAAAATGACGGATATAATGTAACCGTAAAAAAAGATAAGGATACTTTACCAGGATTTTTAAAAACCTTAAATAGTTTTCGTATTGGCGAAGAAGTCTTAGCTCAGTATGTTGGGGTTCAAAATGGTCGTATACTACTTTCGGCTCTATTTGCTCAGTCCGCGACCCAAAGGGTAGCAAGCTCCGTTACTACTGCTGAAATTAAACCACAGGTATCCTGGCAGGATCAATTAAATGAATTTGATAAATATTACAATAGTCCAAATCCTGAAGAAGAAGTCAAACCAGTTGTCTCCAGCCAGATTGAACCAAAGTATCTATTTAGGCGGGCGATTGATTATATTATGCCCGCTTTAAACGAAGCTGATGTAAATACTTTTACCATGGCTGAATATGATCCAGAATTATTGATTGGTGATCTTGAAGGTGGCATGAGAACATGCTGTGTTAAACTGATTTGTGATGAGAATATGTCAAGATCGGCAATACTGCTTTATCGAGGGCGCGTATATGGAGCTATTTTCTCAAGTAAGGAAATACCCCAAACCCCTGATTGGGAAGAAGCTTTAGGTCTAGTCGTTAATAATTTATTCATTCCCACAACCCAAATGATGGTTTATGACTTGCCTGAAGATATTGTTTTACCTTTATCAGCTTGTTTCCAGGGATTTAATGCACCTAATAGTGAAGATAATGATACTAAGTATAACCTTGACTATTATAGTAATTGGTTTTTACGTAAAGAGTCTACGGGTTTATTTGCTATTGTTTTTCATAGTTTAGGCGCAACTTTTTTAATTTATGTTTATAAAGGTGAATTTAAAGGCTTATATTTAGTTGAAGAGAAAAAATATTTTAATAGTATTGAATATTTAAATGAATTACTTGAACAGGATTCTGACACGAGTTTTCAGGCATCAGCTGTATCGCCGAGCTTACTTTTAAACCCTAATCGTCATGGTATAAGCTTAAGTATGGCCGTGCGTAATCGTAATAAAGACGTTTAACGGTTATCCAGCCAGTCCTTATGATCTAGGTAACAGAAACGTATCAATCACAATGTATTACTAATTAATATTTATTAACTAAATATTTTCAAATGATTATTTAAATTATTGATTTGAGTTGATAATTCTAGAATTTTTATTTCAATGACTTTAACTTTTTCAATTGGTGCTTTTTGTTTAAAATCACCTTTATTGAGTATTTCTTCATTTTTAGTCAATTCTTTTATTAATGAATTTTTCTGCTGTTCAATTTTTAATTTTGTTTTAGTAGTATCAATAAGTTCTTTAAGTGGTAAAACAATTTTTAAGCCTTGAATATCTTCGCAAGCACTCAAATCAGGTAACAGTATTGTTTTGTCTTGAATATTAACATTGACTTTAGCAAGATTATCAATTAATACTAAGTTGTCACTAATTATTTGATAATAATTAGAATCAGTAAAAATAAAAAACACATTGGCCTTTACTGAACTAGGAACATTAAATGTTTGTCGAATATTTCTTATTGTTTTAATTATTTTAATAATTAAATTCATATTTGCATGGTCTTGCTCAAAATTATATTTATTATTAGTCCGCGGATATTGAGTAAACATAATTGATGGCTGATTTTCTTTGTATATTGAATTTGGCATTTTCTGCCATAATTCTTCAGTAATGAATGGCATTACCGGATGGATTAATCTTAAAGAACTTTCTAAAACAAAATATAATACATTTAAGGTTTGTGAACTATAATGATTCTCTTTTAACTGGATTTTACCTATTTCCAAATACCAATCACAAAAACTATTCCAGAAAAAATTGTAAAACTCTTTAGTAATATCGTCAAAATTATAATTGGTAAAACTTTGATGAATATTTTCAATTAAATTATTATATTCATGCAGGATAAATTTATCAGCTAGCGACAAGAAATTTTCGTTAATTGGCGTAATTGTATTATTACCAATTGAAGTTAGAATAAATTTAGCAGCATTCCAGATTTTATTATTAAAGCGTTTATATTCTTCTAATTTATCTTCGCGGAATCGGACATCTTGATCGCCTTTAATACCAATACTGCTAAACCAGAAACGATTGGCGTCACAGCCATATTTGTCAATCATATCCAAAGGATCAATGGCATTGCCTTTGGATTTTGACATTCTTTTGCCATCAGCTGTTTGAATTACCGGATGAATTAAAACTTCTTTAAACGGAATAGTATCAAGAAAATATTCACTCATAAAGATCATTCGGGCGACCCATAAATTAATAATTTCCCGAGCTGTAGATAAAATATTAGTCGGATAAAATTGTTGGAACACCTGACTATTATCGAGCCAGCCTAATGTTGCCATTGGCCATAACGAAGAACTAAACCAGGTATCTAAAACATCCTCATCTTGCACAATATTTAAACTTTGACATTGAGGGCATGTATAAATAGCTTCTTCATAGGCATCAATATGATTACAGTCATTGCACGTCCATATCGGAATGCGATGCCCCCACCAAAGCTGTCTACTAACGCACCAGTCTTTTATCGAATTTAACCAGTCTAAATAGGTAGCTTTGTAACGAGACGGAATAAAAACGATTTCATTTTCTTCAACACAAGTAATGGCTTTTTTAGCTAATTCTTTCATGGCAACATACCATTGCTTAGATAGCAAAGGTTCAATGGCAGTGCTACAACGCTCACAGTAACCTAATGGTATTTTATAATTTATTTTTTGATCTAATAAATTTTGGCTGATTAAATCTTCTTCAATAAGATTACGAGCTTTAAACCGGTCAAGATTATGGTATTTTGAAGGTACGTCAGCACATTCAATTAATAATGCCTGCTGGTTAATGACGGTATTTACACCCAAATTATGACGACTCCCGATTTCAAAATCATTAACATCGTGGCTTGGTGTTATTTTTAAAATCCCGGTACCAAAACTAGGATCGACATATTCGTCAGCTATAACCGGAATTGATTTATTGGTTAAAGGGATTATAACTTGTTTACCAATGAATGATTGATATCGACTATCACTAGGATTAATGGCTACGGCTAAATCGGCAAATATGGTTTCTGGTCTTGTAGTAGCTATTACTAAATATTCATCTGGCTTATCAACAAAAACATATTTTAAATGATATAGAAAGCCTGCAGTCTCTTTATGTTCTACTTCTAGGTCTGATAAACTGGTCATACAGCTAGGACACCAGTTACTGACTCGGTGTCCGCGATAGATATAATTATCCTTGTATAATTTAACAAAAGCATGGTAAATAGCTTTTACATAGTTTGGATCCATGGTAAAAGCTAGTCTTTCAAAACTAAAACTAACGCCTAGCCTTTTATACTGATTGACTATATGATTGCCATATTGTTCTTTCCAGGCTAAAACTTCTTCTAAAAACAGTTCACGGCCAATATCATGACGGCTTTTACCCTGAGCTTTTAATTTTTTTTCAACAACCATTTGGGTCGAAATTCCTGCATGATCGGTTCCTGGTTGCCAAAGCACATTATAACCTTGCATGCGTTTATAACGAATTAACATGTCCTGGATTGTGCCATTTAAAGCATGACCCATGTGTAATTGACCAGTTATATTTGGCGGTGGAATTACGATAGAGTAATTTGGTTTATTTTGGTCAATCGTAAATTTATAAAAATCATGGTCAAACCAAAATTGTAAATTTTTTTCTTCGATAACATTTGCTTCGTATGATTTATTAGCGATGTCAATATTTAAAGATTCTTGCATAATTGTAAAAATATAAGTAAAAAACCGCAAAAGATGTCAATAGATTTAAAATAAATAATTTAAATAATACTTAAATTATTAATATAAACCAGCTTAGAATAATTACAATAAACTTTTAAGTTAAAGTTTAATAAGCGTGATAATTCTTATATAAAAAGTGATTTTTGACTACTAATTTTACCCTTAATAAAAAAGGAATACCAAGATAATGATTTCAAGTAATGATTTTCGACCCGGCATAACCATTGAATACAATAATGGTTTATGGCAAATAGTTGAATCGATGCATGTTAAACCGGGAAAAGGTTCAGCCTTTGTAAGAACTAAACTGAAAAATATTGAATCTGGAGCAGTGCTTGAAAACACTTTTAGAGCTGGTGAAAAAGTACCTTCAGCTATTATTGAAAAAAGTGAAATGCAATATCTTTATAAATCTGGTGATAATTTTGCTATGATGGATAGTCAAAATTTTGAGCAAATTGAATTAAGTAAAGAACAAATTGGCGATGTTAGTGAATTCTTAAAAGAAGGATTAGAAAATATTACAGTTTTAAAATATCAAGAACGCATTATTGGTGTAGAATTACCGAATACTGTCGAACTTATCGTTAGTGAAACTGCTCCAGATGAACGGGGCGACACTAGTAGCGGTGGGGGTAAACCAGCTACGCTGGAAACGGGTGCAGTAATTACGGTTCCTTTTCATATAAAAGTCGGCGATAAATTAAAAGTTGATACCCGAACCCGAAAATATGTAACTAGAGTATAAAAAATAATTAATGAGGATAAATTTGTGATTTTAGATTTTAATCAATTAAAAGAACTTTTAAATGAAGTAAGTAATTCAGATATAACTGAATTAAATTTAGAATTTAAAGATACCAAATTAAGCTTAAAAAAAAATGTCCTTTTTCAAGACGTTCCAATAACCCAAAGCCGTGTTAATTCAGGTGAATTGACCCAAGTAAGTAAAACCACAGCAGCCGTTTTACCACCAGTTACTGATCAGCAGGCTAAAGTTGACAGTAATAATGCAACGAATAATAACCATATTGCCATAACATCACCAATGGTTGGAACCTTTTATCGGGCTGCTTCACCAACTGCTAAACCATTTGTGGAAATTGGTGATAAGGTTAACCCTGGACAGACTATTTGTATAATTGAAGCCATGAAATTAATGAATGATATGCCTAGTGAAATAACTGGTAAAATAGTTAAAATTTGTGTTGAAAATGGTACTACTGTTGAATTTGGTCAGAATTTATTTTTAGTCGATCCTCAAGGTTAAATATTTAAATATGTTTGAAAAAGTATTAATTGCTAATCGTGGTGAAATAGCTTTAAGAGTAATTAGAGCTTGCCGAGAATTAGATATAAAGACCGTAGCGGTATATTCTCAGGCTGACACTGAAAGTCTACATGTTAAACTGGCTGATGAAGCTTATTGCATTGGTCCGCCTGAAGCTCGTAAAAGTTACCTGCATATCCCAGCCATAATTTCTGCTGCAGTAGTTACTGGTGCTGATGCCATTCATCCAGGCTATGGCTTTTTAGCTGAAAATGCGGCATTTGCTGAAGTATGTGCTGATCATCGCATAAAATTTATTGGTCCAAGTCCACTAGCTATTAAAACTATGGGTGATAAATCCAAAGCCAGGCAAACGATGATGTTGGCTAAAGTTCCTGTAGTACCCGGATCGGCTGGCTTAATAACTAATGATCAAGAAGCTCTTGAATTAGCTCGTAAAATCGGCTATCCAATTATTGTTAAAGCTACAGCTGGTGGTGGTGGTCGTGGTATGCGTGTCGCCAAAGATGAGGCGTCATTGATTCAGGCCTTAACTCAGGCAAAAACTGAGGCACAGGCAGCTTTTGGTGATGGTGGCGTTTATATTGAAAAATATTTAAAACCAATTCGTCACATTGAAATTCAAATTCTTGCTGATGCCCATGGCAATTGTGTTCATTTAGGTGAACGAGACTGTTCAATTCAAAGACGTCATCAAAAACTTTTAGAAGAAGCTCCTTCACCAGTATTAACCCCTGAATTCCGTAAAAAAATGGGTGATGCAGCTATTCAAGCAGCTAAAAAAATTAATTATGAAGGTGTAGGAACAGTAGAATTTATTTTTTCGCAAAATCAATTCTACTTTATGGAAATGAATACGCGCATCCAAGTTGAACATCCCGTAACTGAATTAATCACCGGTATTGATCTTATTAAAGAGCAAATAAAGGCTGCCTGTGGTATTCCGCTAAGTTTCAAACAAGAAGATATTCAGTTTCGCGGACATGCTATTGAATTTCGGATTAATGCTGAAGATCCTGAAAAAAACTTTATGCCTCGTCCTGGTAAAATTGAAGCCTATGCAGCCCCTGGTGGAATTGGGGTAAGAGTTGACAGTCATTGTTATCCAGGATATAGTATCCCACCATATTATGATTCATTAATCAGTAAATTAATTGTCTGGGGTCAGGATCGCACCGAAGCAATTGCTCGTGGGCAACGTGCACTGGATGAATATGCCATTACCGGGATTCCTACAACTATCAGCCTACATCAGAAAATTTTAAGTAATGAAAATTTCCGTCAAGGTGATGTTAGTACCGATTTTCTTGAAACCAATATTAAATTAAGTGAATTAGCTAAAACAAAAAAATAAAGGAGTTTTAATTATTTAATTTTTTTGCTATTATAGAATATTACGGCTCCGTAGCTCAATGGTGGAGCATGCGACTCATAATCGCCTGGTTACAGGTTCGAATCCTGTCGGAGCCAAGTTTTATTAGATGCAATATCAAAATTTAAGGCCAATTTAGTGTTTGTTAAACAACCGGTTGTCAACACCAAAAAAAAAACATTTAATTAATAACTAAATTTTGGTTTCATCATGCTTGGCTTTCATTTTCCAGAATGGTTGATTCAACTTCTGC
>DAHXLC010000080.1 GCA_027371815.1 Candidatus Melainabacteria bacterium | reverse complement strand
GCCGGTATATTTCCGGTGAGGATGCCTTAATCTTAACGCATCAATTAAGAGCCGCTAGTTCAGCTGTTATGGTTGGTGCTAAAACCTATTTAGCCGATTACAGCCAGTTGAATGTCAGATTGGCGGTTGGACTAATGAATTAACGGCCACCCAATTTGGGCTGTTTAGCCAATTAATTGGGGAGGCTTTTAAAACGGATATTGATTATCTGATTACTTTAAATGAACCAATGGTTTATGTTTATCATAGTTATATTTCAGGTAATTGGCCACCTGGTCCTGTCAATGATTATTATTCAGCTTTTCGGGCAATGAAAAATTTGTTAAAAGGTCATGCTTTTGCCTATAATCAGTTAAAAGCAATAAATGATTTTCCGATTAGTATTGCTAAGCATTGGCGATTATTTAAGCCTTATAATTCTTTAAATCCACTTGATAATTATGTCTGCAAATTGCGTGATGAAGTATTTAATAAAAGCCTGATGAATGCTTTTATTACTTCTAATTTAATTTTCCCTAGAGAACTTAATTTTGATAAAAATATTGCTAATCTTCAAGGTTATATTCCTGATTTGCAATATTCTTTAGATTATATTGGGATTAATTTCTATACCCAGGACACTTGTCAATATTTATGGCAAAATCCTTATAATATTTTCGGCAAAGTTGTCTACAATAATAATAAAGAAAGAAATTGTTTAGGCTGGCAATTGGCTCCCGAAGCGTTATACCAAATTTTAACCAAAGAAATTTTACCCTATAAAACGGGGCGAAATGGTAAGAATTTACCAATTCATATAACCGAAAATGGCTATCCGGAAAATTTTCCGGCTCACCAAGATAGTGGAGACTGGTCCCTTAACGATCAAGTTCGCTGTGAATATATTGTTAATCATTTAAAAGTAATTCATGATGCTATAACCAGTGGGGTAGATGTCAGAAGTTATCTTTATTGGTCTTTAATTGATAATTTTGAATGGGATTTAGGGCTTACGCCACGATTTGGTTTAATTCGGATAAATTATGTAAATCAATTGCGCGATTTAAGGTTAAGTGCAAAATTATTTGCGCAAATTGCTCAAAAAAATGCTATTGATCGTGAATTACTAAATTCGCCTTTAATTATTCCGAACACAATATTGCAAAGCAAATTTTCTTAATTTTATTTAAACATTTTCAAGAATAAGCATATAATAATAGTAATTCGTAAGTTATTGAAAATTACTATGTCATATTTTAGAAATAAAGTTGTCAATTTTTGCCTGGTTATTATATTATTAGGCGTTTTGCCAGTTAAAGCTCAAACAGTTTTTAAAGGCAACACGCTTAATGTTGAAATTGTACCTGAATATTTGGCGGTAACGCCAGGGCAAAAAACAGTAAAACTTGGTATTAATTTTCAATTAAAGCCAAGTTATCATATTTACTATAAAAACCCTGGTGATATTGGCAAGCCAACGACGATAACTTGGATGCCACAGCCTAATTATACAGTTGAAGCAACACCATGGCCGCAGCCAACAACTTTTTTAGATTCGGGGTTTAAAACCATAGGCTATGAAAACCAGGTATTTATTCCGTTCATAATTAAGCTTAAGCCCAATTATAAAATTGGCGACAAATTGTATTTTAAGGCTAAAATAACTTGGTTAGCCTGTAAAAATTCCTGTATACCTGGAAGTGCTGATTTGAAATTGGACTTGCCCATTTTAGCTAATTCGCCAATGAATCAGCTTTATTCAAAGTATACCAGGAGTCAAATTGATACAGTTACCAACGAGCATATTTCACACCCAATCGTTAAAGCTGATGCTATTAACGTAAACAATAAATTTGATTTTTTCAAAATATTTTCCATATTAGGATTTGCCTTGATTGGTGGGCTTATTTTAAATTTTATGCCTTGTGTCTTACCGGTTGTAGCCTTAAAAGTGCTTAGTTTTGTTGAAGAAGCGCAAAGTAACCAAACGCAAATAAGAAATCAGGGGCTGGTTTTTTCGCTTGGCATCTGGGTCTCTTTTGCCGTTTTAAGCTTAGTAATTATTTTATTGCAAATACTTGGTAATAATATTGGCTGGGGATTTCAATTTCAATCGCCGGTATTTTTAATATTTATGATTTGTCTAATTGTAATTTTGTCATTAAGTTTATTTGGCATTTTTTATATTGATATTCCGCTGCCAACCACTTCTTTAAATAAACTTAGTGATAATAAAGGTTATCTGGGCACCTTTTTTAATGGCGTGTTAGCAACTTGTCTATCCACTCCGTGTACAGCTCCATTTTTAGGATCAGCTTTAGGTTTTGCTTTTGCGCAAATATGGTATATTTCACTGCTTATTTTTATGACTATCGGTTTAGGAATGTCGGTTCCTTATTTGTTAATCGCACTAAATCCTCAATTAATTAAATTTATCCCTAAACCAGGTTTATGGATGGATACGCTTAAGCAAAGTATGGGTTTTATCATGTTGTTTACGGCAATATGGTTAATGTCGGTATTAGTTGTGCAGATTGATCTTACGATGTTTATTAATTTTTTGTTTTTTATCAATACTTTAGCTTTGGTTATTTTTCTGCAAAGCAAGACTATTAATCTAAATTCTTCTAATCAGAAAAAATTAGCCGTGAATACTATTATGATATCACTTATTGCCATTTCATTTTATCTATTAGTTTATCCGGCTCTAAGCGCTAAGCCAAAATCTAATAAAGCAGAAATAACTTTTCAATCAGATAAAATTAACTGGCTAAGTTATAATAAAAATCTCCTTGACGATCTTATGCAAGGTAATGATATCTTGTTTTATGATTTTACGGCTAAGTGGTGTCTTACATGTCAAGCGAACGAAAGATTAGTTCTTGAAAATCTAGATGTAGTAAAATCATTTAAGCAAAATAAAGTTATTGCCCTTAAATTTGATTGGACTTTAGCAAACCCTGAAATAACCAATATGTTAAAGAAATTTGGCCGATCAGGTGTTCCATTATATGTAATTTACAGTCCTTATGATAGGCTTAAACCAGTTATTCTTCCGGAAATTATAACGCCAGAAATAGTTATCGAGGCTATTAACAATATTAAGCAAAACCAAAATGTTGGAGAAAATAAGTGAAAATATTAAAATCAATTTTGGGGTTATTTTTAATTACAATATTCTCTAACCAAGTGCTTAATGCGCAGGAAAGCACTTTAAAAGAAGAAAGTTTTAATATTGGCAGTTATCATGATTTATGGATTGATTCACTGATACCGCGATATGATTTTCATAAATCCATTTTTTATAACCACCCATTACCATTTGTGGCAATTTTTGCCTTAGCCAATCCTAATTGTCCTATCGAAGCATTGAACGATGCAATTCAAGATAATTTAAAATTAAAGTTTACAACTAATGATGTTTTTAAAAGTGCCGTAGCCTCTAATCCTAATATTGGATCCAGTATTGCTTATCAACTGGCCGGAAGCTCAAGGTCTATAGTGTTAGCTTATTTGACGCAAAACTCCCAAGCAATGAAAGAACCCGTAATTAAACAGCTGTTACTGAGTAAGGATCCTGGCATATATGAATTACTGGCCTTAAGTCCATTTGTCCCTAGTAATATATTGTTTGAGTTATCGCAAAGCCCTGTCCGAACTCAAGTTATGCTCATAAATTTAGCCTTAAATAAAAATTCACCGGCTGCTTTAAAAATATTTTTAGCCAAAACAGGGGATCGAACCATTAGAACATGCCTAGCTCAGCAAGTAAATCAATCCCCAGATGTTTTAAATATTTTAGCCCATGACGGCGATCTAGGGGTAAGATCCTTGTGTGCTGCTAATAATTCTTGTACCAGTAATCTTCTCCTTTATCTTGCGGCTGATAAAAATTCTTTAGTACGACAAGCCGTAGCCAGTAATCCTAACTGTACCGTTAATATTCTCAATAAACTAGTCAATGATCTTAATCCCATGGTAAGAGCCGAAGTTGCCCATAATGGCAATATTACCCTTAGTGATTTAAATTCTTTAGTTAAGGATCCTATTGGTAAAGTAAGGTATGCATTAGCCTTAAACCCAAAAACACCAACGACAACTTTAATGACTTTAGTTAAAGATGAAGATCCACGTGTTTTAACAGCCATTGCTAAACAGGCAAAATTAGATTTGCCGATAAAAAAGGCCTTATTAAAATCAGACTCGATTGCGGTTTTACAAACACTGGCTCAAAGAGTTGATTTAAGCAATGATGATTATATGGGTTTGGCAAATAATCCTAGTACTATTATTAAAATGGCCTTAGCTGCTAATAAATTCATTCCAAGTGCCTGTGCTGAATTATTAGTTAAAGATGATGATTTAAGTGTTAAATTGATCTTGGCTGAAAATAACTTTGCGGGAAATGATAATGTTTATGCCCAAAGAGATAAACTATTTAATACACTCTATAATTTAAATAATGATGATATTAAAGTTGCTCTGGCTAAAAATGAATTTACTCCGGTTGCGGTGTTAAATAAATTAGCCCAAGGCAATAATACTTTTGTTTTAAGATTATTAGTAAATAATAAATCTACACCTAATGAATTGCTGGTTAACCTGGCTAAAATTGATGACATTGTTTTAAGCCAACGCATTCTTTCCAGACCAGATTTGGCAGTTGAAATATATCACAGTATTGCTCAGAATGCTGGTAAAGAATTACAATTATTACTAGCCGGTAATTCTAAAACACCAATAAACATCTTAGAAAATTTAAGCAAAAGTAAAGATGGAGCTATTAAAGCAGTCGTAGCCGGAAATATAGTGACTCCAGAAAATATCTTAAAAAATTTAAGTAATCTGGATGATACTTTAATTTTATTAGAATTAGCGAAAAATAGTAAGACGCCAATCAGCATATTAGAAAAATTAAGCCAGAATTCATTTGCTAAAATCAGATTAAAAGTTGCTTCTAACCCAAATACTTCAATCGAAACATTGACGAAATTAGCTAGTGACCCTAATCCTAATGTAAGAGCACGAGTTGCTCATAATTTAAATACACCCAATTATTTATTAAATAAATTGGCTAAGGATAACACTTGGTGGGTAATTAATGCAAAGGAAACTGATAATGAATAGACCAGCATTTATCATTGATGCTTTACGAAGTCCATTTGGCAGGTATGGTGGCGCGCTAGCTTCAGTTAGACCTGACGATTTAGCTAGTCAAGTTATTAAGGCATTAATGAAACGTAATCCTCAAATTGACCCATCATTAATTGATGATGTGATTTTGGGTTGTGCTAATCAGTCCGGTGAAGATAACCGTAACATTGCCCGAATGTCTAGTTTATTAGCTGATTTACCGGTAACAGTTCCAGGATCAACGGTTAACCGCCTCTGTGGCTCTGGTTTAATGGCTGTAAATATGGCCTGTCAGGCCATATTAGCTAATGAAGGCGACATATTTATTGTAGGTGGAGTTGAATCCATGTCTCGAGCTCCATTCGTTATGGCTAAATCAGATGAAGCCTTTAAACGTGGTGATAATATCCTTTATGATACAACAATTGGTTGGCGTTTTATTAATCCTAAACTAACGCAAATTCATCTTGAACTGACCTCGAAATATGGTATTTTTGCGCTACATTTTCAGCCGTCTCACCCATTGTATAAGGATAATACATTTGCGCTAG
>DAHXLC010000073.1 GCA_027371815.1 Candidatus Melainabacteria bacterium | reverse complement strand
TTTAATGATTATATTGAGGCGGTTAGTTTTGCTCAGGATTATGCCTATTTAAACCGGCAAATTATGCTGGAAAATGTAATTTTAGCAATGCAACAGTCTGCGCTACCGCCATTTGTCATTAAGGATGAAGTAATTAATTGCCACCATAATTATGTAGCTAAAGAAATGCATTATGGAAATTATGTTTATGTGACCCGTAAAGGTGCTGTAAAAGCTGGATTAGATGATATGGGAATTATTCCAGGATCTATGGGTGTTGCTTCATATATTGTTAAAGGTAAAGGTAATGGCGAAAGCTTTAATAGCTGTAGTCACGGTGCTGGTAGAACCATGTCCAGGCATGCGGCTAAGGCTAAATTTACCCTTGAAGATCATCTTAAGGCAACTTTGGGCGTAGAATGTCGTAAGGATCTTGAAGTTATTGATGAAACACCGCTAGCCTATAAACCAATTGAAAATGTGATGAAAGCACAAGAGGATTTGGTAGATATTGTCCATAAATTAAAACAAGTTGTCTGTGTTAAAGGCTAAGTTACCAGCCATAGCCCATTCCACCATAGCCACCATAACCGCCACCATAACCACCATAACCGCCACCAGAAAACATGGCGCGACTGGATCCTAGATTATTGCCCATGGTTTGCTGCATACTTGAACTTTTTTGGGACTCGGATTTCTGAAAACTAATTGAACTTTTATCCCAGTCATTAACTTTTTGATCAGCTGTCAAATTCCATTGATCAAGATATTTATCAGCTTTAGCATTATCTAAATGAGTTTTGGCTCGTTTAAGACTATTTAAAGCCCATTGCTGGGCCGCATTTTCTTTTTGCAACCATTGCCTTAAGGCGTATAACTGTCTACCGTCTTTAGTATTCATTAGTGTTTTAGGATCGTTAGCCGCCGATCCTAATTTTTGCTGTAAGACTTTAATTTCTAATTCAACCTGTGGTTTATATCTTGCAGTTTGGGCTGAAATAGTCTGATATTCTAGTTTTTTTTCTCTATAGTAAAGACGTTCATGACTTACATTATCACTATCATTCCCAAGCTGTGCGCTGTCACCGCTTATTGTTCCTGGGCCAACGCTAGGCATGTCTTGTGCTGTGGCTGGGTTAACGGATAATATTAAAACCCCGATAAATAAATTAATTGGGAAATTTTTCATTTTAACCACCTTGAAATATTTTAATTACTAATTTATGAATTAAGTAAAAGCTAATTAAAAATTCTAACTAACTATTAATAATTTACCCAAATCGCCAAAAATATAATTTTCTGATTAAGGTATTTAATTAAATTTAATTAAACTTGAAAAAGCTTGCAAGTTTATTCTGAATTCCCTTGGGTTTAATTACCGCTACCGATAAATAATTTAAATTATATGGGTTAAACTATTTTATTTTGGTCATTATTTAGTTAGATTAATAATCAGGCGTTTTCGATTTTTGAACCATTGCTTTGAAAAGTTTGACTGGCACTTAAGTTAAATTTACTAGCTTTTTTGACATCAGCAACGTATCTTGCCCCGTATTTTGAACCATGAACTACAGCATCAACCATGGCCGTGATTTTTTGCTCTTGACCAGAAGTACTTGTAGCTGCATGAATAAAGGAACTGGCACCACTTTCGCCAAATTGGTTAATCATGTCAGCAACGAGAGCTACACCTTCGGTTGAGGTTACTCCTACGGTTTTGGCAACTTGGGCAGCAGTTTCAACTTTTTGTCTTAAGATTTTTAGTTCTAAACCTTGAAATATAGGACTTTGAACTAGCTTTTCGAGATCTTTACCTAATTCATTATTGGGTGTAAAATCTAATTTGCGGATAAGATTGGGATCGGCCTTAATTTCGGCTGCTAATTTTGGCCCAAAAATTTCGACTAATAAGGCGTAGCCTTGAGGAGTATCAGCTAATTGCTGAAATAACATTGGTAATTCACCTACTTTTTGATTGGCCTGAAACATTCCTACCGAAACACCAGCACCATTATCGTTCCAGTTGATACTGGTAGGATTGCCTTCGTTAGAACTAATTAAGGCGGCAACTTTATCGACGGGATTGGTTAAATTTAGTGGGCCTCCAGGCACTTTACTAAAATCATAAGGTGTCTGATAGGTTCCGGCTCCACCATCGGGTTGATATGAATTAGGAACGTCGCCCGGATTAAAGAAAGTACCATTACCGCCTAATGTTCCACCACCACCGCCCCATTGTTTAACTCCACCAGCCTCAGTTGCCTGAATTCTACCGCCACGTGCTTCTACCGGGATTGGGGCAGGCATTTTAATCGGAGCTACATTATCAGTTAAGGCTGATTGAATTGGTTTGGCTAAGTTGTCACTGGTTATGGCATTTTGATAGTCTTTTTGGACGCAGGCAACTAGCTGTTTGATTTCACTTGCCTGATTAGCAGCTAATTTGCCATCAGGTTGAGGTTCGACTTGAATAATAATTGAGTTGTCCTGATTGTTTAAAGCTCGATTAGGTGGGCGTAATTCTTTAATTTTCCCATTGGCTTCAATTACATAATTTGGGGGTTCTTGGGGATTTTTCCCTAATTCAATTTTGATATTGGTAACGCTACTAGCGGGCCTGGTTTCTAGATTTGAGGCCTGTTTGATATTAGGAACTTTTTCAATGCGCGGATCACTTAAACCCTTTAATGGATGTTTTTTAGATATTTCATCATTGGTTTCAGCTGAATTAGGTAGTAATGATGGCGTAAACGTTGGCGTAATTGCCTGCATGGGCATCATGGTTAATTCGCTTGAGTTAGAATTATTGTATATTGACCCTAGCGCTTTTTTTATGGCCGCAGGTTCAGCTGATTTACCAGGTTTAACTGGTGTTGTATCTTTGATTGGATTGACTTCTGGGCTATTGGCCATGTCTTTCGACTCCTAAAAAATTGTTAAAATTTATGATAAAAATCCCATTTTTTAGCTTAAATTAAATATCATTCTCTTGATATGGGGAAAATACGATTAGGAATAGTTAATTAAAAGTTTCCGCTGGATGTAAATTGTATATATTTTTGACTTTAATTTATAAATAAATACTTATATTCTTACGATACCATAATAATTGTCAAATAAATTCATTATAGAATATATAATTATCTATTCAGGTATGTGAAATTTTTGACAAATTGCCTAAGCTGAAATGTAAAATTTCAAGGAAACCTTAAGTGAAGTTAAGCACAAACATAAAAAATATTTTGGTTTTCGGGATTAGTTGTAATATCCTTAGTAGTTATGCCCATGCTAGCCCTGTAACGGTAATCAACAATGATTTATTAGCTTTTTCTTTTAAGAAAAAGGCTCAAGCGCAGGATAGTGATGCAAATCCACCCCAAAATGATCAGACTAAGGCCTCTAAGGCTAAGTCTAGTAAAGTTAATGCTAATGATTCAACCGAAAATCCCCGTGATTCACTAGATAGCAATAGTGACATTTTAAAGGATAACAATCATAAGTCTGACCTAGATGACTCAATTACCGAAAATGATCCAAGTAAAAATAAAAGCAAGGATGTTGATTCAAGTACTGACTCTACTATTAGCAATGATTCAGTAAAAGGTAAAAGCCATAATTCAGCAACAGATTCTAATACTGAAAGCAATAGTGATGTTAAGTCAGAAAACAACGCTAAAGTTGCTAAACCTAATGTTAAAGAACCCTATAGTTCTCAAGCTATTAAACATTATAATCGGGCTGTAGAACTTCATAAGGCTGGTTTTTTAAATCAGGCTATTGAAGAATATAAACTAGCTATTGATGCTGATGTTAGATTAGAAGAAGCCTATAGCAACCTGGGTATTTTGTATGTTTCCCAGCATAATTATCC
>DAHXLC010000056.1 GCA_027371815.1 Candidatus Melainabacteria bacterium | reverse complement strand
TAGTACCATCAAAATGTTTCTTACAATCAGGACTTTCATCACCATGGAATAGTTCACGATTTTTTTCTAATTTTTTAGCTAAACCGATCCTAGTTATAATGAAAGTCCTGATTGTAAGAAACATTTTGATGGTACTATACTAGGATCGAGTTTAGCTGATTGCTTTAAATCGGCAATGGCTGGTTTAAAATGATTTAGTCTTATTTGAGTTTGAGCTCTTTGACGATATGTATCGGCATTACTGGGATCTAGTGCAATAGCCTTGTTAAAATCAAGCAAAGCCTTATTAAAATCACCAGCTATGGCATAACAAGAAGCCCGAGAAATATAAGAATTAGTATTTTTTGGATCAAGTTTAATTACTTTTGTATAATCAGCCATCGCTAACGCATTATTATCAATATCTTCAGTATAAAGATTAGCGCGATTAATTAAAGCATCAATATAATCTGGATTTTCCTGTAAGGCTTTTGTGTAATAGCTAATAGCTTTATTACTGTTCCCACCTCTTTGATAATTAGTAGCTTCATCACAATATTTTTTAGATAGTTTTAAATTCCCACAATTAGCGCAATTAGTAACATTCGAAGTGTAAAATACTAGAATAATGATAATAGTGTTTTTAAAGTAAGTTTTAAGCATATGTTTTATCCTTTTGAAATATTTTAATTTGGTCTTAAGACTTTAAAATGGAGATTTAAAATATTGGGGAATTTTATATAAAATTTGCGGAAAATAATCCATGTTAACTACATTAAAATCGTCTTGCTTACTTAAATTGTTTTGAATGAAAGTAGCATGTTCAATTACTTGGCTAAAATCATCAGATTTTGACCAAGTTGTCATTGCTAGAAATTCATTAAATAATTGTTGATTAGAAATTTGTTGATTCCGCATATTCATTTCCGGATGGGATCGTTTATATTTTCTTTGTTGGCTAAGACGGTTAAGTCTATGCGTAAAATCCATTTCGCGCATATGGAACATGAATAAGTTAAAATCATTAAAATTAATTTCTAAATTTAAACCATGATAGCCTGGACTCCAATGCACTGGTTTTTTTATCGCTACAGTTTTGCACATAGGTGAAAAAAATCTTACATATTGCCGTTGATCAAATAATGGTATATTGTCATTGTAAGGATCCTCTTGATAAATCTCATTGACTATATTGAGTCCTACACAAGTGTAAGTATTATGTTCATTTTTACTAAAGTAATCAGTTAAACCATTGTATTTATTAGGGTTTGGTATGATAATTTCATCAATATCGGTATGGATAACGATGTCATAGAATTTCAGTAATGATGTGGCTAAACTGGATATAAAATCAGCCATTTGAATTTCATCTAAATAATTACGGGGAAGATTTATAATACCAATATCATAATTATAGATTTGTTGGCGAAAATTTTGTGTTGATGAATGATCAACAATTATGCAATTTGTACTGCCTAATTCTTTGGTGTAATAATCAAGCCAGTGTTTAAGGTGAAAGCTTTCGTTGTAATGATTGCTAATTATCCCGATTCGTGGATTGTGATTATTTTCGGTTTTATCTTTAGGCTGGTAGTTTGCAAAAACTTTCGTTAAATGACTAAAATTAGTGGTTTCCATTTGATAAATTCCTAAGACATTGATTTTGTTATTATAGCAATCGTCAATGTATATTGATAAGTCAGGTAACAACTTAACAAAAAAATCTTAAATGCTAGGCTGTCGTCAGTGTGACTTGCTAAATAATGTTGACTTATCAGCTGACTTCTTTATAATCATGGTTTAACCAAGATAAATTATTGGCTGTTTCGTTTTTGGGGTTTATTTTAAAAGGAAGTTTTATTGACAAATATTAATTATATAGTTATATTGACCCTAATATAAAGCTAGCCTTTAAGTCTTAATCTGATGACTGCTGTAAACGAGCCTAAAGATAGAAAATCGCTGGCGATATGTCAAGCGGCCGAAGAGATCAATGTTGGTGTGGCACTCAATAATATGACAAATTTTAAGGTTAAACTAGCGCCGGAAGTATTAATTCTTGGTAGTGGCAATAGTGCTTATGCCTTAGCGTGTTATTTGATGGCTCAAGGTTTTGAGGTTAGTCTGTTAGTGCGATCGCAAGCTAAACTTAATGAATTGGCTAGTTTGACGATAATCGCTCAAGGCTTATTAAATGATGCATATAAATTTAAAACAGTAACGGCTGATATGTGTTTAGCTCTTAATACGGCTAAGACAATTTTTATAACGACAATAACTACAGCTTATCCAGAAATTGCAGCTAAACTTGCGCCATTTTTAACACCTGAGCATAATATAATTTTATTTTCCAGTAAATTTGGTGGTGTTCTTGAATTTGCGAAAATTTTAGCCAATTGTAAGGCAGAATATGGCAGCCTTCTTGAAACCGATGCTTTGTTTCCTTGTAGGATCCAAGGCGATGGATCGATCAATATCAAAGGTATTAAAAATTGGACTTTGTTTTCAGCAATTAATCCTTCCCAAACGGCTCAAGATAAAGATATTCTTTTAAATTATTTTCCGCAATTGGCACCAGCACAAAATATTGTTCAACGGGGTTTGACTGATTTTGGTGCATTAGCGCATCCTTTAATAATGCTTTTAAACATGAATAAAATTGATAAGAATTTAAATTTTTCATTCTATAAAGAAGGTTTTACGGAAAAAACTATTGTATTAATGGAAGCTTTAGAACAAGAATTTATGAGTATCGGCAAAGCTTATGGTACTTCAATCATACCGATGGCACAGTTATTGAATAGGTATTATGGCTGTGATGCTTCTTCTTTATATAAGGCTATTCAGTCTGTGCGTCAATATGAGGCAATTCAGTCTCCGCAAACCTTAAATCATCGGTTTATTGAAGAAGACGTTGCTTCATCGTTAGTACCCATGTATCATTTTGCTAAATTAGCGGGTGTAAATATACCGCTAATAAAATCACTTATTAGCTTAGCTTCAATATTATATGGCATTGATTTTAAAAATACGGGTCGATCTTTAAACCGGCTTGGTTTAGCTCAGTTATCCTATGAAGCGATTTATCAGCGCTTAAATGAATAATCAAGTGACATTCTGGATGATTTTTTTGGCGATAATAGCAGCTGCTATTGAACCGGTTATTGCCAAATTAGCCTATTCCTGCCATGCTACGCCAGTAGATTTAATAATTGTTAAGGCTGTTATTGGTTCAATTGTTATTTTGCCAATTACCCGAACTTTCACTTGGGTAGGCGTTAAAGGTTTTATCCAAATCGGCACCGTAAGTTTATTGTTATTGGCTACTAATTTTTTGACCCTTTTAGCCGTTGAGCATTTATCCGCAGTTATGGTGATTACGATATTAACAACTACACCGGCTATTGTTGGTATTGTTAATCAGGCATTAGGTAAAGTGAATTTAAATTTACAGTTTTGGTTTGGCTTTGGCTTATGTGTTTTAGGAATTGTATGGGGCTTGGATTATCATAATTTAGCTTTAACTTGGATTGGTGTAGTGCAAATTAGTTTGGCCGTATTAAGCTCGACGACTTACCGAGTGTACCTTGATAAATTAACTAAGGAATTTCCGGTTATTTTAATTTCCACCTATATTTTTTTAATAAATGGCTTAATAATGCTGTTATTTTATTCTCCTAAATTGCCTAATATTAAATTAGAAATTTGGCAATTTGGAATCTGGTTAGGAATTACTAGTGTTTTAGCCAATATTGCCTTCCTTTATGCCTTAAATAAACTTGGTTCAACTAGAATTTCTGTAATTCTTATGATTGAACGACCAGTGGTTTTAATCATTGCTGCGTTAGTTTTAAAAGAGGTTTTTAATATAGAAAAATTTCTTGGTATTATTATGGTTTTATGGGGAATTTCTTTGGCCAGAGTGCAACGTAAATCGTAAAAAGATAAGATTTATTTGAACCAAGCTTTATAAAAATTTGCAAAAATATTGGGTCTTGATTGAAATTTAGTATTTAAAAGGCTGATTTCACGTTCTAAAAGATTATTTTTAATTGTAAGTAGTTTAATTTCTTCTTGATAATTATTTAAATGCATTTCAACTTGCTTTTGACGATCGGCACAATTATGCAATAACTGTTTTAAGGTGTTAAATTTGTTTTCCCAATCTATAATTAATTCCTTGAAACTAGTGGTAGTTAAATTTAGTAATTCATAATTAGGGTTGTTTGATGGCGCAAAAAGTTTGTCTAAGCCTTCAGTTTTAACCCGATCTTTATCATTTTCATTAGCAAATTCAATGATTTGGTTTAAAAGGTTTTCCATTTCTTGCGCATGAATAAACCATTTTAATTTACCATCTACTGCAAGTTTTTCACCAGAAATTACCCCGGATTTCAATTGATTTTTCAATTGATTTTTTTTGATTCCCAGAATTTGACTGGCTTTAGTGATAATAGTTAAAGGATATTTTTGCATGTTAGAAATATAAAAAAATTAAATGATTAATATTTATTATAACCAGAAAATTTAAATAAGCAAATTATTTATGGTCAGACTCCTTCTTTACTTCTTCGATATAGTTTAATTCAGACTTACTTAAATTATTAGGGTCAAGCAAATCGTTGCGATATTTTAGAGTTTGACGAAGGGCTTGTTGTTTACGCCATAGAGCAATTTGTGCGTGATTGCCTGAAAGTAAAACCGAAGGCACATTCAAGCCTCGATAAGATGGTGGTCGAGTATATTGTGGTCCTTCCAGTAAGTCCTGGTTAAAACTTTCATTATCTAACGAAGAGGCTTTGCCTAAAACACCAGGAATTAAACGAGCGATACTATCAATTATGACTAAAGCTGGTAATTCACCACCAGTTAAAATATAATCACCAATAGAAAACTCATAATTGGCTAGTGTTTTAATTCGGTCATCAAAACCTTCATAATGACCAGCTATAAGCACAATATCGGTAAAATTTGCTAACTGTCTTGCCTTGGCTTGGTGATAAACTTGACCTTGTGGGCTAAGGATAATTATTGGGGTTAGTGGGGGGAGTTGTAATGATTCGATCGCTAGAAAATAGGGCTCTGGTTTGAGAACCATACCAGCTCCTCCGCCGTATGGTTTGTCATCGACACGGCGATAATTGTCCTTACAAAAATCACGGGGATTAACCGTTTTAATTTTGATTAGACTATTTTTAGCACCACGGCCAATAATACTGGTCTTGCAGTACTGTTCAATTAATTCAGGAAATAAGCTTAAAATATGAAAAGTAATCATATGATAAATATAACATAATTAAAGACAGAAGCTATTTAGCTTCTGTCTTGGTAAAAGTGAATTGAATTGTTTTTCTTGTCCTAATACACTAAAAGTAAAATTTAGAAATTATCTTTTTTTACTTGTCTTTTTGCCGGCTTTTTTAGCGACGGCTTTTTTGGCGACTGGTTTAGCAGCGGCTTTTTTGGCAGCTGGTTTAGCAGCGGCTTTTGGTTTGGCTACGTTTAATGGTTGTTGTTTAGAACGGCCATTAACAATGTCTTTGAGTTCTTTACCGGCACGAAAAGCTGGAACTTTAGCAGCAGCAATTTTTAACGGTGCTAAGGTTCTTGGATTTCTGCCAGTACGGGCTTTACGCATGCGACGTTCGAAAGTACCAAAACCTACTAAGGTTACTCGATCGCCTTTGGATAATGCACCGGTTACGGTGTGAAGTAAAGCAGTAAGTGTTCTGGTTACTTCGGATTTGGGTTGCCCCGTTGCGCTTGATATAGAATCAACGAGCTCGGCTCGATTCATATGATTTCCTCCTTGTAAAAATAAATTTTCAATCCACAAGTAATGATAATATCACTATAAAAAAAAAATACAAGTGTTTAAGCCTATTTAAAAGTAAATTTTCCAAAAATATTTATCTTTTCCGCAAACCTAATATTAATAAGCATATTTGTAAGTCGATAAAATGGCTGGATATCAATGTTTTCATCGTTAGGTATAATTTCGTGTTTAAAAATATATTCAATGGCTATAATAAACAATTTGTAAATTTTACAAATCAGCCTGGGTTGCTTGTAAATAGTGACAATAAATAGTCATTAGAATTTTGATCAATTTTACAAAAAAATGTATACTAAATTAATTGGCTAGTTTAATAGGATTAAGTAAATGAACATCAAGCTCTTTTTAAGCATTTTAGTTTTTAGTTGTTTTTTAAGAGGTATTTCTTGGGCACAGCCTAATCCTAAAGCTTTGCAAAATAATACTATAGACGATCATGCGCAAACAACTATTAAACCAATTAACCAAATGGTTAGTAAATCCAATGATTTTCAAGCAGATTCTAATTGGCCCATGTATCTTCATGATGATTGTCATACTGGTCATTTTACCAGTTTAATCAATAAGCCTATCTTAGGTAAATTATTTTGGTCATTTCCATCAGAAGGACCTATTGATTCATCACCCATAAGTTTTAATGGGGCATTATATTTTGGCAGTGATGACGGAAGAGTTTATGCCTTATCTGAAAAGAATGGAAATGTTTTATGGAGTTGTGAAATTGGCGCTCCAGTAAAATCCACTGGAGCCATAAACTCCAGGCAGATATTAATTATTGGTTCGGAAGATAAAAATATTTATGCTATTAATTTAAAAACCGGTAAAATTATTTGGAAATTTTCTACGCAAGGAAGGGTTTCTGGCCAGGCGATGATTAAAGATAATGTTGTATTTATTGGTAGCTGGGATGGTAATATTTATGCTTTAGATATAAATGATGGTAAACTCATTTGGAAATTTAATGGTCAAGGTCGAATAACATCTTCTCCATCACTATATTTTAATACATTGTTTATGACTAATCATGATGGTTATTTATATGCGTTGGACGCAAAAACGGGAAGTTTAAAATGGAGTTTTAAAACCGGTGGAAAAATTTATTCAACGCCATGTATTTTTGACGAAACTGTTTTTTTTGGCAGTTGGGACAAGGTGTTTTATGCCTTAAACACTAATGATGGGAAAATAAAGTGGAAATTTAAGGCCACAGAATCATTTAGTATATCACCCGTTACTGATGGCAAGTCAGTTTTTGTTGGCTGTGATGATCTTAAGTTATATTCATTGGATCTTAAAACTGGAAAATTAAATTGGAAAACGCAGATAAGTAGTCCAGTACCTTTATTATCTTCCAGTCCGGCTATTGTTGCACGCATGCTGTACATGGGTAGTTCAGATGGTAACTTATATGCGCTTGATGTAAATAACGGTGGGATTAAATGGAAATATAAAACCCAAAGGCCAATTATTAGTTCACCGGCAATATGTGAGCATGGCATAGCTATTGGTAGTCAAGATGGCAACCTTTATTTCGTTAATTAACTGGCTTAAAATAAAATATTGCATTTATGGTAAGTTAGGTAATTTATCGATTTTTTGCATTTGGTTAATTTCAGTACTGGCTTTTTGGGTTATAGAATTAGCAAAGTCGGCTAAGACTCTAGCCTGGCTAGAATTAGTATGGTTGGCCAGCAAGTTGGCTTTATAACTTATTTTTTTGATTGAGGTAAAGGCCTCGTTGGCTTTTTGAATTATTGAAGCCTGTTTTTCGTCGTTTAAATTAGCAAAATTTTGATTAAAATTTTGGATTTGATTTAACTGCTCATAAGCATAATTCACTTCTTCTTTTAAATCATCCATTGAATTTGTATGACCGATTTCAGTCTCGTTCAGATTAGCTGTTTTGCTATAGCTTTTACGGTATGGTTTATTTCGATAACTAGTTAAATCATAATTCTTATGACTTGAATAATTATTATTTGAATTTAGATTATATTGATGGCTTTGATAAGATTGACTATGGGTAGTTGAATGAAGTTTTACTAAAGGCTTTTGCGAATTGGCTTCAATGAGGCTATCCAATTCATTATGCATTCGTTTGGTGTTTTGTGAGTCGGCTAAAGCAAGTTGAGGAAATAGTAATGTAAATCCCAAAATTAAATATTTTAGTTTAAATTGATCAGAACTGTTAAAATGAAATAGCATTAAACATCACTTTGATTGGTTGGTTAACTCTTACTTAACAAGTAAATATAAATTATATATGTAATATCTAGATGTTACTTAATATAGATTCTTAAATTTAAAGTTTAATTTTTTCTTATGCTTCGACAAATGATAATTTTAATTATTTTACTATCTGCGTTAAGTCAGATTCCGGTTCAGTCTCAAGAATCAGAAAAGACAAAGGCTTGCGTGCCAAGTAAGCCAATTGATGAAATTATTAGTCAAGATATAGTTTCTAATAAAGTTTTAAATTTAATGCCAGTAGAAATTAAGGTGAATGTTGGTCATTTAAATAATGCAGTTAATTATTTTGCTTTTTATCCTTATCCCATTAAACCGCCGGCTATTAAAAATCCTAAAAATTTATTGCCTACTACGCCAATATTTGTAAAACAAATGTTAACTGCTAGTGGTTATTTAGCTCGTAGTGGTAGAGATATTCCTTATCCTAATGGTGGCTGGCGTTGGAAAGAAGCCTTTACCAGGGCTAGTGAACGTTGTGATGTGCTTACACCACATACTTATTTGGAAGTACCAATGTGGCGTAGTAAAATGGCGCCTTATATAATTGAAGAAATTAAAAAACTTAATGATCTTGAAACATTGCGCAAGCAAAGATATCAAAGACTAGTTGATATTTATGAAGAAGATGGACGAGCTGCCGAAAATAAAAGCAATGAAAAAGGTGTATTACCGGTTAAAGTGCAGATGTCGCGGATGAAACATGGTTTCGGTCGAATTGGTTACGCTAAACTAACTCCCGGTCAATGGTGGTTAGTTGGTACGCATAAAGCTCCGGGGATTATTTATTACTGGCAGGAACCAATTGATGTAAAGGCTGTTGAAGATTTAGATGAAAGCTTTAAAATAGATGGTAAAATTCAACCCCAGATGCTGGATTTACGTGAAGAGAATGCAGTTATTATTGATGGTGCCTGGTAAAGATATTCAGGTATGGGTGATAGCCTTAATTTTTAAAAGTGGTAATGGTTGATGATTTCAGTTAAAGGAGATATTCCTTAAAAAGATAATCAGTTTTAAATGAGTTTATTTAGTTATAATTATTTTGGTAATGCATATAGGAGTTAGTAATGGAAGAAAAAATTATTTTTGATAAAAAGCCTGCTGTGCTTGAATTAGAAGCTGGTACTTATCATTGGTGTGCTTGTGGTCGATCTGATAATCAACCTTTTTGTGATGGTAGTCATGCTGGATCTGGAATAAATCCGGTTAAATTTGAATTAGATACGTTAACGAAAATTGCCTTGTGTAATTGCAAACACACTTGTAAAGAGCCGCGCTGTGATGGTAGCCATAGTAAATTATAAGTTTTTCCTGAATGCTTTTGATTTAAGGCTAGTTTAATGAAGAAAATTACTATTTGGGCTTATGTTATTGTTTGTTTTTTTTATAACCCAGTTTGGGCGTTTGATTATGAGCATAATTTATTTAATCAAGACTTAAAATTATATGTTCACAACGGCTTAGTTGATTACCAGAATTGGCAAAAACATCAAGAAAATTTAAATTTATATATTAAAGAATTAGCGCAAATTAGTAATCAGCAATTAGCCAAGTTGTCATTGAATGATCAAAAAGCCCTTTGGATTAATGCCTATAATGCTTTTACTATTCATTTGGTTTTACAGTTCTATCCGATTCAAGGTTCGATTGCCTATTTCCCTAAAAATAGTATTCGCCAAATTTATGGTATTTGGGATGACTATACTTTGGCTATTGCGGGTAAGCGGCTGTCGATAAGTGAATTGGAGCATGATATTTTAAGAACTTTACAGGATCCGCGTTTACATTTTGTTGTTAATCCAGCTACTCGTGATGGAGGAAAATTAGCCAGTAAGGTTTATTTGGCACCTAATCTTGACCAAGAATTAGATTTGGCTCAAGCAAATTTTTTTATTGATAAAGCAAATCTGCTAATTGATGATATTAATAAAAAAATTTATGTATCGCGTATTTTTAAATGGTTTCCCCTTGATTTTGCCTGTCAATCTGGCTGTGATATTACCCATTACCCAGCTCCAACTGATCAAGAAATTGTTTTCGGTTATATAAAAAACAATGCACCAGTTTTAATTAAAGATGCAATTATTAAAAAGGCCAATTATCAAATTGAGTTTTTAAAATATAATTGGTCACTAAATGAGTTTAAATCAGATCTTAATTAATAAGATTAATCTTCTGTTGTAAAGTCTCTTGCATCAGCTCTAATTAGTTCAAGTAAAATTATGTCTTTGAACTAAAACGGATTTTATTTTTTTGGGCCAGGTAGTATTTTGCCTGAAATTGCTTTAGATACGCTATTGGAAACGCTATTAACTAAATCATCAGTAGAATTAGCGTCATAATATTTCCCGCCACTGGTTTCACTTATGCAATTTAATTGATATCGAGCTTTAGGTTCACGTTTTAAATCAAGGCCAACGACATCGATTTTAATTTTAATACCCATGAGCGGTAGGCTGCGAACGAAGCCGCATGGATTACCTCCGCAAGTTTCAGCGCCGTCAGTTATGACAATAAGGGTTTTGGTGCCCTGAACTTCACTAAAATCATCTTGAGCAGCTTGTTTAATGGCGTACTCTAAAGGTGTTAAGCCATAGGGCATTATTTGTCGAATTCGTTCAATAATCGCGCGGCGATTTCCTTGACCAAGTGGTACTAGTAAAGCTGAAGAGCGACAGTCAATTGAAGGAATATTTGTAAAAGACTGACCAAAAACCCTAAGACCAAGATTAACATTTTGCGGTATTTTACTTAAGGCTTCTTGAAGTACTTTTTTAGCGGCTTCCATTTTTTGTACACCGCCAGCCAGTTTTTCTTTCATACTATAAGACGCATCAATAATAAACAAAATATTAATATCACTTGCTTCTTCTTGTACTCCTGTTTGTAATGTTGTGGAATCAGTGCCGGTTTTAAGCATGGTCGAATCAGTACCGGTTTTAAGCATGGTCGAATCAGTACCGGTTTTAAGCATGGTCGAATCAGTACCGGTTTTAAGCATGGTCGAATCAGTACCGGTTTTAAGCATGGTTGAATCAGTGCCGGTTTTAAGCATGG
>DAHXLC010000006.1 GCA_027371815.1 Candidatus Melainabacteria bacterium | reverse complement strand
TTTTTAAAATTTTACTAAAAGATAATTTTCTTAAGTTCTGGCAAAAATTGCAAGACTATGGCACGGTTTATGCTCCAGTTCAAGTGAGTTCAAAATCCTATTCGTTTAAAGCGGTAACTGAACCTCAAAATGTTGCCTGGCAAGCTTTAAGAACGATATTACCACCAAAAAAATTATCTTTTAGTAAAATTTTAAAAATTTCCATTTAATTACTTTTATTTCAATTAATTGCTACCTCTTATTTAAGCATAATTTAGATTAGTAAGCTTCATCCTAAAGCATTATAATTCATCTTAACACTTAATTAACTTTTTAGCTTAAAAATCAACTATCCCGAATACCTGAGGGAACTCTGATTAATTAATTGCAAAATAGCCATAGCCTCATCTTTAGTCAAAACCTTAATAATTATTCCCCCATGCACTAATACATAATCACCCGGATTAGGAATTGGTTCAACGGCCAAAACTTGATATTCAATATTTTTATATACGACGCTAACCTGGTTATGTTTAATACTCAAAACCTCTAAAGGAATAGCAAAACACATTTTATCCCCAATTCAAACATACATTTCCTGATACTTTTTACTTAAGGCTTTACTTAATTCATTTATACCTGATTGAATGACACTCGACACGTTAAAGATCTTAGCTTCAGGATTTAAGGTTTTAATATTCTGCCAAGCTAAATTTAAATCAAAATTTACATATGGCAGTAAATCTAATTTGGTAATTATGACTAAATTAGCCTTATGGAAAGATACTGGATATTTTAACGGTTTATTATCACCATCGGTAACGGAAAAGACAATGACTTGCAAATGCTCACCTAAATAAAATTCAGTTGGACAAATTAAATTACCGACATTTTCAATAAAAATTATTTGGGCATCGCGAAACTGTATATTTTTACGAAAGACTTTAGCAACTTGCCGAGCGTTTAAATGACAGGAATTTACGGTATTTATTTGTTCAACCGGCACATTTAAAGTTTTAATTATTTGAGTATCAAAGTCTTGAGCCATATCAGCCTCGATAACCGCAGTCTGAAGCCCAATATTTTTAATAAGACTAGTTATTAAGGTGGTTTTACCGGATCCAGGTCCACCAATGACATTAAGTACCAAAGTACGATTGTCATTATACAATTTACGTAAATTATTGCCTAGACGGTCATTAGCATTTAAGATAAGCTGATTAGAATTTTCGGGCATTTTACCTCTAGTTTACGGCCTTAATAAATTTAGGGTTAACAATATTAAATTCCTCACCTTGAATAATTTCTTTAATACCACTATCACACTGGTTACATTTAAACGAATTAACAAAGTCGGGTTTATATAAATGATTGTTTTTTAAACAGTAAGCCAAAGTCATAATTATTTTATATTTAAAATCACATTGATTCAGTAATGGATAATTATCTTTTAAATTATCCATAGCAAATTCTAAACATTCTTTATCAATACTGCGAAATTCACCAATTTCAATATTAACACTAATTAATTGAGCTTGTTTAGCTTGAGCTATTTTCGTTAACTGCCTTAACAGATTATTGGCTATAGTTATTTCGTGCATATATAAAATCAGGTTTAGCTATATTGTTTTTTACTTCTAAAATAAGTTCAGTTAATTGCTTAACAATGCAGGAGAACTGTTTTTGAATATCGTTACTTATTATATCTAAACCATCTTTATTGTTTATTTCAATCCCAAAAAATAAAGCAATTGGTGGTAATAATTTTTGCGTACCGGAAAAATTTAATTCGTCAATAAAACTAAACCCATGACTGGATAAATTATTAGGAATATTGCCGGATAGCAATGATTGATTTAAATTAAAAACTTTAACTTTTCCTTTACTATTCTGGGTGAAGATAGCATCAATAATTATAATAGCTTCGTGACCATGTAGGCAATAAGATAAATAATTAGTAAAACTGCCTAAATTAAATATACATAAATCCTGAGGTTTTGGTAACAATTGTACTATTTGACTAGCAATCCCATCATCACCTCGTAAATTGTTACCTACAGTTATAATCGCCAGGCCTTGTTCAAAACAACCTAGGTTATGCTTACACAAATAAATTTCTGCATATTGTGACTGTTTCATTACGGCAAAATATTATAAGAAATTTCTAAAAATGAATAATATATTTTATTTTAATTCAAACAAGAAATTTATGAATCATTCTTTAGGCTGAATTATCTTTAAATATCCATACAACGGCTTTGCTGATTAATTTATATAAAATTAATTGCTTATTAATTATGGTTACGTATAGCTAATTTTGAATGCTTGCGACCATATAATAAATATCCTAAAATACCAAATGGCAAAATTGCTAAATAGGCTTTTAACACTATCGGTTCCAAACAAAATACCAAAGTCAAACAGCCAATAGCTCCAAATAAACCAATAAAAGGATTGACAATTTTAAGTTTAAGCGCTCCAATACAAACAAACATAAAGGCAATTAACGTTCCTAAAACCATTAAATTAGCTATTTGACCAAAAGGTACAAATCCGGCAACGCTACCAACAATAATACCATTTAAAATTATGCCCCAAACTGGATTACCCGCTTTAGATTTCAGGAAAATTGCCGGTAAAAGTCCATCTTCAGCCATATTGCGAAAAATGCGGGGCGCTCCCATGCATAATACCAATAACACATTAAATATACCTAGAACAGCACCAAAAGCAATAAATTTAGCACACCAGGTTTCTTTAGCAGCATTCAATAAATTAGCCAATGGCGCAGCAGCCTCATTGCCTACAAACAAGGAATTTTCCACCCCGTTAATAAAACAAGGAGCTAACCCTGTAGCTACAAGCATAACTATTACATACAACATTGCCACTAGCCCAATACATAAATAAGTAGCAATTTGCGTATCGCGCGTAGTTTTAGCTTCGCGGGCAAAAGTATATAATGCATCAAACCCCACATAAGGAAAAACGGCCAAGGCAGCCCCTTTCATCACACCAGCCAGTCCTTTAGGAGCAAAAGGGGTCCAATTAGCTGGATTTACATGTTTAATTCCGGCCACTAAAAATATAGTTAGCAAAACAAGTTTTAAACAAACCAAGGCAAAGTTTAATTTAGCAGATTTGTTTACACCACCAGCTACTAACAAAATGGTAACTAAGGTTATTACACTAATAGGGATTATATTAACCCCAAAATGAAAGCCCGTAGCATCAATAACGGATCCATTCCAGAAAGTAGGCAGGTTCAAATTTAAAGCATTTTTTAAATACTCACACCAGGCAATTGACACCGCTGAAGCACCAAAACTATAAGAAAAAAACAGACCAAGAGCAATAATCCAGGCAAAGATTTCACCAAGCGAATGATATACATAGCTATAAGCACTAATACCACTAGGCACTTTACAGGCAAATTTTTCATAAGCCACACCTACACACATAATAACAATGCCGGTCAACAAAAACGAAAATATTCCAGCTGGTCCAGCTTGCCTTGCTATCATGCCGGGCATTGCAAAGATACCAGCACCAATGGTGGCTCCCATTCCTAGCGCTGTAAGCATTAGCCAACCAAGATGTTTAGGGGTTTCAACAATTAAACTTGGATCTTGAATAGCCGGGGTCTTGCGAAGTAAGGTGGTAAGCATTAGTGTATTCCTGTTGATAAAACCATTTTGGTGTTCGATTAATAAAGCTAAAATTCAGACTTACGTTTTCTAAATATAGCTTTTACTTTAATCTAAATTTTATTCTAAAATGCTATCATAGCTTAGGTTATATTTATCAGATATTTAGTTTTCAAGCAGTAAACTTATAGGAATTTTATTTTATGAATCAAAATATTAAAAACGTTGCCGTAATTGGAGCCGGAGCCATGGGTCAAGGAATAGCCTTAGGTATGGTCTTAGCTGATTTAAAAGTAACTTTAATTGATGTCAAGCAAGAATTCATTGAAAAGGGATTTAATAACATTCAACGCATGCTGGATTCCCGTGTTAAACGGGGTCAATTGACCGAAAATCAAGCACAAACATATTTAGATTCAATCAACGGTCAAACTAACTATCAAAATCTAGAAAATACCGACTTTGTTGTCGAAGCAGCTTTAGAAAAAATTGAGGTAAAATTAAAGATTTTTCAAGAACTCGATAACATCATTAAACCCGAAACTATTTTAGCCAGCAACACTTCGGCCTTATCAATTTCTCAAATTGCCTGCGCAACCAAGCGCAAAGATAAAGTTATTGGCATGCATTTTTTTAACCCGGCTCATATAATGAAATTGGTTGAAGTTATCCCAGGATATCATACCAGTCCTCAAACAATCGCAACAACCCAAAACTTAAGCACTTTACTAGGCAAAACGGCAGTAGTTGTTAAAGAATGTCCAGGCTTTTTGGTTAACCGCCTGTTATTTCCTTACATGAATGAAGCTATCTATACTTTAACTGAAGGCTTGGCGAACATCAATCAAATTGATGAAACAGCCTTACAATTTGGCTTACCCATGGGTCCATTTACTTTAATGGATATGACCGGTTTAGATATTTGCTTAGATGTAAATGAATTTTTATATAATGAATATGGTTTGCGCTTTGAAACAGCTAAACTTTTAAAATTAATGGTCGAACATGGTTTTTTAGGTCAAAAGTCTAAAGCAGGTTTTTATTTACATGATAATCAACCTAACACCCCTAAACAAGTCAATCCTGATTTTATTGAATTATTGGCAAGTCTTAAAACAGATAGTAAGCCTTGTGTTAAATTTGATTTTAATCGAGTCATCTTACCCATGTTTAATGAAGCTATTTATGCTTATCAAGAAGGCGTGGTGGAATTAGCAGATATTGACATTGCGATGAATTATGGCTGCGGTTTAAAACGGGGCGTTTTATCACTAAGCACGGATAATGGTTTAGCCTGGTGCCTTGAACAAATGGAAAATTATCATAAACTTTATGGCGAAAGATTTAGACCATCTTGGCTATTAAAGAAAATGGTTCATGCTGGAATTTTCAATTTAACGAAAAACGCCGATCCGGCGAATCTAAGCCTCGTTAAATAATCAAACAATTTTCCAACAAAATAATCAAGAGGTCTATCAATCTATGTTTAAATGGTTTAGTTTTTTATTAATTTTATGGTTTTTATACATTGTGCGTGAAGTATTTCCACCTTTTATCATTGGTGGTATTATTGCTTATTTGCTGTTACCTTTAGTTAAGCAAATAAGTTCTTCTTGCGGTATTAAAAATCATTTAAGTGTACTTGTGATATATTCAAGTGTAGTTATAATTTTCTGCTTGGTTTTAATAATTTTTGGGCATTCAATTACTGAACAATTCCAGGCCTTATTTCATCAGCGTAAAGAAATTATTGGCAATCTGCTTAATCAAGTAACTTCAACATTTCAATGGCAAATTGATATTGACAAATCCACTGACGAAATAGTCACCAGTGTTGAAGAAAGCTTTGGCCGTCCTGAAGAAATTATGCACCTAGGCTCACTCTTATCTAAAGGATTTCTAGCTACTTTAGTAACCGTAGTATCTTCAATTTATTTTATGTTGGACAGTTCTCGGGTTGGTACTTTCTTTTTAAGATTCATCCCCGAATCAAAGCAGGAGTCAATAGTTCAATTAATTTCGCAAATGAATTCAATGCTAAGCAAATATGTGCGTGGTCAGTTATTATTAATAGTTATCATGGCCTCGATTGCCTATATGTTTTTACATTTTGTTATTCATTTAAAATATGCCTTAATAATCTCCATAATATCTGGTTTTTTTGAAATTATTCCCGTTTTAGGTCCAATCCTCGCCACAACTTCGGCAACAGTTGTGGGTATTTCGCAATTAGGAATTCATACGGCTGTGTGGATTATATTATTTTATACCTTAGCCCGTTGGGTGGAGGATTATATTGTTGTGCCTAGAATAATTGGTCATGCAGTCGAATTACATCCTTTAGCCGTTATCTTTGCTGTATTATGTGGCGAGGTTCTTGCTGGCGGTTTAGGTATGCTTATAGCTATTCCTGTAGCAGCTTCTATTAAATTAACCCTAGATTATTTTTACCCTACTGCCAGTAATAATACTGAACCAACAGCCAATATGCCAACTACTAAGCCGTCTTAAGCTATACTATTATATACTAGTCCCAATTAATAAATATTGAGGTAAATTTAAATGATTGAAATTAAAGATATTGAGTATATTGCTAAATTAGCTAAACTTGATTTATCTGATAACGAGAAAGCCCTTTATGCCAAACAACTTGATAGTATTATCAGTCATTTTAAAGAATTAAGTAAAATTGATACAACTAATTGCGAACCTTTATCACATCCACTGACAATTACCAATGTGATGCGAGCTGACCATGTCATTGATACAGATACCTTTATGGAATTAGCTAAAAATATTCCTGATACTGAAGGACGGTTTTTTAAAGTCCCGAAAATTTAAATATATATATTTAAATTTGTAAAAGTTGTAGGTAAATGTAGAAATTTCACTGATTTTGTCTTTCGACTAGTTTAACTTTTAAATAGTATAGATTATAATAATCTCTTAAGTTTAAATTTCAA
>DAHXLC010000001.1 GCA_027371815.1 Candidatus Melainabacteria bacterium | reverse complement strand
ATTTTAAACTGAATACTTTGAAATCCTGAAGCTGGGTTTAAAGCCTGGCGAAAATCCAAAAAATCTAATGGTGTCATAGTTTCAAGTACGGTAATCTGGGCAACTAAAACTTTCCAGATTTCAATTATCCTTTTTAAAAGCCTAGTAGTTACAACCAAATCATCATTATTATCATCAATTTTTTCTTTGTTAAAAATTGCCAAAACATTATCTAATTCATCAATAACCTGGCGAAACCATAATTCGTACACTTGATGAATCGTTATAAACAGTCTTTCATCAGGGATAGTAGTTACTGGATTACATGAATTGATAATATTATCTAGTTTTAAGTAATTTCCATAATATAACAAATTAGGCACACTCCTTAAGGTTGAATCAATAACATTTTGGCTTAAATCTGTTTGCGCGCCATACTCGAAATAAGCGGAATTTCTGCATATTTACCCAGTAAAGCCCAAACCAATCCATAAGCTAATAATACCCAAAATAATTTACCAATTCCCAGTGCCAAATAACTAAGACTAGTCATTGTTAATTCCAAACCTTGAACAATGTTTAAAGTTTTAAAAATTTCGCCTGTAGCTTCAATGAGAAAACTAAAACTCCAATTTAATAAATATTGAATAATGCACAGCATAATAGCTTGAATAAAATGAAATCGAAAAAACAAAGATCTTGCCTGAGCTGGTTTAAAAATTGAATAAAGAATCCCGGCTAAACCAAAGGTAAGATAACAAAGAGCACTTACAATTCGCTCTAGTAAGACAGGTGAATTTTTAGTTAGCCAAGGCATATTTAATAAATCCTATTTTATAAGTGATTAGCTGATTTATAAAAGCCAGCATAACTTTATTAAAATTTAAATTGACAATATTGATCCTATCATAAACCGAAAATTTTAATTTATTTTGGTAAAAATAATTTTAATAATGTTTTTGGTAATAATTACCGGCTAATTTATCAACGAAACCATTGATTTCTAATATTGTTAATAGCGAAGCTAGTTTAGCTGAATTTAAGCCTAATTTATGACAGAGGCTGTCAAAGTGTAAAGCTTGATCATTAAGGCTAGCTAAGACTTCGACCTCTTCACTAGATAAGTTTAAGTGGTTAACTCCAGCAATTTTAGCTGATTGAATATGCATTTCAATATTTAATTCATCTAGGATATCTCGAGCTGAATTAACTAATTTAGCAATATTTTTGGCAATTAATAAATTAGTGCCTGTAGCTAAATCATTATCCACATTTCCTGGTACAGCAAATACTTGGCGATTTTGTTCAAAGGCCAATTTGGCCGTAATTAACGACCCTGATTTAGCTGGAGCTTCAATAACTAAAGTGCCCATAGCTAAGCCGGCAATAATTCGATTACGTTCGGGAAACTGAAATGGTTTGGGCAAAGTTGTCAGTGGGTACTCGCTAATTAAAAGCTGACTGGTTAACATTTGCCGGTATAAGGCAATTTGATTGGCTGGGTAACAAATATTTAGGCTATTGCCTAAAACCCCAATTGTCTTGCCCTGATTGTCGATAACACATTTATGACAAATTGAATCTATGCCGTTAGCCATACCACTAACAATGGTTAAATTGGACGCAATTAAGTCTTGGGAAAATAGCTTAGCCATATTTTTTCCATAATTACTAGGTTGACGTGTCCCAACAATTGCTAACGTATTAACAAAATCAGTTTGGTTAATAGGCTTACTACAGAATAAAATAAGGGGTGGATTATGAATCTGGCGTAATTGATTAGGGTAATCTTGATTAAAATAATGATAAATATGGTTATTTTCTTGAAAATGCTGTTTTAATAATTCTTCTGGATTAATGTTGTTTTTGGTAATAGTATAGTTTCGGACAAAATTTTCACTAAACAACATGCTATTAGCTAATTCATTATGGCTTAGCTGCCAAATATTACCAAATGAACCATAAATGTCTAATAATTTAATTATTTTACGAACCTTACTGCTAGCTGGATAAAGTTTATTAATTGCTAAGCAGTAGGCCAATTCCGTATCATTTAAGTGTAATATTTCTAACATAAAATCTCCTTAAAACCTTTTATTAAATACGTATAATTACCAATTACAAATTTTGGCAATTTAATTAAAATTTAAATTATGAAAGAATTCCTCCTAATTAGATAAACGAATTTTTTTCCAAAAGGTTTTAAAATTTTTAGGTTTATGAGAAAAAATTAATATGAATAAATCTCCAATACTCATGATCATAATGCTTTTGGTTATGACGCTTAATCCCAAACTAGCTTTAGCAAATTCAGTCCAAAATAACGAAATAGATTTAAGTGAACTTAAAAGCCTGGAGCAATGTTTTTTTTCCTGTGTTCATAGCGAGCAATCGCCTGAGGTTAGATTAGAAAAATTAGAACTATTAACTTTTGGCTCAACTTTTATAAATGAAGATTATCCAACTCGGCTTAAAAAACTGGAAATATTAGCCAGTAAACAAAAATCAATTAATGAAAATAGACCGGCTCAAATATTAGTTAATACCCAAATGCCATTACCGGCTCAGGGCAACAATCAACAACAATTCAACCAAAACGCTAATGTGCAAACTTTTAACAATGCTGACAACAACTCTCAACGGATTAAATACATGCTTCAGCAGGCTACTAATGCCTTTCGTAATGGTGATAAAACAACTGCCCGTAACCTATTTGAAGACATTCTTACCCTTGAACCAGATAATAGTGATGCTAACTTTAGTTTAGGCATTGTTTATGAAGCTATGGGCAATTTAATTCAAGCCGCTACTTATTATAGTATCGCAACTCAACTTGAACCGGAAAATCTTGAATACCGTGAAGCGTTAAATTTAACTAATAAAAAATTACAAAGCTGTTTATAACTTTTATCCTTGAATCTTTTCCTTAATTTGGTTATATGAATTTATAATTCGTAAAAGTGAGGTTGAAGCAAGTTGAAGATTTCCTTTATTAATTGGTTAGGTAAAGATTAAATCCTTTCTTTAGCTAAATTCCCTTTTAAACTTTTATAAGCATCCTTATAAAGTATTATTAAACAACTTAATTAAATGACCCGAATTTATTAAAGTCTGTCTAAATCTAGTGAAATTGGGGTATATAAATACATAATATTTTTTTTAGAATTATTATATCCAAATTTAAGCCCAGGCAGTTATGAATAGTAAGACAGCATTTATCACTTTAACCAATAACCAATTAGCTAAATGCCAGGATTTAAAACTGTTGCTGGAACTGGCACGAAAATACCAAGTAAAACAAAAATATAATCTAGCCATAATGCTGTATCTGAAATCATATGAGTTGTCAATTCAGCAAAATAATCTTCCCCAAAAATGTGAAATCCTCTTTAATCTAGGGCAAATTTATAAGACGCAAAAATTGTTGACTAAAGCGCTTAACTGCTTTAGTCAAAGCCTTGATTTAAGCTTAACCTTTAATTCTGGACGCCTGATTGCCACAACTTTTAGTCATATCGGCGAAATTTTTTTAGATTTAGGACTTTATGGTCAAGGATTCGAATGTTTTCAAAATAGCTTGCTTGTAACCTCAAATTCACCTAGTAAAATTGTCTATTTAGGCTATAAAGCTTTAGCTTTATATTATCTTGGTGAGTATAACGAAGCTTTAGAAATTTATAATGAGGCTATTAATTTGGCTCAAACATATCAAAGGCACAAGCTGCAGGGCATAATTTTTGGCAATATTGGTAATATTTATTTTGAACAGAAAGCCTATAAAAAAGCTCAAAAAAACTATAAATTAGCTTATAAATATGATTCTAATAATCGAAATCTTTGGCTTGCCAATATCGCCCTAATCAATTTAGAATTAAATAATTACCGCCAAGCTCTTAAACTGGCAAAATTTTGTCTAGGGCAAGCCAATAACAGCATATTTTTAAAAGCCGCAATTTATGATACCATTGGCCAATGTTATACAAAGCAAAATAAGTATCAACTTGCCGTAAAATATTTCACTAAAGCTGTTTACTATAGCAATAAAGCTCAAGATAATTTTGGTCAAAGAATCTATTTAAGCAATTTAGGTAATGAATATTCTAAGCTTAATGAGAGTAAGAAAGCTTATAAAATTTTACAAAAAGCTAGTAAAATATATGAATTGCAGCGATCAAAAATTAGAAGTGATAATTTGAAAATTGCTTTTAGTTCACGCGGAAATGACATTTATAAAAACCTAATTAAACTCTGTTTACAAGAGAATAAGCGAGTTGAGGCTATAGAGTATATTGAGAAATCAAAGTCACGAGCTTTACTTGACTTACTGGTCAACACGCCAATTGATATTTCAAGCTTAGGCGAAGATGATGAAGCAATTAAAAAATTAGTAGAGCAGGAAAAGCTTTTGCGTAGTAAGATTTCTTTTTTAGAGAAAATTTACTCTCAAGCAATTTCAACCAACGATAATCTCCGGACTGGTTCAAATAAGCTGGTAAGAGTAAGCCACGATCGTAAAACGCTAACAAAAAAATGGAAACACACTGTGCAGCTTTTACATTCACTTCATCCCAATTATGCCAGTATGATTTCGCAAAGTAGTATCAAATGTCAAGATATTAAAAAATTATGGCCAAAACAAATTAAGTCCAACTCCGCAATTATTGAATACTATCTTGAAAATGATTTATTCACCATATCCTTAATGCATAGTAGTTTAAGCGATCCAGAAATTATCCTTGAGATTGATACCAAAATAATCGAAAAAATTTATAGCGATATTGCTAATTATATCTCCATACTGCATACGCCGGAGTTTAGCATTCCCAAAACGCTATCTAAAAGACTCTATAATTGTCTTATGGCACCAGTTATTAACCAATTGCCAGATTACATTAGCCATTTGATTATTATTCCACATAAAGAACTTTTTAATTTACCTTATGCGGCTTTAATTAACCAGGAAAACCGTTTTTTATGTGAAGATTTTTCACTAAGTTTAATGCCTTCAATTAGTATAATTGATATCTTAAGTAAAAATAAACTGGAAGCAGTTGAACAATCATATCTTATTTCGGCAATAAGTGATTATTCAGCAACGCGAGATAGTAATATTACAATATCATATCCCAATCGCAATAATTTAAACGATCTTCTCTATACAATTGAAGAAGCCAATACATTATTGGCGAGCAATCCTCTATTAAAAGAAAATAGCTTAGTATTAATTGACAATGAAGTCCAGGAAAATTTTGAAGCATCTTTCAGCCATCATTCAATTATTCATTTTGCTGGCCATGCTTATTTTGATAGTAATGATCCCTTGTCATCAGGATTAATTTTAAGTGATGGCTCTATAATAACTGCGGCAAATATTTTAATTAATGAAAAGCTTAAAACGGGTATAGGTAAATTATTGGTTTTATCGGCTTGTCAAACTGGTATCAATAAACTGACCCAAGGCAGTGAAATTCTTGGTTTGACTAGAGCTTTTATGTACTCAGGCATGAAAAATATGATTCTGGCATTATGGGAAGTCAGTGATAATTCTACGGCTATATTTATGGGTGAATTTTACAAATATCTTCATGAAAGTAAATTTAACATAGCCAAGTCATTACAAATGGCTCAGGTGCAGTTTTTAAAATCAGGACGATCGGTTAATACCTGGGCGCCCTTTATTCACTTTGGATTGGATTAAAGTATGTGGTTTAATCATTTAGTGATACTACTAAATTACTCTGTTGTACTTGGGCTCCAAAATGCCTGGCTAATCATTGGCTTTTCAGCAATATGTTCGAGTATGGTATCTAATGTACTAGCATTAACCGATGTTGCAATCAGAGTCACCTCTATTTCTACTTCATTAATGCCAACGAATTGGATTTTAAGTTCTCGAATAGGATAATCTACTTCTTCAAGTTCATGCTCAAGCAATGCCAGTGCTTCTTTTTGATACGATCGATCAGCAATTATGTAAATAGTATTAGTGACTTCAACAGACTCTATATTAAGCGGTTGGCGATTAATGCGATTGACGATTGGGCGCAAAAGCGTGTTGGCGGCAAGCACAAATAGACTGGCAATTACAGCTTCTGGTATAAGATCGGCGCCAGCACAGGCTCCTACAGCAGCTGCTCCCCATAATGTTGCTGCCGTATTAATTCCTTGCACATTGCCCTCACCACGCATAATTGCACCAGCACCAAGAAAACCGACTCCGGAAACTACATAAGAAATAACTCGAACTGCTCCTTCATGCCCACATAACCGGTTGGCATTATCCACAAAAATAGCCGCACCAACACATACTAATACGTTCGTTCTAAGCCCAGCCGTGCGCTGTCGATATTGACGCTCAAAACCAATAAGTCCTCCAAGCACAAAAGCTGTAGAAAGACTTACCAGAGTATCAATCAGCGATGAAATATTTATATTATGGATTGCATCCATATAAGTTACCTGAATTATACTATCGAATGCATTGATCATTATCAATGTATTCGATAGTATAGCATATCTCAAAACAAGCAAAATACTAAGTCGAATTGCGCTATTAATCAGGGTTAATTAAACATAGCTTTTATAGCAGTAACGACAGTAATGGTGATTTGCTGCTATCTAAATAGACAGCTTATATTTTCGAAGCATTTGGGTTTTTAAGGTTATTTTTTTTTAACATGTTTGGGGGCTCCTATAACACAAATATTGGCTTAAAGAAATCTAAAATTTTCTTTAACTGATATTGAGGGTTTAAATTTTTGAGTTATAATAAAATTAATATTTCGATAATATTGGAAATATCGAAATATTTAACCTGATTAAATAATTATGCCTAAAAATATCCGTAAACTTAAGGGTCTAGATGTTAATGAAGCAGTTAATGCTTTAGGTGCTTTAGCGCAAGCATCACGGCTTGCCGTATTTAAATTGCTGATAACTAAAGGTAAAACCGGCTTAGCTGCAGGGTTAATTGTTGATTATTTGCAACAGCCAAAAGCTACTATATCTTTTCATTTAAAAGAATTAAGTAATGCTGGTTTGATTATCTCTAGGCGTGAGGGTAGATCAATTATATATTGCGTTAATTATGAAAAAATGCAACAACTTATGAATTATTTACTGGAAAACTGCTGTAGTGACAATGGAGGAAAATGCTGATGAAAATGGAGGTTAAAATAACTAAATGCAAACAATGATGATAATTTTTGCATGCGTGCATAACGCTGGACGATCTCAAATTGCCAAAGCATTTTTTAATGCTTTGGCTCGACAAGATAATTTAAATTTGGTGGCGCAATCAGCCGGAACTAATCCGGGCTTATGTGTTCATCCTGAAGTTATTCAAGTTATGCAGGAAATTGGTATTGATTTAACTAACGAAAAGCCACAATTACTAACATTACAATTAGCAACTTCCACTAATTTGCTTATCACTATGGGTTGTAATGAAAAATGTCCTTATATTCCTGAATTAAAAATAATCAGTTGGAATATTGAAGATCCTAATGGTAAATCAATTAATGAAGTGCGTAAAATTCGCGATGAGATTAAAGTCAAAGTGGATGATTTAATGTTTGAGCTAAAAAATTCATAAAATGTTTAAGTTTAAATATAGCTAATTAAATTAGATTGCAATAAAAATAATATGAACGAAAATTTAAATTACTCCTTAAGTAAAATATAAACAGGTGATTTTATGTCAAATAAAATTAATCAAAAGGAAGCTAACTCACGAATTGGTTTTTTTGAACAATGGTTAACTGTATGGGTTTTTATGTGTATTGCTGTAGGTATTATGTTAGGTCAAATGATACCGGGTATTTTTAAACTTATGGGTAGTCTGGAAATTGCTAAAGTTAATATTCCCGTTGGATTATTAATCTGGATAATGATTATTCCAATGTTAATTAAAATTGATTTTAATGAAATTCATAGGATTAAAGAACATTATAAAGGAATAGGTATTACCTTATTTGTAAACTGGGCAGTCAAACCATTTTCAATGGCATTTTTAGCATATATTTTTTTACATAAAGTTTTTATAGGCTATTTGCCAGTTGATCAAATTGATAGTTATGTGGCTGGTCTTATTATTTTAGCTGCAGCACCTTGCACTGCCATGGTTTTTGTCTGGAGCAGGCTTACCAATGGTGATCCCCCTTTTACTCTAACCCAAGTGGCTTTAAACGATCTTATTATGGTATTTGCCTTTGCGCCAATAGTTGACTTTTTACTTGGTGTTTCAGCAATAAAAGTCCCCAGCGATACTTTATTAATTTCGGTCATCCTTTATATTGTAATTCCGGTGATTATTGCCCAAAGTTTACGCAAAAATTTATTAAAATCTGGTGATAATAATAAGCTGGAATCGTTGCTTGACAAAGTTCATCCACTTTCATTAATAGCGTTACTCTTAACTTTAATCTTATTATTTGGCTTTCAAGGTGAAACCATAATTCATAAACCATTGATAATTGCAATATTGAGCGTTCCCATTCTTATTCAGGTATATTTTAATTCAGCTTTAGCCTATTTATTAAATAAGGCTTTTAAAGAAAATCATTGTATTGCTGGCCCATCAGCACTAATAGGCGCTAGTAATTTTTTTGAATTAGCTGTAGCTACAGCTATTAGTCTTTTTGGTTTTAATTCTGGAGCTGCATTAGCAACTGTAGTAGGGGTGCTTATTGAAGTCCCGGTTATGCTGTCAGTGGTGTATGTCGTCAATAAAACCAAAAATTGGTATGCATAGACTTATACCATTATTGCTTTTTTAAAAAATTTTCAATGCTACTACATAATATTTCAATATCATGACTGGTATTAAAATGGCCAAGACTTAATCTTATTAAGCCAGTATTTAAGGTATTTAAATTTTTATGGGTTAACATTGAACAGTGTAAACCACTTCTTAGGCAAATCTGATAGTTTTCATCCAAATAAGATATTAAATTACTGTTATCGATTCCGGTTAATCGAAATGAAATTACCGGCAAATAATTTTTTTGATAATTGGCTACGCTAATATTTTTATCAATGCCGAATAGTTGAATCTGATTTCCGATTTTTCTACTCCATTCAATAAAGTTATAGGCTATTTTCATTTGATTACTAATTATTGATGGTTGGTTAAGCTGGAGCAAGTAATTTATACTAACACCTAGACTTCCGATTAAAGCTGCATTCATGCTTCCGGCTTCAAATTTATCTGGCAAATAGTTCGGCATAGCTAAATGGTCAGAATAAGATCCGGTGCCACCAAAAATGAGCGGATCAATATTTTGCCAGTTCTCATTTATATATAAAATCCCCGTGCCAATTGGTCCCATAAGACCTTTATGCCCAGCTATCATTAAAAAACTTAGGTTCTGTTGTTTTAAGTCATAGCGGTAATAGGGTAAGCTTTGGGCGGCATCGACAGCTAGAGCTGTTGGTGCTTTAATTGTTTCTAGTACTAAATCCAGATTAATGATTTGACCAGTTACATTACTTACATGATTAATAAATACAATATCAATAGCGTGAGTTTTGGTAAAATTGGCTAATTCCTGAAAATCAATGACGGTTTTTAAATTGTAGGTTAAATAATGAATTTTTACTTTGTTCTGCTTTTCTAAATGAAATAATGGACGCATGACTGCATTGTGCTCAAGTGGTGAAACTAGTACATTAACAACTTTATCCTTAAATTGAGGTTGGTGAATAAAACCGTTTATAACTGTATTGATAGCATAAGTGCAGCCTGGAGTAAAAACTAGATGCTCAATAGCGGGACTGTTTAACAATTGGCTAATTAGCATCCGACTATTTAAAACTGATTGAGCTGCTTCAAGACTGGATTTATAGCTGCCCCGTCCAGGATTGCCTAAATTTAAATTTAATTGGCGAAACGTCTTATAATAAATTTCGGGTTTATGATAGGCTGTAGCTGCATTGTCAAGATAAATAATGTTTTTCTTCATAAAATTTTTTTCCCGATATTTTATATTCTATGCTAGCATTTTCTTATTAAGATTTTTGGAAAATGCTAAAATTGGTATTGTATTTTGTCAAGTAGAAATCGATTGTTTAAAATATTTATAGCGCTAGGAGCAAGTACAATTTGCTTGGTGTCGCTGGTATCTTGTAGCAATAATGAAGTAGTTCCTGAAGAAGTTTATCGTAAATTAGGTTATGTTAAAACTCAAACCAGTTTAACTTTACCAGAAATTCTTGATCAAATTAATAATTGTTCGCAAAATATTTTAGGTAGTAATTTGGTTACCTTTTTAGCGGGTTCGCAAATCAAACCTGAAGATGAGCAGCAGGCATCATATGTTTTGGCTAAATTATTATTAAACCGCTGTAATGATATTGAAAATTATTCTGATAAAGATATTTTTGCCTTTAGTAAAATTGCCTTGGCTTTATTTGATAAGGCTAGTAATTTAGAGCCTTTGCATTATTTATGCCTAGAACATAAAGTCGAAATATATATAATTTTAGGTAAGGAAAAAAAAGTAAGAGAAACAGTTGAACTTTTGCTTAAAGCTAGACCAAAATCTGTTTCTAAATATAATTATTGGTTAGCTCAATCCTATGTAAGAAGTAAAGAATACAATAATGCTGCTATTATATTTACACAATTGATTAATAATGATTCTCTAAGTAATTATGGTATTGGTTCTTTATATTATATGGGTCTTATCAATGAAAATACTCAATCCGGCCCAGTTTTAAATGATAAAGCGCTTCGTTTCTATCTTGATTATTTATTGAAAGAACCTTGTGGCAGGTTTTCTGGTGAAATTTTGACTAAATTGGCTGGTCAGGAAGATAAGCTTAATTTAACAGCTAATCCCAAATATAATACCAGTATGGTTAAGGTTTATGTAAATTCAGGTCAATGGGGCAAGGCTTTAAAGTATTTAAATAAACTAAAGCCTGATGATGCTTATTATCTTGAAAATGCTTATATTCTGGCTAAAGCAAACCAGGCTATCCAGGCTAAAATATTGTTACTTGCCAGTCTTAAAAAAAACATTGACTTAACTAAGCGACTTACGGATATTAGTTTTATTCAAGTTGCTAATGAAATAGCTAAACATTTAAATAGTCATGATACTTTTTTGTTCTTTCAGGAATTATATAACCAGCATTTAAGCTATGATCTAGATGCCATTTTATGGAATTTAGCTAAACGTGATAAATCTGGTTATTGTTATTACGAAAAAATTCTTAAACTTACTCCTAAATCTAGTTATGCTCCATTAGCTGCATATGTCATTGATTTTAATGATTATTTAAAATTACGACATAATCAAGCAGCTTTAAATAAGCTTAAAATAAGGTTTAATACTGATTATTCTAAATATAAAAATTCAGTTAAAGCTACTGCCTATTTATTCTGGTTGGGTAAAATTTGCTTGAGTTTACAGGATAAGACCAGTGCTAAAAAAGCTTTTGAGCAAGTGCAAAAGATAATTTTCCCTGATTATTATGTCTATAAAGCTGGTGTTGAATTGGCTAAATTAAATAATAAGCCACCGCTGACTGCACTTACCCTGGATAGTCGTTATCGCGAAATACAAGTTCAAGACTGGCATTGGCCAAGTTTAAGTGAATTGGTTAAGTTGTCGGACATAACAACTGATTATGATCCAACCATAGCTATGCTTAGTTATTTGCATCAATATAATGAATGCTTAAATTTGGTTCAAGATGCAAAAGGCAATATTCCGCTTTTTAAAGCCTGGTTGTATGCCAATTTAAATGATAATCATCGTGCTATTGATTTGGCTTATAAGACACAAAGTCAACCCATTAATTCCGAGCCCAATTGGCAAATGTCATTTCCGCTTATTTATTTGCCAATTGTTAAAAATGCCGCTAAAACTAATAAACTGAATCCTCGGTTTATTTTGGCAATTATGCGTGAAGAATCAAGGTTTGATAGTTCAGCTGTAAGCTCGGCTAATGCCTATGGTCTTATGCAGTTAATCCCTTCAACAGCTATGATTATTGCCCAGGACTTGCATTTTAAAATAAGTGACACCCAAATAACCAAAGCTTTATTAGAACCATCTATTAATATCACTTTTGGATCGCTTTATCTTACCCGTTTAGTTAAGTCTTTTAAAGGTAATGTGATTTGTGCTATTGCTGCTTATAATGCAGGTCCTGGCGCTGTACAGTCTTGGTTGAAACTGGCTAGATCTAAAGGTATTGATGATTTGGATTTGTTTATTGAAACTATTCCCGTTAGTGAAACGCGTGATTACGTTAAAAAAGTCATGACTAGTTTTTGGTCTTACAATAAGGTTTATCCGGTTTCGATTTTACCTAAATAAATATACCTAATGACTAGGTTAAGTGTTTGTTCTTAAAGCAGATCCAATTTCTTATGCGCATAAAGCGCTGGTGGCAATAAGTAATTTAACCTATAGCTCAAGCCTTAGCTTAAGGCATGCTTCTCTTCATCAGGATTACTATTGTTAGCTTTAGGCAGGATTTTGGTAAACATTTTAGTTAATGCTGAAACTGAATTTTCTGATTCGGGGGCTTTTTTACTGGCAAGTTTATTTAGATATTCCTTAATATGAAAGCCACAGGTATTACATACGTTAGTCTTAACGGTAGCTTTAAATTGACATCTAGGACATAAAATATATTGCATAAATTCCCCTATTAGCAGTATATCACGGAAAATAAGTAAGGCAATATATTTAGGTTGATAATTTAGCCTACCAGGTAATATTTAACATGTTTTTAAACTTATTACAGAATATAATAGTTTTAGAATTTTAATGGTTAACTTTAAGCAGTTGGGTTTATTTGAAAAATGAAAATAATTTTAACTTTTAAAAATTTAACTAGTACTTTAATGGCTTTAAAGTTGTTAAGAGCAGAAAATTTTGGCCTAATTCGACCTACGCCAACCCCAAGCGGCTGTAAACAGGCCGTTTGCAATTTAAGCTTAGAAATAATCAATCACACTCAATTAGCTGAAATTAATAGTTATCTTACTGCTAATAAGTTAATACCAGTAGAAATTTTGGAGATTAGTTGATTTATTAGCCTTACCACTGCGTCATTACTTTAATTTGACTTGAGGCTTCTTTATGAGCGCAATTCATAGCATCACTAACTTGTTCCCAGGGGAAGCGTTTGGTTATTAATGGCTTGACATTAATATGACCCGAAGCAATTAAATTAATGGCGGTTTCATAAGTGTTGCGATAGCGGAAAATACCTTTAAACGTTAATTCTTTCTGGGCAATTAAGTTTAAGTCCATCGGAACTTGATCCTGACTAAATAAGCCTACAAATACCATGGTTCCACCATTAGCTAGGCAGCTGGCTGCAGTTTGAGCAGCGCTAGCGGCTCCAGAACATTCAATTACTACATCAACGCCTTTATCATTAGTAATTTCCATTACTTGGGCAATGATTTTTTCGCGATCAAAAGATTGTATGGTATGGGTGGCACCAATTTGAGTAGCTACTTTGACACGGTTTTCGTAGGTTTCAACCATTATAATGGTTGATGCACCAGCGGCTTTAGCCACTAATAGATTAACCAGACCAATTGGGCCAGCTCCAGTAATTAAAACGGTTGAGCCGATAGTGACATTAGCTTGTCGGACGGCATGAATACCTACAGATAAGGGTTCGCACATCGCACCTTCTTCATAGGATACATGATTCGGTAATTTATAGGCAAAATTAGCGTTATGGACAAAGTATTCCGAAAATGTTCCATGCACTGGCGGTGTCGCAAAAAACTTTATTGATGGGCAAAGATTATATAAGCCTTTTTTGACGAAATCGGAGCAGGAACTGGGAACCCCTGGCTCGAGAGCAACCCTGTCTCCGGGTTTGAGATGTTTAACATCTTTGCCTACCTTGGCTACTTCGCCAGCTGTTTCATGACCAAGAATAAGTGGTTCATTTACGACGTAAGGGCCAATTTTACCTTCAACGTAATAATGCACATCAGAGCCACAAATTCCGACCGCTTTAGTTTTAACTAAGATTTCATCGGATCCTGGTTCGGGAATTTCCATTTCTTTAATGCCAAAAACCATTGGTTTTTCTAAAACACCTGCTTTCACCTTCATTTTGCTTACCTCGTATAATAAAAGTTCATCAATATATCTATTTTGCAATATTAAATATATATTTTAAACCATTTTTAGTAAACTAACTTAAAATTTGATTTTATCTT
>DAHXLC010000316.1 GCA_027371815.1 Candidatus Melainabacteria bacterium | reverse complement strand
CTAGATCCATCAGCAACGGCAGTTAAACCTTTAGCTAGCGATATTCCAGTAAATCCAGTAACTAGGGATATTCCGCCAGTTTCTTTAGATAGCGCAGCTCTAGATCCATCAGCAACGGCAGTCAGACCTTTAGCTAGCGATATTCCAGTAAACCCAGTAACTAGTGACATTCCGCCAGTTTCTTTAGATAGTGCAGCTCTAGATCCATCAGCAAATCCTCGTAATTTAACTAATACCTCAGCCTCGGCTTCAGCGATTTCCCAGGCTAATGTTATTATGAATTCAGGATTACCTGGTATTGAACAAGGTGTTGCGACAGATCTTAATAAAGGAATAAAAACTGAAGAGTCTTTTACTTCAGTTGATGATCCATTAATTAACAAGGAATTAAATAATGCCCGTCAGAATTTAGAAGCTTTGTTAAAGCAAAATAACACCTACGATCAAAGCATTGTCATTGCTAATTTAAAAGCAACAGCTAATAGTTTGTCCAGTTTAACTAGTTCTAATCAAGACTTAATTGATGCTGTTAATAAATTTAAAACCGCTGTTAATAAAATTTCGACTGTAGCTGATATTTTAGGGGATCCCTTAGTTAGTAGATCTTCAATAAGCGATCTCTTTAAAATGGTAGATTCTGGAAATTCATTAGCGCAAAAAAAATTAGCTTTATATTTTGATGAAAATACTAGTATTAATGAAATAACACCAAATGGTATAAGGTTTAATTTTGAAACGCCAGGTTATTCTGTTAATAATTTCTCAAGCAGAACGATTGGCTTAATGAATAATTATGGAATGATAAATGCCTTTAAACATTCGGCTATGGCTGTTGGTGGTGGATTGTTGCTAGGCGGTGAATTCCATTATGGTTTAGATCAAGTTATTAATGCCTCAAATTATCCAAGCAATTCATCAAGTCAAAATCAGGCAAACCAAGATTCAACCAGTGTTTCACCAGACAATCTTAACAATAAACTAAGTGCAAAAAATCTCCAGGATACCAATAATTATAATGATCAATTATTTTCCGACCATTTAAACAATGATATAAATAATTCTGATTCAACCCGTAAAACAGATAGTTCAGACAGCCAAGACATAGCTCAATTGGATAAACCAAGGTTTAATAAACAAGAGATTGAAGCGAATTATTTATTTGGCGATGATCCTCAAGGACTATGGAAATTAAAAAATCTGATTACTTATGGCACAGTATGGGGACAATTTCAATTATTTAAACCAGCAGACACAACTGTAGAAAATGAAATTCAACCGGCTTTTACATTTAATCCAAATCCAGTCAATAAACCATTAATCGTTAACGATTTCTATCGTATTGCTGAAGCCAAGTTTCCTCAAAACAAAACTGAATTCCTTTCATTAGATAATAATAATAAAGCTTCTAAATCTGTATATTCATCAATTTTAAGTAAAAACTGGCAAAATATTAAGCAGTCTACCACCCATAATTTAAGTACAATTTCTAGTAATCAACTAGGCCATGATTATAAATTTAATAAAATATTGCCAAATTTACATAAATCTGCTATTTTTGGTTTACCAAGTAATGCTCCCATTAATGCAATGACCAATAATTCTGGTTCATCAATTAATTTAACGGGTATCGCAAGTACGAATACTACCAATAATAATAATGATCAAAAGCTTTAATTCTTAAATAATTTAATTACAATTCATGCAATCAAAATTACCTTTAAAGTTGATAGTCAGATTAACTCTTGGTATATTTCTAATAAGTTTACTGGAAATTTACTGGAAATATCTTGCTTGCAATATTTTACTTAATAAATCATTTTTTCAACTGCTAAATCTAAAAGATCTATCTTATATTTTTCTTTTGGTATTAATATTAGCCGGTCAATTTACCAATTGGCTAAAAGTTTTAAAATTGGCTGATTTGAGCTTTATTGAACCAATTATGACTATAAGTTACATATTTGTTGACATTTTTTCCTATTTTATTTTTCACGAAGCAATAACCCTTAAAAGAATTACTGGTACACTGATAATAATCTTTGGGGTATGGTTGATATCTGGTACTAAACATAGTACTATTATGGCGATACCAAAACTATGAACCAGAAACTTACCGGCATTTTTTGTGTTATTTTTTCTATCATTACTGAAACGATAGGCCAAGTTAATTTAAAGAAATCTACTTTGATTAAAGATCCAGTCAAGCGAAGGATAGTACTACTTTTTGGTTTATCTTTAATGCTAACTGAAGTTTTTATCTGGAATTATGTTATGCAGATCCTAGATTTAAGCATTGCCTACCCACTAAGTAGCTTTGGTCTAATTGTTATAAGCTTGCTCTCAAAGTTCTATTTAAAAGAACAGATCTCATTACGCCGCTGGCTAGGAATATTTTGTGTTTTATTTGGTGGTATTATAGTTGGAGCCAGCTAATCCTACATTCAACTATTTTCACTCTTGTGATACCATTTTAATGAGACGAGAATACCTGGTACTGACAATATCGGCAACCAGACTTTTTGGATTAGAGCATATCCGGTTAAATAGGTACAAATGGCGAGATAGAATGAAACCATTGGCTGCTTGAATAAAGGATACCTGATTTTAAAAGTATTTAATTGAGCTAATAAACAAATTAAAAGCAGTGCTTTACCAAAACCAGAACATAACCAATGAGAATATATACTCGTCCATTGAAGTTTGACGCATAAATTCACTTCAGTTAAATAAAGAAAAGAAATAAATATGATTAATAAAATAATTTTTTTTTTTAATCCTGGGATTTTATCTCCATAGTAACGCCAATCATGATTGATAGAAGTTACAAAAGCGAATACAAAATTGAAGTAAATAATCTCATAAATTTGGATGGTACTAATTCTCTTAAAGACAAGAAATACTGGTATTATAAATACCAGTTGAATTATAGTGACATATAGCAAATAATTAATTAGTTTTTTTGCTTTACCAGTAGACTTACAAGCTAAATTCATTTTAATTAGCTAAAGATCTTAAACAGAAATTAACCAGTTCTTCAGCACTATCGGCAATTTTAGAATTATAAGCCAGAGCCAGTGAATTCTTGATTTCATCATTTGAATAACCTATTTCTTTTAGTACTGCGTAAACTTGATCATAGACAGTAAAAAGTTTATCATTCTTGGTATCAGTCAGATTAATTGCATTAGCATATTTTTGCTCAAATTTTGGTTTTAATTCCAAAATAAGACGGGTTGCATTTTTCTTACCAATACCAGGGATTTTACTTAAAGCATTTTGATCTTCGGCTATTATTATCTCAATAAATGTATTAGCGTCATAACTTGTTAAAACAGCCAAAGCTATTTTTGGTCCAATTCCTGATAGTGCTAAAAGGTTATTAAATATTGCCTTATCATCTCGATTACTGAAACCATAAATAACCTGCTCAGTTTCACGAGAAATCAACTGAGTATAAATTATGGTTTCTTCTTTACACAGATTCCAATGATTAAATAGTTTGGCTGGGACAAAGATTTCAAATCCAATTCCCGCAGTTTCTACTGTAACCAAGGCTACAATATTATTAAGTAGTTCGATATCTTCGATTTTGCCTTTTAAATATCCAATCATTTTTTATACCTATCGGGGCGAGAGGATTTGAACCTCCGGCCTTCCGCACCCGAAACGGACGCGCTACCAAGCTGCGCTACGCCCCGAAACATCATTCTGCCATTAATGTAATATTGCCATTTGCTTTGAGCCCTTGGGTGAGAGCCATTTTGGCATGAGAAATCAATAATTCTACATTGTCATTCATCTCCTTAATATACTGACATAGTCCAATACTTACCGTTACTTTGAGTTGTTCGGTTGAAAGTAGAAAAGTTGTGTTCATAATTGAGTTTCTGATTCGTTCAGCTACTTCAATGGCACCATTTTTATTAGTGTGAGTTAAAACGATGGTATATTCGGAAGCACCAGTCAGGGATATGACATCTGAATCCCTTAAGCCTAAGGATATTTTTTGTCCTACAGCATTGATTAATTCTTGATATTGCGAAGAATTCAAGTTATCACTGATAAGTTGCGCATTATCAAGACCAATTATGAGAATTGACAGATCAACTTTATACCTTTTGGACTGTTTTAAAGACATTAATAAAAATTCTTTTAAGTAACGCTCACTTTTAATGGGACTATTTTCGTCAAATTCGTTTACGACTTTGGCTTTATTGGCTTGTTTCGATAATTCGTCTTTTAATTGTTTGTTTTCAATGACAAATTGGATTCGGGCAAGCAAGTCGGCTGGATCAAAAGGCTTATAGAGAATTTCCTGGTGGTTTAACTGATTTTTATTAGTTAAACTCATTACATTGGTTTTTTGATCCAGGAAAATAATCGGTATTTTAGCAGTTCGATCATCACTTTTAAGCATTTTTCGTACTTCAAGACCATTAATTAATGGCATTTGAATGTCCAAGATAATTAAATCGGGTAGTCTTACTCTGCAGGCTGCTACAGCCTTAAAGCCATCTTGGGCAGACATAACTGAATAACCAGCCTGACTTAATAATTCTGACATGAGGTTAATATTTTTTGCCTCATCATCAACAATTAAGATTAAAGTATAAGAATTCTGCGTCAATTTTTTACCTGAAATAGAATGAGATTAAATTATGTTTTATTTAAATGATAATAGCAAGTACCCTAAAATCTAACAACCATTAGTATCTAAAATTTCAATACTTGGAAAGCAAAGACTAATTTCATGGTTTTGCTCGAGGTTAAATATTAAATTTTCGACATATTCAATAAGTTTCTCTAATTTAAACTGACTGAAATTAGCTTGATTATTTTTTATTCTAATTATGCCTTTCACGAGCAGTTTCTTGCCGCCTAGAAAATTATTTTTAGACAAATGATAGAATGCAACAGCAATTTGAATCAACCCTTGGGTAAATTCTCGATCAGAACCTGTCTGAGTATGATATAAACATTCAAGTATTTCATGCGCCTCAAAATATTCCTTACGATTAAAGGCTAATATACCAGAATTATATAATTCGTCAGTTTGATTCATTTTGATAAAGCTGGTCAAAATAATGTATATCCGTTTCGATCGTTGCTTCGTTAAATTTTACCCGCTTGACAGCAAGGCATTTTTGATCAAAAAGGTCTAAGGTAATTTCTACACCACACATTTGCGCCGGGCCATCAGCAATTTCAAATTTTGAGGGCAATTGCCTAACCATACGTAATAAAACACCTTTAATAGCCATACCAATTACCCCATTATATGGCCCACAACAGCCCATATCAGAAATATAGCCAGTTCCTTTTAGTAATATTCGCTCATCTGCGGTTTGAACATGGGTGTGACTACCAACAATAGCACTTACCCTGCCATCTAAATAATGAGCCAGGGCCAATTTTTCGGCTGTAGCTTCGGCATGGATATCAACTATAATAAAATCACACTGGTCTTTTATTTGATCTAAAATCAAGTCTATGACTTGAAATGGCGAGTCGAGAGGCTCCATAAATACTCGACCCAAAATATTTATTATTCCTATCCGCTGTCCTTTGACTTCAACAATCGTAAAGCCTTTTCCGGGAGTATTAATGGGGTAATTGGCTGGTCGCAATAAATTGGGTTCAGTTTCAATAAAGTCAAAAATTTCTTTTCGGTCAAAGGTATGATTACCTCCACTAAATATCTCAACTCCAGCTTCTTTTAATTCATCAAGATTTTTTTTAGTTAAACCAAAGCCATGAGCACAATTTTCGGCATTAGCAATTATTAAATCAAAATAATTTTTATATAATTCTAAAAACCTAATAACAACTCTTCTTCCCGGAGCACCGACGATATCTCCTAAAAAGAGAATTTTCAAATTTTGTTGCTTACTCATGAAAATACCTATAAAATGCCTTAAACTATTTATAGCATTAATTTAATAATTGAGAAATTGTACGTAAACATGAATACTAAAATATTAATTTTAAGCCTTGTACTATGCGGATCTGATAATCTAGCAAGTTTTGCCAATGATAATAAAATTCAGAAACGAGCAATTTTTGCTAAATCGACCCAAAATACGCCAGTTAAGCCTAATTTAAATTCAAATAATATTAACATTCATCCAGCCGTTGCAAAGCAGCCTGTGAAAAATACTAAATTAGATCGCCCGAAGAATTTACTTCCTAATAGTACAAATTCTCAAACTAAGTCAAATAAGACTGCTATAATAAAAAATGAAGCAGTAAAAAAAAATAGTGTCGGGGTAAAGCATAACAATATTTTAATTCCACCACCGCCACCAACGCCAAGCTATCTACCAAACACTAGCTATCCAGGCTTTGCCGCGCCCTTAACTAAACAGAATGTAAAACTTAAACTAGATGAAATAACTTTAAAGATTAAACATAATCAAGACAATTTAAAGCAACAAATTCTGGATTCTCAAGAAAAGGCTGAAAGAGCTACATCTTTTTCCGCCTTATTTGACGAGGGGGTTGTCAGTCGTAAAGAGTATGAAAAAGCTTGCAAAGATGCCAAGCACTCTAAAGAAAAATGTGAAGAGTATAAACAAACTCTTCAAGAATTAGCTAATGAAAATGATATTTATACTAAGGAATTAAATTTATTTTCGGTTAAACCTAAAAATGCAAAGAAATAAATTTTGGTTAATTGTTATTATTTTATATGGATTTCAGGCGTACTGTTATCGAAATGTTATTCATACAATTGATGGTATTGCATATTTGGACATGGCTTACCAATTTGGTAAAGGGCATTACCTGGAATTGATTAATTCTTGTTGGTGCCCACTGTACCCATTAATTCTTGGATTGGTTTTTAAAATTTTTAATGTTGGTGTTTTTGATGTTGGTTTAGTTTTAAAAGTAATTAATTTCTTAATTATAATAATATTATTTGGTGCTTACCAAAAACTCATCGATACAATTTTAGCTGTTAATAAAGAGCCTGCAAACGATCATTTTAATGGCAATAACAACTTATTACCATTAGCCGTATTGTTGTTTATACTGATCAATTATCCGCTATCAGGAGTTAATTTTGATACTCCAGATAATTTAATGTTTATATTTTTGGTTTTTATCATAAATCTTTTATATAAAATAAAAAACGGTAAAACAGATTCAAAAACATTTATATTGACTGGACGATTAATACTATATTTTCAGCATCTGAGGATAAAATTATTGCTAAATATGACAATATGATATTGCCACCAAATAAATTAATTAAATAAAATAAATTTGCAAAATACACTCTAAAATTATGCTCAGCAAAGATATCTAATTGTGCTCCTTTTGACCAAGCCGT
>DAHXLC010000301.1 GCA_027371815.1 Candidatus Melainabacteria bacterium | reverse complement strand
TTTTTAATTTCATTTATTATCAATTTTTCATGTTCTAATCTGGATAAATTTTTATTTTCAATAATGGCATAAGGAAGGTTGTATATTTTACATACTTCAACAGCCATAGCATGTTTATTATTAATAATGACAATTTTAATCTCACTAGCTAATTGTTTATTTTTAATCGCTTTGGCAATGGCTTCTAAATTTGAGCCTCGTCCCGAGACTAAAACAGCAAGATTAATTTTCATGATTGTACCAAATGTAGGGCAATATCTTTTCGATAATCAATATTATTGTATTTAATTTCTTTTATTTTGTTGTAAACAATATGATAAGCTTGAGTATAATCATAATCAAAAGCTACAGCAGCCATAACTCTGCCACTTTGAGCTATTAATTGATCGTTTTGTCTAACGGTACCAGCCTGAAACAATTTGAAATTATTTGTTTCTTCAGGCATATTGGTAATGATGCTAGGTTGAGTTGGATTAGGATACTGATTTAGTACAGTTACTACAGCGATACTTTTGGCATTGGACCAGGTAATCATACTTTGGTTTAAATTGCCGTTTATGGCATTTAAGCAAAGATAGGCTAAATCAGAGTTTAATAAGGGTAACATTGCTTGTGTTTCTGGATCACCAAATCGGGCATTAAATTCTAATACATAGGGAATTAATTCGTTTTTAGTACTGTCTTTAACCAGCATTATGCCTACATATAATACACCTATATAATTAAATTGTGAATTGTGAAAATTATTATTTATAGGTTTAATTATATATTTTTCAATTAATTGATTCCAGTCGGAATATAATTCATGAGGACAGTAAGCACCCATGCCGCCAGTGTTTGGACCTTGATTATGATCATAACGTCGTTTATAATCTTGACTTGTATAAAATGGATAGGCTTGTTTGCCATCACAAAGTAAGAATAAAGACATTTCTATGCCACAAAGTCTTTCTTCCATGACAATTTGAGCTTGATTATCTTTATTTAAGGCGTTTTGATACAGTAAGTTTAAGCATTCAGAGCTGTCGTTACTATCGTTAGCTACATATACTCCCTTGCCATAGCAAAGACCATCAGCTTTAAAAACTTTAAGCCACGGATTGGCTTTTAATTTGGCTAAAGCATCTTGGTATCCATTACCGATTAAATATTTTGCCGTGGGAATTTTATTGAGTATCATAAATTCCTTGGCGTAAATTTTACTCCATTCCAATTTGGCACATTGTTTATTAGGTCCAAATACTTTAATATTATTTTGTTGTAAATAATCTACGATGCCACAGGCTAATGGATTATCAGGCCCAACAATAACAAAGTTTATGTTTTTTTGTTTGCAAAATTCAACTTGAGCTTGAAAATCTAATACATCAATATTGGTTATTTCACATTTGGCTTCTTGGGCAATTCCGGGATTCCCTGGTGCGCAGTATATTTTGTCTATTAATTGACTTTGAGTCAGTTTCCAGCAAATAGAATGTTCTCGGCCACCAGATCCAATTACGAGTATTTTAAGTAAGTCCATTTATTGAAATTCCTTAAGTTTATTAACTAATTGGTTAATATTTAATTGATCAGGGAAAATATTTTGATTTAAGATATGATTAACCAGCGTTCCATATAATTTATCAATAATTTGTTTTAACTCAAGCGTTAAATTTGGTGGTTTTATATTAATTGTTGGATCTTGCAGTGAATTATACCATTGTGTTTTGCGATAAAATTTACGTAAAATTTCTTTGGATAAGGCATTGTTATTATATTCGAGACGCAATTCATCTGGACCAATGCTATCGGCCAGGATAAATGAAGGTTGATAATCATAGCTGGGATTTTCTTTTTGATTTGTTTTAATTATCTCAAATTTACCATCAATTAGATTAATATTGCGTTTGTGAAATATGTAATATAAGGACATTGCCATAATTGTACAAAATTCAATTAATAAACGAAACTCTTCATGATTAAGATTTGCCATTAGGGCTGCTTCACTGTATGTTAATAAGCGGTCTTTGGGTTCGAGTTTGGAGAAAAATTCTATTATAGGATAAGGGAGTGGAGTTAAAAAGGATGGATCATTTAGACCAAATTGTTGTGCATAATCTTGGTCACTTTGGCAGCGTTTTAAAAATGAACTTTGGGGATCTAGTTTAAATCTAAAGACTATTTCAAGGGGAAGTAAAGTATATTTGTGGGAATTTGGTGTTTGGTAAAAATACACGGTATGATTATAAAATTTTTGTGGTGTTATGGTAAATTTTTCTGCTTCATATACCTCAAGATACAGATTGTTTTGGTTGCGGACATTAACTTTAGTTTCATTTATTAAAGCATTCCCTTGGTTAAGACCAAGGCTATGGGATATTGGGATGGTTGAAGGTTTATGGCATAAATAATTAAAAAGGGAAGTTGTGAATAATTTGTCCTTAAATTTTTGATCTAAAGAATTAAAAACACTTTGGTTTTTTAATTCTTGATAAAAATCTGACTGATTTAAGCTGTTAAACAAGTAGTTAGTTAAAATTGTTTGTGCTAAGCCTTTATTGGCTATAGGATCAGGCATTAGGCCATAGTCAAATACTGAATAGTAGTCAGTAAATTCAAATAATAAAGTTTGACTTTGAGAAGTTGATTTGAAAATATTTTTTGAACTTCCTTTATAAATTTCTGTTAAAGTATTATTTTGGTTATTCATAATATTTTCTCGTTTACTTTTCGATCATTTTTTCTGGTATTAGTAAAATTAGTCGCCGATTCAATACTGGTTGGATAAGAACCTGAAATACAGCCGGTACATAAGTGTTTTTGTTTAAGCGATGATTCAAGTCCTTGCAATGACTGAAAAACAACTTCGTTAGCGCCAAGATCTCGAGCAATTTCCTGTTCGGTTTTCTGATAGGATATTAATTCTTTTGAATCCGGAAAATCAAGACCATAGTAACAAGGACTGATTATTGGTGGACAGGTGGATGCTAAGATTACTTTTTTTACCCCACATTTACGTAAGATACGAACGATTTGAGCCGCAGTGGTACCACGAACGATACTGTCATCAACAATAATGCAGGTTTTATCTTTGATTTCAGATTGAATTGGAAACAGTTTATATTCAATTGCCTCAGCTCTAGCGATTCTGCTATCTAAAATAAAGGTTCGGTTAATATAGCGGTTTTTAATTAATAATTCACGATAGGGAATATCTAAAGTTTGTGCTAAGGCTAAAGCTGATATTCTACTAGTTTCTGGCACACAGCAGACAACATCTGCAGTAATTTGTTTTTCCTGAATAACTTTAGCTAAATTTACACCTAAATCAAAGCGAGCCTGATAAATTGCCCGATCATTGATTGTAGATTCGACACGGGCAAAATATACCCATTCAAACATACAAGGACTGACGGTTGATTCTTTGATGATTTTTTCATGTTTTTGACCAAACTCATCAATATAGATCGCCTGACCAGGTTTAATATCCATAAATTGATCAAAGCCCAGGAAACTTAAAGGTAAACTTTCACTCGCCATCCCATAAACAGATTCATTGTCAGTTTTAAGGCCTAGTACTAAAGGTCTAATGCCATTAGGATCTCTAAAGCCAAAAATAGCTCCATTATCTAAAACCCCTACTATTGCATAACCTCCAATACATTCATGCATTACAAAATCAACAGCATTAAAAAAGCTAGTGGCGTTTTTGGCTAATAATTTTTGCGCTAATAGATTTAAAATCATACTGGAATCTGATACTGGTTCTTTGCTTTCATAATCGTTAACCCATTGTTTCTTTAGATCATAAAAATTGACCAGGTTGCCATTATGAGCTAACGCAAGCCCAGCACCTTTATGGATAAAAGGCTGTAATAAATTTGGATCATTGCTGCCAACAGTTGAGTAACGTGTGTGACCAAGAGCTACGGTATTATTTAAGATAATAGCGTCTGCTGTTTGGTTTTTTAACAGCGGTTGAAAAGAATTGCTTATAAGACCGGGTTCACGTTTAAGCTGAAAACCTCTATTTTGATTAACGGTTAAAATCCCCGCACCATCTTGACCTCGGTGTTGAAGGTTCATTAAGGCCGATAAAGCTAAATTGTATGCCCCTTTAACGCCTCTTAATACAACTACGCCACACATAACCAATATCCGAAAATAAATTAATTGAGAAGTTTTTTATAATGTTAGCTTGTAAAGCATGCTTTACTTAGCAGTTTAGAGTTTGTAAAAATATAGAATCTAACTCTTAAATTTAACCACATTTGCTTTTCTTTAAGGCTGTATTGTAAGTAAACAATTACATTGATTGAATTATTTAAATTAACTTCGCCGGTAATTAAAATAATTTATTTAATGAAGTTAAACAGAATTAATTATTGTCCGATAAGTTAAATTATATATATAATATTTAGGTAATATTGTGGTGAATTGTTTTAATCTAATAAATATGCAATTTAATCTGGTTTTAATTATTTTGATTTTATTTAATGTTAATTTGGTTTATGCTCAAGGCTTAACGCCACAAAATCCTTCGGCTTTAACCTATATACAAAATCAACTTTATGCTAAAAAAGATGTAAATCTTTCGATTGATTTAGGACGAGCAGTTTATTTTAAAGAAAATAAAGATTATTTTAGTTTGGTTAAAAACTATGAGTTCTTGGATTATGATTTGTCAAATTTTTTGCCATTAATTAGTGTCACTAATGGACCTAAATTATTTAAAGGCATTTTAGCTGACCTTTGTATTGCTAATAAATTTAATCCAAGTGCTTGTACTCCATTGCCTAAGGCAAAAGTTAATCTTGATCCAATGTTAAACTGGGGGAATCATCAGTCACAAGCTCAGCCTTTGGATATTTATGAAAATAGTTATATGATCTTAAATAAGTGTGAGCCTAATAATCCTATTTGGCTCTTAGGTCTTGGTCTAATTCAGTTATACAACTCTAAGCCTGACTTAGCTATCAATAATCTTAATCAGTACCTACAGCTTTCGTCACGTAATATAAGTTATGATCATAAAGTTAACAATCTTTTGAATTTAGCCAAACAAAAGCAAAGCAAAGATCAAGAAACTATTTTAGCTGAAAGAGCTCGAAGAGATGCTCAGGTAAGAGCAAATAATGCTTCTATTTATGATTATGCGGATTCACAACAAGCTAAGGATATGTCAAATCTGTTTAATAACATAGGACGACAAAATCAAGTAAGGCGTATGTATGGCAATTAATCGACTGGTTTAATTTACAATTATTTTTATTAGGACATATGGGTAATGCATTATAAAATCTTTTACAAAAGAATTTGTCCAATAATCGTTTTTTTTAGTTGCTTGTTGATTACAGCTTTAAAGGCCACAGCTCAATATACCTCCAATCAATTTTTTAATGATACTAAAAGGCAGCAAATATTACAAAAATATCATAACAGTCTTTTTTATTTTTGGCAAAAGCAAGGGGCTAGTAGTCAATCCTTGTTTCCTTTGTTGCATTGCGCCAGTGACAATAATGACAAAATTCCACCTTACTTTGATATCAATTCTGGAAATGTTTTTAGTAGTTATACTTATGGTGCTAGGCCTGATTTTAATACGCGAATTGAAACAATCCAAAAGTCGTTTAATGAATTTACGCAAGAAATGTATCCTGTCCTTCCTGATAGCAATAATTCTAATAATATAGATCAATATATTCCGCAGTTTTTGTTAAACCAGCATTAATTTTGTTTGAAGAATATAAAATTAATTTTAGGTAAATAGATTAATTAAATTGAGTTATTCATGAATTTATAATATTAACATAGGATTGACCATTGTTTTTGGTGACTTCAATCTGAGTTTTAAACATTTCCTTGATATCATTCATATGACTTATTACTAATATACAAGCAAATTCATCTTCAATTGATTTTATGGTTCTAACTAATTTTTCGCGACTTTCTTCATCTTGCGATCCAAAACCCTCATCAATAATTAAAGTTTCCAGTTTGGCATGTGATCGCCTGGTTAATAATTTGGACAAAGCAATTCTAATGGCGAAATTGGCGCGAAAAGCTTCACCGCCACTAAATAATTCATAGGGTCTGGTACCAACACTATCAGAAATTAATATTTCTAAAGTTTCGGAAACTAATCCAGATTTCAATTTAGCCTGAGTTGAAAAAGCTATATACATTTGATTATTGGATAGTTTTTGTAACAGTCTATTGGCTTCGGCTTCAATTTCGGGTATGGCATTTTCAATAATTGCAGCTTGAATTCCTTTCTTGCCAAGTGAATCGATTAATATTTTATAATCATTTAAGGTGTTTTTTAATGACTGTTTTTCTTCATTAGCTTGTTTAAAACTGTTTAAACTAGCTTGGGTAATTTTATATTTAGTATCAAATTCATACTTTTCTCTATTAGCCTTATCAAGGTTAGATTTTATTTCACTCTTTTGTTTATATAAAAGATTTAATTGGGATTCTAAATCAGGGATTTGGGTGATTACTGTTTTCAAATTAGCAATATTTACTTTTATTTGAGTATGTGTATTTGCTTTTTCATTAATAGAAGTTAGCGTAGACATTAATCTTTCCTGAAGATTTAATTTTTTTTCAGCACTGACTTTAATATTATTAAACTGTTGAGCAAATTTTGCAAGATAACTAAGTTTGTCCTTAAGAGCCGAATGATCTTCCTGGTTATAGTTTAGACTTACTTTTGTTGTTATGAGAATGTTTAATTCTTGGGTTAAAGCTAGCGCATATTTTTTGTTTTCTAATACTTCTTTTAAAGTATTAATTTCATTTTTTAAAGTATTAATTTCATTTTCCAGACTGGTTTTGGTGTTTAATGAATTAGTTAGCTTATGGTACCGAATTTCCTGATTTTTTCGGCTTTTAATTTCACTCTGGAGGTTGGTATATAAAATTGGATCAAAATTTACTTTAGTCATTTCATTGTTAATATATTTTAAACTTTCCTGTTCCATTGTTAAAAAATCACCACTGTCAATTTTTTTCCTTAATTCGGTTAATTCTTGTTTTAAAGTGTTTAATAAATTTAGATTATCTAGATTGTTTTTTTCCTGGCTGACAATTTCGCCAAGCGCTTTTAGGACAATATCTTTATCTTTTAATTGAGCTTTTAATTTTAAATATTCTTCACCTAATTTGGTTTTTTTTGTTTCTAAAATGGTTATTTCTAAATTATTTGATTCAATTAAATTATTTTTTATGTTTATTTCTTCATTATAATGGTTTAGTACTTTAGCTTTATCATTTATGGGTGATAAACAAAGTGGGCATAGACTGTCAAGGTTAAGACTTTCAATTTGACTGATTTTGTGTTTAAAATCGTTAATCAGATTTTCAAGATTGCTAACTTCTGATTTCTTTGTGGCAATGATATTCTTGAGGTTAGAGCCTTCTTCTTCAATAGAATTACGCTTATTTTCGATAACATTAAAATTATTTATTTTACTTTCAAGTGTTTGTTTTTCAAATTCTAGTTTTTCTTGATTAGTTAAGTTGATTTCTAATTCGTGTAATTTTCTTTTTTTCTCTTCATAGGTACTTTCGTGTTTAATTTTGGTATCGGATAGCTGTTTTTCAATTTCAGTTTTACGCTGAGCTAAATTCTTAAAACTGTTTTCATTTTTACTTTGAATAGATTCTTCTTCAAGCAGTTGTTTGTATTCTTCAAAAGCGTGTTTGATTTTTGCTTCATCACAAATTTCAATTTCAATGGTCGTAAGTTTGCTAATCAAATTTTGACAACTATCTTCTTTGGCTGATAATTTATTAATTAAGGTATTTTCTTCAAGAGCTATTTGTTTTTCAAGACTTAAAATTTTTAAATTTAATTCTTGATAGCTTTCCGAAACTTTATCGACCATAACTGCTGATATAGCTAAATTGACTTTGGAAAAAAATAAACTTGAACAAGAAGATTTACAGGTTTCAAACCTACTTGATAAACAAGATGAAATTTTACAGCAATATAAAGAATTTGAAAAAGTTAAATCACAAGTAGAAGAATTAGATAAAGTTTCGGAAAGCTATCAAGAATTAAATTTAAAAATTTTAAGTCTTGAAAAACAAATAGCTCTTGAAGAAAATACCTTAATTAATAAATTATCAGCCAAAGAAGATAGTTGTCA
>DAHXLC010000281.1 GCA_027371815.1 Candidatus Melainabacteria bacterium | reverse complement strand
CAAGCTCTTAAATTAAGCCAAACAAAAGACACATTGAATGGTCTGGTAGCTAGTCGACCTCAACTGTCAAAAGAACAAATTGATAAACTTGGGAATAATTCTCCAAAATTAAGAGGTTAGCTCTGTTGAATTTTCAATACTCATTTCAAACAGCTAATACAGATGTAAAACAGTAGTTTCAACAAGAAAAAAAAAGCTAAACCTATTTTAACCAATATTATCTTTGTTATTTTAGCCATTATGGTTTTTCTTATTTTAAAATTTGTCCTGCACAGCTTTTAACAACTTTTGGCATAATTCAAACAATCTGACCATTTATGACAACTGCTTTAATTTCTAAATTGGCTTTATCCCATAAAATCAAATCAGCACATTTGCCTTGAGCAATAACACCAATATAATCTAAATTATTAAGAACTTTGGCACAATTATATGAAGCCATCATAATAGCTTGTTGAAAGCTACAGATATTCCATTCAACTAAATTACGCACACCTTGACTTAAAGTTATGGATGAACCAACCAAACCACCGCCACTTGTGCCAACCGTAGCACAATCTGTAACTAAAATAACATTATTTATGCCTTTAGTCTTTATGACAAGTTTAATGATATTTTTATCCAAATGCAAACCATCAGGAATTAGGGCACAAGTAACGTTCTGCGCTAAAAGTGCAGCTGTCACTAACCCCGGATTGCGATGATGTATTGAAGGCATCGCGTTAAACAAATGGGTTACTAAATTGACGCCATGGCTAAAAGCCCAATTAGCGTTACCTAGACTAGCATTAGAATGACCAAGCGATACGGTAACACCAATACTTTGTAAAAACTTAGTTACGCTTAATTCGGGATCTTCTTCACAGGCAATCGTCATAATCTTAATATTAGCTTGCCGACAAAGTCGTTGAGCAATATCTAGGCTTGGTTTAAGGATAAATTCATGCGGATGAACGCCACAGCGATCTTTAGATATAAATGGGCCTTCCAGATGAATACCTAATATGCGGTTGCAAACCTTATCGTTAAAAACCTTTAACGAATCCAAGCAATAGTGCGCTAAAAAATCAATCCCTTGTTCTAAATTAATTATTTCATCAGTAATTAAGGTAGGCAAAAAACTGGTACAGCCATTTCTTGCTAAATCCTCACACATACGGACAAAATCAGCCTGATTTGGCTTTGTCCATAAATTACAGATATTATTGCCATTAAACTGTAAGTCAATTAAACCAGGAGTTACATAAAAATTTTCACAGTCAATTATTGGTGTATTATCACATACTATTAAAGAATTAACCGGATCAATGCTTTGAATAAATCCATCGCTAATCAATAAATTAGCTTTAAACTCATCAATAGGCGAAATTACCTGAGCATTTTGCAAAATAAGTCTAGGCATTAACTGATTCTATTAAAAAATTTGGAGGCTAGCGGAATCGAACCGCTGACCTTCTCCGTGCAAAAGAGACGCTCTACCAACTGAGCCAAGCCCCCACTATAAAATATTTTTGGTCAAACATAACAAATTAACTGGGCTATCCTGGACTCGAACCGGGGACCTCACCCTTATCAGGGGTGCGCTCTAACCACCTGAGCTAATAGCCCTTATAAAAAAAATTTTAGCATTAAACGCTTAAAATTTCTACTTTAAAGCAAAACATACCTGAATATTAAGTAATAAAATGTTAAGAAGTTAACGGTTAAAAGATTGAAAAAATATTAAGCTACTAACTGTTTAATAAAAAGTTAAAAATCTGCACCAATTGACAGATTTAAGAGATTTAACCGGAACTTTAAGTAATTATCAACCGTCTAAAATTATATAGTAGACACATGTCAAGGGAAATTATAGATTACTTTACCTTGCTTCCTTTAGTCATAAGCTATTTAAAGAAA
>DAHXLC010000187.1 GCA_027371815.1 Candidatus Melainabacteria bacterium | reverse complement strand
GACAGCAAGGACAGTAGCAAAGATAAAGACACCAAATCAACTGATACCAAGGCAGACAGCAAGGACAGTAGCAAAGATAAAGACACCAAATCAGCCGATACCAACTCCGACAGTAAAGACAGTAGCAAAGATAAAGACACTAAATCAACTGATAACAACTCCGACAGCAAAAAAAATATAGATAATAAAAATTTCATAACTTCTTCGGTAAAATCAGCTAATACATTTAAGTTTGAATTAGATACAACCAAGCTAGATGATGGAAAGTATCTATTCAGATTCGATTTAAGCGATAAACTGTCAAATTTTTACAATCACAAATGTGCTCATTATTATATTCCCGTGATTATTGATAATACCAAACCACAATTGCTTAAAGCTCAAATTGAAATACTTCCTAACCAGCATTTAAATTTTTTCTTAAAAGCTAGTGATAATATTGCAGTTTATGCTGCTGTATTTCAATTTGATTCTAGTTATGAATATGCTATTTCTGCACAAGCTGATTTTACAAATCCTCAAGTTAAGGAATTTGTTGTTAATAATCTTAAAATCCCTCAAAAAGCTCAAAGTATAATATTTAAAGTATATGATGCGGCTGGCAATGAAGCCGTAAAGACAATTAAATTTAGGTAATCGTATGACAAACTGGTCAAAACTAATTCAAACTAAATCACCTGATTTAATGGTAGATGAAGCTAGTCATTCTAGTAACTTAAAACAAAGCCTAGGCATTATTGACCTAATTGCTTTTGGCATTGGTGCAACCATAGGATCAGGAATATTTGCCCTAGTAGGTCAGGCTGCTGCTGGTACTAGTTCAATTATAACTACAACCAATAATTGGCTCAACACACCGGTTGTCAATCAACTTTTACATGTTTCATTTGGTCGATCCCCAGCTGGCCCAAGTATTGTTTTATCATTTGTTCTAGCTGCAATAGCTTGCGGTTTTGCCGCATTATGTTATGCTGAACTAGCTTCAATGATACCAATATCGGGATCGGCTTATACTTATGCATACGCTAGCCTTGGACAGTTTGCCGCCTGGGTTATCGGCTGGAATCTTATTCTTGAATATGTAGTTGGGAATATAGCTGTTTCAATTAGCTGGTCAGAACATTTTATCAAGTTAATATATGAATTATTTAGTTTTAAGCTGCCACTGTATTTAACGACAAATTTAAATGACGCTAATTTAAAAATTAAAGCAGTTCTTGATAATCACGAATTAGGAAGCTGTTATAGTAGTATTAATTTGCCAACAATATTTGGTTTTCATATTGCCTTTAACCTACCAGCTTTAGTTATTGTCAGTATAATTACTTTAATTTTGGTACTAGGTGTCAAAGAAAGTGCTATAGCTAATAAAATAATTTTATCCGTAACGATTACGGCAATTTTGTATTTTATATTTTATGGTGCAACGCAAATTAATACGCATAATTGGTTTCCCTTTGCACCTGGGGGAATTTCAGGCATCCTAGGTGGTGCGGGCATTGTCTTTTTCAGTTTTATTGGCTTTGATGCCGTTAGTTCAATGGCTGAAGAGACTAAAAATCCTCAACGTGATTTACCCTTAGGAATGATTGGTGCTCTTGGCGTATGTACAATAATTTATTCACTGGTAGCTTTAGTTCTAACTGGAATTAAACCGTATAGTTCTTTTGTGGGTGATTCAGCTCCACTTGCCTCAGCGATGATTCTTTGTCATAACCATTTGGGTAATTTATTGATTTCTCTTGGGGCATTATCAAGCATGACTAGTGTTCTTTTAGTCTTTCAATTAGGGTTACCGAGAATTGTTATGGTGATAGCTCGTGATGGCCTGGTACCTAAGATATTTGCCCAACTTCATCCAAAATTTAAAACGCCCTATTTATCCACAATTTTAATGGGAGTTGTGGTTGCTGGTTTTGCCATTTTTATGGATATTGGTGATGCTGCTGAATTGACTAATATTGGCACTTTATTTGTTTTTGCTTTAGTGTGTTTAGGCGTTTTGATTTTACGTAAAACAGCCAGACATGTTAAACGTGGTTTTCATTGTCCCTTTGTTCCTTTAATTCCTGTATTAGGTATGCTTACATGCTTTTTGTTGATGCTAAGCTTACAAGCTAAAGTATGGATATATTATCTAATTTATCTAGTTTTTGGTGTAATTGTTTATTTTTCTTATGGCTTTAAAAAATCATAATTTTAAAGAGGGCTAATTAGATTCTGCTGATACAAAATGATTATTACCGCTACCAAATTGATATAAGCTATAAGCAGGTGCTAGTGGTGTTTGGTTTAACACTTGGCGGAAAATGCCACCTACAGCTTTTTTAGCGGTAAATTTATTACCATTAGGCCCCATTTTACTTTCACCTTTATCATAATGATCAGTCCCATAAGAAACAAAAGAACCCGTATCAAATTGGTCAAACGGTATAAAAGGATTAGCAGCCATTCGTTCATGAAATATTTCATCAGTAGTTTTAAAAACCGGATCTACCTGTTTTTGTCTTTGCCGATACAATGTTACTGGATTTAGCCTTGTTAATCTTAAACTAGAAGAGTCAACTGAATTATCAGTATTTATAATAGCGTTTGCATTATTATTAAATGCAGCATTATGAAAATTATTGTTAATGTGACCTGTAGCTTGTTCCAAAAACAGTTGAGGATTACTTACGGTATCAGGAATATAATTTTTCTTAAATTCGGCGTTACGATCAAAGCCTTGCATTCTACTATTTTGAATCATCGACATCGGATGATCCAAAATATGATTTAATTGTTTTTGCACAAAAATCTTATCCTTTTGACTTTGCGATAAGTTAGGATCTAACCAAATTTTGTTTAAATCACTAGCTAACTTTAATTCAAGATTTAAATCCTGACTGCGCCAATATCCTGGCAAACAGCTTAAAACAGTGCCATCAGCTGATAGCATAAACATTTGAATATTATGCGGTCCAGCTCCATTACTGGTATCTACTGCAATACTATCAACTTCATGTTTCCCCGATTTGCCACAATACCATTTGTGTTTAATATCAGTATAACCACAAATAAAATTGTCTTTTAAATCACTAAAGGCTGGATCAACTGAAAGCGACACGGCTCTCAAACTATTTCCGGCACTTCACGTACCACCATCAATGTCACCAAGCATTTGCACCCAAAAAATCATTTTATTTTGAGTTTTAGCTACGGCTTCAGCTTCTTTAAGGTTTTTATACCAATGAATCTGAGTGGTAAGATCTTTAACCCGCTCTTCAACAATACCAGTACTAAGAACTTGTTTAGCTGCATTAACAGAATTTAAATCAGTAAATTCAAAGCAAATAATTATTAAAAATATAATTTGAAAGATTTTAAATTTATGCATTTTACGACCTTACTTTTCTTTTAATTATAACGCATTATTAATTTATTGTAATTAAGGGGGTAATAACATCAGACGACAAATTAGACAAAAATGTTTCTAAGTATTTAATAATTCATTTAAAATCCAATTAAATATTGTTTGCTTAGGCTCATTAGGATGAAGCTCATCAACTAAATATTTCGTGCCATGTTTTGGTGGGCCATCAACAAAAGTTACATGATTAATATTACGAAAAACCCTAGCGACTTTTACATCAGTTACTTTAGACACATGGATAAGTTCAGATTCATTAACTAAAGGATAAGATTTAAGAGCATGCGGAGGTAAAAATATAGCTGAACTTACTGGAGTTATGCCATCATTTAAACCATATTCATAGCCTTTGTTTACTTTAGACTTACTTTGCTGTTGAGCATTAGGATTATTAGCTACCATTTGAGCTATTTCCATATTTAATAATTTTAAAGCGGCTAATTCATTAGCAGTTTGAGCAATTAAAAATGTTTTGAATTGATATAAGCCAATACGAATTTTATGTAAAACTCCTTTATTGGGTGTGTTTATAATATAAGGGTTAAGTAAGTACCCAGCATAAGTGATTATTTTTTGTTTATCCAAGGCATCTTCATTTACAACAGCTGAAAGCTTATTGTTTGCTTCATTTCTATTTAACACACCTTTGGGGCCTAAGGGCAGATTGGAGTGAAACGAACTAGTAATTGGCATAGCATTATCATCATCATCCCAGCCAAGATCAGTTTGATAATTTTTATGAAATTTAAAATATTCTTTATACTCAACATTATCAAGAACTTTTACGGCTGCTAAATGATGTCTTTTATAAAGACTATAAGAAAACCAATCTGAACAGAACAAGGGAGATCCATGAAACGGAGAACCCATAGCAAAGACTTGAGCAATCATATGATCAACTTGGGTATCAGCTAATAGCCTTTGGGCAACATTGCCTCCCATGCTTAAGGCTACTAATCTAAGTGGTTTTTTTCCGGTATCGTCATAAAGTTTTATAATTACCTCTTTAATTGCCGGCATAATTTGCGATAACAATAATTTGCTGTCATATCTAATTAAATATACTTTATATTTTTTTTGAAAATTTTGATTTTGTGTCAAATAAGGAATTAATTTGTCCCAACGAAACAACTCTTGGTGATCACCACCACCCCCATGGACAAACAATACAGGCTGTCTTAAGCCAATTGGCGAATTGTCATATTGATAAATTTTACTGCCTTGAAAATTTTCTTTAAGTTCTTTACCGCCAATTGGCAGTGGGTAGTCATTGGAGAGATCAATAACACTAGTACTAGTTTTAAGTATCGTATGGTCATTTGAAAGAGGATTTTCTGGCGATAATAAATTAGGATTATTTTGATTAAGTGCCGTTTCATTAATAATTGAATTGTTTAATGAATTGCAGTTATTGATTATATTTTTGGGTGAGGGATTATCAGCGGGAATTAAATTTTGCTCGGTAACAGTAGGTAAAATCTGATTACTTAATGCTGTTTGCGTATTTGTTTGAGCAAGTATTAAATTTGAAGAACTGATTATAGATAAAAGGCTAAATGCCAAGAAAAAATAAACTGTTTTATTCATTAGTAATGGTATCCTTAAAATAATTAATTCTATTATACTATGAGTGTTTTAAATAAACTTTATATCTCAGTCATTAATTTTAGTTATTAATATTTCAAGCTTACTACCTGACTTCAGTACCGTATTTCTTCCTTTTAACACACTGTCATTAATTAAAAATCCACCAGGCACACCAGCTATGGCTCCGGCTGCCATACCTTTAAGCCTGCGGTGCTTTCTACTTTTAGCATCATTTGCCTCAGGTAACATTACATTAGGTTTAATGGCACCAACTATACCACCAATAATTGGGGTAAATGGAGCACCAATCCAGGATGCGACTTGAATAGACGTGCGCCCAAGTTTAGATTTAACATCACCTGGAGTTGAACTTACAATACTTGAGTCTTTATCAACTTTTATGGCATATTGTTTACTTTCAACAATTACAGTTTTGGGGCATGGTTTAGCATTAATAGCAATTATTTTATTGCCAGCTTTGATTTTATTAAATTCAATAAAAATGCGAGCTCCCGGTTTCATGAAACTATGCGCTGAAACTTCAGAATGAATAAAGCGTTTAGGCTGTTCGATTTTAGTAATATGACCAATTATTATTGAATTGGCTTTAGCAATTACTTTACCGTTTAAATTAAGATTTTGTCTTAATTTAACTTCAACTGTTTGCCCATTTTTAGTGGTTTGGCTGTTTAAAGCAGTAAGCAAAATTGTTTTTTCAGCTAAGTTTAAATTACTTGAAGCTAAGCAAAAATTGTCATAAGTACAAATTATTAAAATTAACAGGTATATAAACTTAGACATTTTGCTTACCTCATTAATATTATATTTAGTATGTAAATTGCAAAGGCAATCTGCTTCACTGATTCTAATTTCATTATATACGTATTTGGCTTACGATCCCAAGAAATGCAAAAAGATAAATCTTTTTTTAAGGTTTATCTTTCGCATTTTCTAAGACTGATTTATTATTTAGCCTATATGTTGTTTAGCCAAATTATTGTTTAAGTAACGCATAATTCTTAGAACATTCCACCCATCATCATTGGGTTATACCCCATACCATAGCCACCTTTACCAGTCAAAGCCATGGCTAAAGTAGAACCAAAGTTAAGAATTGGCATAAATGCACTAGTTAAGGCACTAGTATCGCCAGCGATGCCAGCTACACCAGGACTTGGTGCCCACGTTGGCGAATTGCTCATTGTCATTCCACCAGGCCCATAGGTTTCTGTCATTTGCATATTATTACCCATGCCCATGCCCATACCCATACCATATCCCATACCACCCATCATCATAGGATTATAGCCACCCATCATTCCACCCATCATGGGATTATAGCCACCCATCATTCCACTAGACAACATCGGATTATAACCACCATACATCATACCACCGGGTCCATAACCACCCATACTCATACCACCCATATTCGGACTGCCAAATTCACCATAAGTTCTTATCTGAGCAGCTTGATAGGCCTGTTGAACTGGATCAGCTGGCGGAACATAATCTGTTCTTTTGGGAGGAGTGTAGTTGGGAACTCCAGCCCCTTCCCCATAAGCAGGAGTTGGCTGACCTGGCTGTGAAAACGAGTGTCTGTTTACAGCTCCTGGTGGAGGTGTATCATTGACAGTTGGTGTTCTTGATCCAGCATCGGGTTTAGAACAAGCACACTCATCAAAGCCAAAATTATTGTCTTTATGATGTTGGCTATTATCAGCATTTCCTTGATCGCTATTTCCTTGAATAGGAATTTTTAAGTCCCAGCCTTTGCAAATTAAGTTAGGATTACATTCAAGTGAAGGGTATTTATCCTTATTGGCTTGAATAATTCGTTCTTCTTCAGCACTTATGGCATCCGGAGTAGGGCAAGCCATACCATTGTTAGTTACCTGATTTTCGGCAATAGAATATAAAGTATCACCTTGTTTCACCTGGTAATTAAAGAAATCCCCAGCACAGCTACCACCACCACCACTAAACTGATATTGGTTAGGACTGTCCGATCTATTATTATTACCGTCAAATTGATAGACATTTCTGGCTAAATTAGCATTACCAGCTTGATTTGCTGATGGCGGATTAATATTACTATCCCCGCTTGATATTTCAGGTGGTTTTCCTGGTGCCATATTTCATTCTCCATTTAAAATTATTAATATTTATTAATATACAACTTTTTCAATACTTTGACAACTTAAAATCATTTGCTTAAATTATATCTGTCACTGTGCTTCTTGACAATAGGGTTATTCCCACTTAAACTTCAAATTAAACTAACTAAATTTAATACATCATTCCTCTACCACTAAAAGCCATCGCTAAGCCAGTTCCTAAATTAGCTAAAGGCATAAATGCGCTCGTTAAGGCACTGGTATTTCCAGCCAGCTCAGCAATTCCTGGACTGGGAGCAAACATTGGTGAATTACCCATCGTCATGCCGCCAGGTCCATAGGTTTCCGTCATCTGCATATTATTGCCCATGCCCATACCATAACCCATACCACCCATCATGCCACCGCCGTAGCCGCCCATCATACTCATCATTGGATTATAGCCACCCATCATTCCACTAGACAACATCG
>DAHXLC010000236.1 GCA_027371815.1 Candidatus Melainabacteria bacterium | reverse complement strand
TTATGGCTTGACGAATCCACCAGGTAGCATATGTGGAAAATTTATAACCACGTTCATGGTCAAATTTTTCACTAGCTCTAATTAAACCTAAATTTCCTTCTTGAATAAGATCTAAGAATGATAAGCCCCGACCAATGTATTTTTTGGCAATGGAAACAACTAAGCGTAAATTAGCCTGAACTAATTTGCGTTTAGCAATCATATCACCTTGTAAAATTTTTCGGGCTAATTCAATTTCTTCATCAGGTTTTAATAGTTGAATGCGACCAATTTCTCTTAAATATAGCCTTACGGAGTCTTCTGTCACAACTTCCTTCGTTATGGGCAAGTCCAGCGTATCATCATCATCATCTAGTGATGGTTCATCTTCAAGAATAATCGGAAACTGATCAGTTTCATCAATTAAATCTAATTCATCTATTTCGCCACGTTTGGCAATGTTGTCATCATCTACGAGAAGTTGCCCTAACATTCGATCATTTTCAACAGGGTGGTGTTTTGTCATTTTTATGCCTCATTAAAACTAATATGGTTATATTTTTAAATGAGTTATTGAATGGCTCTTGTGATTATTACTTGGATGCCTTAAATTGGCCTAGTTTGATGAGCTTAGTCAATTTCTCTTGCTTTATGATTAACGAAAAACTTAAGTCAATCTTATTTGAGAAGTATTGGCATTTAAATTAACTTATTTTAAGCAAGTAGACTAAAAGTCAATATGGGTAAAGTAAATTAAATTTCTTGGCAACACTATATTTTTAGTATAATTATGAATTTTCATTTGTACAGTCTATATTAATATAGTTTTAACTATTGACAATTATTTAAATTTAATAATTGCTTATTCTTTTGAGTTTACGTCTTTTACTTTAATTAAATTGTGTATATTCTTTAACTGATCTCTTAATAAAGCGGCTTTTTCAAAGTCTAAAACTTTAGACGCATTTTGCATTTCCTTTTCAAGTTTATGGGAGAGAGTATTAAGTTGGATTTTATTTAAATTTTCTAAGTAGTCATTTAGATCAGTTGTTTCGTTGACTTTGAATTTGTTCTTTTTAGAATTTTCCTGGTTTTGGCCTCTTAAGGCATCAAGCAATGTATTAGTAGATGACTTTTCAATAGTTTTTGGCTGAATATTATTTACCGTATTATATTCAATCTGAATTTGGCGGCGGCGATTGGTTTCAGTTATGGCTATATTCATTGAATCAGTTATTTTATCAGCATAAAGAATAACCCTACCTTCAACATTACGAGCAGCCCTACCAATAGTCTGAATTAGCGAACGCTGCGAGCGTAAAAAGCCTTCTTTGTCAGCTTCCATGATGGCAACTAAAGTTACTTCGGGTAAATCGAGGCCTTCACGTAATAAATTAATACCAATTAATACATCAAAGACACCCATCCGTAGATCCCTTAACAATTCGACTCGGTCTAAAGCATCAATATCAGAGTGTAACCATTTAACATTTAAGCCAAGTTGATTTAAATAGTCACTTAAATCTTCCGCCATGCGTTTAGTTAATGTGGTAACCAGGGTTCGCTGTTTAAGATTCTGACGTATTTTAATTTCTTTAATAAGATCGTCAATTTGGGTTTTAATGGGACGAATTTCAATAACAGGATCCACTAGACCCGTAGGTCGAATAATCTGTTCCACTACTTGTTTACTGATACTTAATTCAAATTCAGCTGGTGTAGCTGATACAAAAATTACATTTTGGGCTTTTACCCAAAATTCTTCAAATGTTAAAGGTCGATTATCCCTAGCGCAGGGAAGTCTAAAACCATGTTCAATTAAAGTATCTTTACGAGCCCTATCTCCTTTAAACATACCTCTTAACTGGGGGATAGAGACATGGGATTCATCAATAAAAGTCAAAAAGCCGTCATTGCCAAATCGCCTAGTGAAATAATCCAATAGTGTTTGCGGTGGTTCACCGACGTTACGGTTTTCGAGAATCCGTGAATAATTTTCAATACCATTACAATAACCAATTTCTTTAATCATTTCCAGATCAAAGTTGGTGCGCTGAGCTAAGCGGTAGGCTTCAACTAATTTACTTTGAGCATTTAATTCGCTCAGTCGTTCAGCTAATTCTATTTGAATTTGTTTAAGCGCCATTTCCAATTCATCTTCGCCTAAAACATAATGCTTGGCTGGATAAATTGTGATACTATCCTCAAAACTTAAAACTTCGCCAGAAACTGGGTTTATCATTAAAATCTTTTCAATTTCATCACCAAAAAAATCTAGGCGAATAATATTTTCTTCGTAAGCCGGGAATATTTCTAAAACATCACCACGCACCCTAAAAGTGGCACGTTTTAATTCAAAATCATTACGGTTATAGTGAATTTCAATTAATTTACGGATAAGGTTTTGTCGGTCATATTCGGACTGTTTATTTAGGGTAAAACTATGCTGATAATAGCGTTCCGGTACGCCCAGTCCATAGATGGCACTTACACTAGCTACTACAATAACATCTTGATGTTCCCAAAGCGATCGGGTCGTTGAATGTCTTAAGCGATCAATTTCTTCATTGATACTGGCTTCTTTTTCAATAAAGGTATCGGTAGATGGAATATAGGATTCAGGCTGATAATAATCATAATAGCTTATAAAAT
>DAHXLC010000231.1 GCA_027371815.1 Candidatus Melainabacteria bacterium | reverse complement strand
ATTACCCTGAAACAGGCTTATAGTAATGCTAGCGCTCAAAACTTCCTAAAGCATTCTCTGGAAATGGCTTCGGCAATAGCTAGTCTTATTCTCCAAGATTTACCGGTAATTATGTGGTGGCATAGTAGCACGTTTAGTCAGCAATACTTTCAGCCATTTGGCTATTTTATTGACACCCTAATTATTGATACGGCAAAAATCTTTAATTTCTCAGCCGAAAACATCGGCGAATTTAAAGATTGTTTAAAACTACCAGTCATTGATTTAACAGCTACTAGATTATTACCCTGGCGCAAATCTATTGCTTATTCATTAGATACCTTTTTTAAAAGCGATAGTATAAAATTTACCAGTGTAAGAATACTTAATAATAAATCAGCAAAATTTAACTATAGTTATGAAGCTTTATATCTGGCAACCTGGTTTACTACATTGTTAAACTTAAAATTTGTTCGAAAAATCGAGGCGACTGACTTGTGTTTGATTTTTGACAGGATTGAACCGGTTAACCAATATATAAATCATGAATTGCCCATATACATATCCGCAGTTTTAAACCCTAAAGCTTGTGACAATAATATTGTTAAAATATCCATATTTTTTGAACACAATAACGAAGAGAAAAATATCGAATACGAAGTATCTAACAATGAGATTAAAACAACTTTTGCTAATGAACAATCGTTAAGTAAAATCTGTTTGAATAATAATTTGATTATTCAAGAGTTACTTAATTCGAATCATGATCATACTTCTTTAAAAACCTTAAATCAAGTTATTGATCTGTTAAAAGTTCTAATGGAGTCGCATAATGCCTAGTGAAATTATTTACGCAAACAATTCGGTTTTAATTTTTGATTCTGAAAATGAATTGATTAACCATTTAACCACTAAAATCCTAGGTATTGTAACTGCGGCTCTAGCAAAAAAGGGCATCTGCTCTATTGCTTTATCCGGTGGCAGTACCCCTAAATTGCTATATAGTAATTTAATTATTAATCCTGAGGCCAGATTAATACCATGGCAAAATGTTTATTTTTTTCTTGGTGATGAAAGATGTGTAAGTAATGATAGTATTGAATCAAATGCCAACATGATTAATCAGACATTGTTTTCAAACAATTTAATACCAAAGGAAAATTTTTTAACAACAAAATATCAGGATGAAAATCCTGAAAAGGCCGCTCAATTTTACGCAGATCAAATTAAGACATTTTTTAACCTGAGTAATAATGATTTTCCGCATTTTGATCTGGTGCTATTAGGTCTTGGCCCTGATGGTCATACGGCTTCTTTGTTTCCGGATTCACAAGCTTTACAAGAAACGCACAATTTAGTTGTAGCTAATTATATTAAAAAACTTAATGCTACCAGATTAACCCTAACTTATCCAGTTATTAATAACGCTGATTATCAAATTTTTGTGGTAACTGGTAAAAGTAAAACTGACATTTTACCTGAAGTTATTTTTAGAGGCAAGGAATTAAAGTATCCAGCTGCAAATGTCTCTAATAACCATAACCAAAATATTGTTTGGTATACTGATATAGTAGCAGCTGCCAATTTTAAAAGCATAAAGTCAACGGAGGAAATTTAAATGTCTAATTTATCAGATATTGGTTTAATAGGTCTAGGAGTAATGGGTGAAAATTTGGCTCTAAATATCGAAAGAAATGGCTATAAAATATCGATTTTTAATCGCAGTACTGATAAAATTGATGCCTTTGTAAATGGATCTGCCAAAGGCAAAAATGTAGTCGCAACATATGATGATAAATCTTTTGTAGCTTCTTTAGCTCGCCCACGTAAAGTTATTTTATTGGTTAAGGCTGGCAGTCCAGTCGATCAAACTATTGATAATCTTTTGCCTTACCTTGAATCTGGTGATATCATAATTGATGGTGGCAATTCTCATTTTACGGATACCCAAAAACGTGAAAAATCTCTAAAGGATAAAGGAATTTATTTTATTGGCTCTGGTGTATCTGGCGGTGAAGAAGGAGCTTTGTGGGGGCCTTCGCTAATGCCTGGTGGTGATAAAAAAGCATACGAGTCACTAAAGCCTATTTGGGAGGCTATTGCAGCTAAAGTCAATGACGGACCTTGCGTTACTTACTTAGGAACCGATGGCGCTGGCCATTTCGTTAAAATGGTGCATAACGGTATTGAATATGGTGACATGCAACTCATTGCTGAAGTTTATGACATCATGCGTAAAGCTTTAAAACTTGAAGCTGACGAAATTGCCAAAATATTTGAACAATGGAATAAAGGTATTTTAGATTCTTATTTAATTGAAATTACTGCTAAAGTATTAAGTGTTAAGGATATTGATACTCACAAAAACCTGGTTGATTTAATCGTCGATAAAGCTGGACAAAAAGGAACCGGCAAATGGACGGGTGAATCAGCTCTTGATCTAGGTATACCAGTTCCGACAATTGATGCTGCGCTTACCGCTAGACTACTATCTTCAATGAAAGCTGAAAGAACGATAGCCAACAAAATATATAATATAAATACCAAATATTCAGGTGATAATAAGCCTAAATTACTTCAAGCGCTTCATGATGCTTTATATGCAAGCAAGATTTGCAGTTATGCTCAAGGTATGTCGTTAATTTATCAAGGTTCACTTCATTATAAATGGAATATTGATCTTGCTCAAACCGCCAGAATCTGGAAAGGTGGCTGTATTATTCGGGCTCAATTATTAGAAAAAATCCGCAATGCCTTTAGTCGTCAAAATGATTTACCTAATTTAATGCTCGATCCTGATTTTAGCTCATTTTTAACTAAAGCGCATGAGAACTGGCGATATGCTATTAGTGAGGCGGTCCTTGCGGGTATACCAACTCCAGCTTTAGCAGCTAGTCTGGCTTATTTCGACAGTTATCACTGTCAATCCTTGCCCCAAAATCTTACTCAGGCTCAACGCGACTTTTTTGGTGCTCATACCTATGAAAGAATTGACAAGCCCGAATTAGGTTTTGTGCATACGCAGTGGAATGAACTTATTAAAACAGAAGTCCATAAATAATTTATATTTCTCAACACTAGCATATATAAATTAACTAAATATTTAAAAGAAAGCTTAGACTTAAAATAAGAACTAAGCTTTCTTTTAGGGATATGGTTAATTACAATTTAAATGCTATAAATATATCTTTTACGAGATTAGGCGAAAACGATAAATTG
>DAHXLC010000217.1 GCA_027371815.1 Candidatus Melainabacteria bacterium | reverse complement strand
CCCTTTAATAAAAATTTTGCCTTTGCAGTGGTTACTATAAAATTTAAATGATTATGTAACGAATTAGCTAATAAATTAATACCATCAATTTGACCAATTGAATAATGTTGGTCAATAAACATTTTAAGATTAGTATCAATGGTAACTATCAATATCGTTAAAGTAAATAATAATAAACAAAACCATAACAGGTTTTAAAGATTTAGTAAACTATATCAAACTATATTTCAAGGATATGTTAAAATATCCTAAAAATATAGTTCGCTTGGTTTTGCATAGGAAAAATTATGACCATTAAAATTGGTAATTTAGAAGTAAATTCAGTAGTTTATGTTCCACCAATGGCTGGCGTAACTGATTTAGTTTTTCGCAGCCTGATTCGCCGGCTCGATCCTAATTGTTTACTGGCTACCGAAATGGTTTCTAGTCGAGGATTAATGAATAATCCCGACTGTCGCATTATGAAAATAGCTGATAGCGACCATCCGATTGGCATTCAATTGTTTGGTCATGAAAGTGACGTTATGGCCGCAGCTGCTAAAATGGCTCAGGCAGCTGGAGCCGACTTTATCGACATAAATATGGGCTGTCCGGTACCTAAAATCACCAAAGGCAAAGATGGCTGTGCACTAATGAAAGAACCGGAATTAGCCCGTGAAATTGTCATGGCCGTAAAAGACAGTATATCAATTCCGGTCACGGTAAAATTTAGATTAGGTTGGGACGAAAACAATAAAAATGCCATTGAATTTGGCACCATGCTGGAAGAAGCTGGAGCTAATGCGGTTACAGTTCATGGGCGCACCCGAGCTCAGCTATATTCGGGCAAAGCTGACTGGGGTTTTATTGCTAATGTCAAAAAGAGTCTATCCATTCCGGTATTTGGTAATGGTGATGTGTTCAGCCTCGAAAATGCCCTGGAATTAATCGAAAAAACCAACTGTAATGGCGTAGCCATAGCTCGAGGCACTATGGGTAATCCGTGGCTGGCCTACCGGATCAATCAATATTTAAATCATAAGCAAACAATTGCCGAACCCAGCATTGTTGAGCGTTTAGCAATGGCTTATGATCATGCACAACTACTCGTCAATTATAAAGGTGATCGAGTTGGTATCAATGAATCTAGACGTCATGTCATAAATTATACTAAAGGTTTAATGCATGGCTCAAGTTATCGTGGACTTTTAACGCAAATAAATAATTTAAACGATTTAAAAGAAATTCTGACCAATTTAAGTTATGCTATTGGCGGATTAATTATGCAAGATGAATTTTTAACAGCTATCAATCTAAATGAATTAGCTTTGTACTAATCCTTTCATTAATTGAACAACTAAATTGCTTACAACTAAGTCTAGAAATGAAGCAAAAGATACATTTTAAGACAGGGCAAATTCAATTCATTTAACCTAGAAAAGTTTCAATCACGCTCTTTAAATTGACTGTTTTGTCTGTCGATAAGAAAAATTCCTTACTGGATAACGGTAAATAGACTTCAGCGGAATTTCTACGTAATTTCCCCATTGAAAGCCATGGATATAAATAAATAATATTTAATATATCTCATATATTATTCTAGAATTTAAAGTATGAAATCAATCGATAGCATTCCCCACCAAAAGAATAATCCAGTTGAAAAGAAAGTTGGTATTTTTAACAAAATACTTGATGAGGGCACTAGTCTAGCGCAAGTCACCTTAGCCAATTTTAAATATAATGCTATTCAACAGCCTTTAGATGGCGTTACTCAATTAATTGACAATATTAGCTCAAGCCATCTTGAAAAATCAGTGCAGTTTTTTAAGCCAGCAAAAATTTATAAATTTGGTACAGCTAATTGGGCTGCCAGTCAAATTGGCAGCGGTCTTGGTATAGCTTGTGATTTTATGTTAGCCGATAAATTAATTGCTAACTTTAAAGGAAATTTAGTTGATACCACAATTAGTAAAACAGCGATAATTGGTCAAAGCGCAATATCAGGAGCGTTATACGAAGGTATATTTACACCAACAGCTCACAATCACAATTTCATTGAATCTAGATTCCAACAAGCCTTATCAGGAGCCGTAACATTTGGTGTTATGTCAGCTAGCGCAGTTGGCCTAAAAGATACGCTGACTACCCAAATTTTGACAACTAACCCTTTAACCAAAGTTATAAAATCTAATATGCTTAATGGTACTGTTTCAGGAATGATAGGCGGAATAACTGGAGTCAATTTCAACTCACTAATTAATGGCCAAGGCTTAGCCCCAGTTCAAACGGATATCCAAACCAGCTTAGCTTATGCTGTAGCAGGCCTGCCTTTAGGAATGATGAATAGTCTTATTACACATCAAGAAAGTGCTAATTTAAACAATAATACCGTATTATTGCAGAACGTTACAGATAGCCAAAACGGCTATCTGGGCGAACTTAACTTTCAAAATATTGCTGACCAACATCATTTCGCACCCATTCAAGAAAATTCTAGTCAGCTTAAAGCCACTACTTACCACTATGACGTCCATGATTCCTATGATAACAAAATGACTAGCTTTCATTTTGATATTCCTGAAGTAAAAAGTCTTCCTGATCTTAATCCCTATGAAAATAATGAATTAATAGCTAAGGTAAAAAACGGTGAGTTTATTCAAGACAATAAACTGGGAATTAAAATAGACTTCGATGAACATTTTAACCCGCAAATTAACTATCCCGATGGCACCAAATTAACCCTAATCCAAAATGGTCGTGATGTATTTCAATTACAAAATGGTATTAATGTATATCGCGATACCTATTCAGATAAAATCCATTATGATTACTGTTATCCAGATGGCTGGCAAATTAGTAAAACTTCTGACGGAGCAACTTTAATGATACCACCATATACACAGACACGTTTAAGCATCTGGCCTGATGGTCAAAAATATTATTCGGTTTATAATAAAAATGATGAATTCTATGGGAATTATGAAGAAAGACAAGTTAATGGTATAAAAATCACTAAAGCTGAATTAGAAGATGGCAGTCAGTTAATTACCAGTGCTAATGGCTTAAGTGTTAGTTATTTACGGGATGGCACAATTATTTACAAAGGAAAAAACCAGGTAACAACATATTATCCAGATGGTAGGGAGGTCACTAAAAATGCTAATGGGAGCATTACCAAGCTTAATAAAGCTCAACAAGAATTACCGGAATATAATGAATTAAAACAAAAACTCATTACTAAATTTAACCAAGGGCATTTTACGCATTCGGATTACGAAAAAACTCTTAGTCATTTTAACGGAACGGATAAACCCTTAGCTCAAGCCATTTTAAATTTATCACTAAACAACATGTCGATAGCCAAACTCATGGACAGTATGAGTTTGCACAATAAAGACAATTGGTTTTATTATGATAAATATGTTGTTAAAGATGCCAGTTCAACTGGTAATATGCTAGCCTATCTTTACCGCAAAGCACTAGGTAATAATGTTGCCATTACTACACTAAAAGAGTTAAACCCTCATGAATATGGCACAGTTTTATTTTTTGATGATTTAACCAAATTAAACGCTGCTGAATTAGCAAAACTTCAAGAACTGAATAACGTTGAAGCCACAAATGAAGATTACAAACTCAACCTTAAAATATATGATACCAATAATTTTGAAAAAGGAATTAATTTTTTTGATACTGCCAATAATTCGGTTGTTGAGAAATTAAGCGACTTAGTTAGCCAGGCCAAAGAACTTAAAGCTACTCTACCAAGCCATCACAATCTATCCAACCAAGAATTAGCGACTGCAGTATTAAATAACTCTCAAGATAATTTAGCCAAATTACTTAATATAAAAATTTTACCAAGTAAAACTTTAGATCATAATGCACTCTTAATGCCACCAGTAAGTTTAAAGTCTGTGGATCAGTATTTAAACAGTTTCAAGACTTATAATGAACGCTTTACAGCACTTAAATTTCTTGCCAATGAAAGTGAATATTTTGATATACCTTCTTTGTTAAATAAAGCCAAAACACTTCATGCTGCAATTGGCTATAAACTTGATCAATTAAGACCAAAAAGTCTAGAAGAATTATTAAGATCTAAAAATAAAAGTTTTGACTATCAACAACCAATGCCAGCTTTACCCTATTTAAATGACTTACACTACATCGTTGGTCTTGACGATGGCAGTTCTTCATTTATTAATTATCTTTACCGCAAGGCTAATAATATTCCTGAAACCAATTTTCTTTCCCGATCCCAATTATCAGATCATCCGCTGAATGAAAATACAAGTATGCCCAATCTAGTTATGCTTGACGATGCTGCTTATAGCGGTACACAACTAGACTTGATTACCTCTAAATATTTTGATAAGTCAAAAGACAATCTTATCCTAGCCTTACTTGGTGGTAGTTATAAAAGTTTTGCCACGTCACTGAATAAATCTAATTCAGCGCCACACCTGGTCACCTTAGCCTCACATTTACCAATATATCCTCTGGATGTTCAAAATACAATTTATAGAACTTTAACCTTACACCCTGAAGCCTTAAATCTTGAACAAATGAATCAGTTAAACTATCAATTGGCCATAAAAAAATTCGTCGATCAAACTGGATCTTATAAAGATATTAATAGTTTTCAAATCTGGCCATATATGGCTCCGGACACATCAATAAAGCCAATTAAAGACTTTGCCAAACAGGTTTTGAATTTTCGCTAATTAAGCAATTTGAAGTGAACCCTATTTTTAGACAACCTTTGTCTAATCTAAGAGAAATGGTTTAAAAAACACATCATAAAAAATACAAATTACATATGGATGGTGACTACCGAAAATTTTGTAATAATTAAATTTCAATTTTAACTTAATTTTCAAAGTAAAAAGCGTAATTTTACCCTTGGACATAATTTTAGACTAAAGCATAATAACTTCATCTTTACATTAACGGAAGGACAATTTATGCAAGGCTCAGAAATTTCAAGCACTCCGCTAGACAAAAGTCTTTTATTCAAAAATTCTATCAATAAAGATGCATCGAACAAGCCTGCAAAAAATCATAATGATAAAACAAATGTATATGAAGCAACTTTTAAACAGCTTCCCAATGCGACTCGTGCCTTAGCTAAAGAAGCTTATGAGAACCCTCTTGGTACAGCTATTCATGTAGCTGAAACGGTGGGAAGTTCAGCTGTTATGGGGGCAGCGCTGGGGTATTTTCTACCAGTTGGTGGAAGTGCTAGTCTTTTAATTGGTGCAGCGATGACCGTGCCAATCCTTATAACAGCCACTAAAGATTTCATTCAGGCCGATACCTTAGCTAGTAAAAAAAATGCCAACGCCAATCAAATTGGCTATAACCTAGCCAAAGAAGTAGTGTCCGGTAGCATCAATTTAGGCTTATCCTTTGCCGGTGGAGCGCTTGGCGCTGAAGGCGGTTACCAGTTAGCCAAATCAAATGGGGTTCTAGGCGATGTAGCTCAAACTAGCCAAAAGTTTATCCTTAACTCGGAAAACAAGGCTTTGCTTTTTGCTAAAAATGACTTAGGAATGTTTAAAGGATCAAGTATAACTGACTTAGAATCGAGAGGCCTAACTGACGTTGCTCCAACTGGTCTGGCTTCTGATTTAACTAGTATAGAATCAAGAAGTATCTCAAACAATTTAACCGATGGACTAAAAGGTAAGTCCGCTACTATAGGTTCTAAAACTGGGATATTAAATAATTTTCGAACCAGATTAGCCCAGTTAGATGGTAACCCTAAAAACACTAACGACTTAACTATGTATTTTGGTGACTTACACCTACACTCAAAATATTCTGATGGCATGGGTCTACCTAGTGAAATTTATGCAGCAGAACAAGCAGCCGGTCGTGATTTTGCTTTTGTAACCGATCACAATCACATACTTGCTCGTGGTGGTGTTAAGGCTGGTTCAGTAAGAGCCGTAGATGAGGCCGGCACTCCTATTGAAGCGCAGGATCCAAGTGAATACAGTGCTACTTTTGACCAAGCCGCTAAAGCAACCATAAAAGGCAAATTTGTCGGTGGCGTAGGCTCGGAAGCTGGAACCATCGGACGACCAGATCCTGAACTGGGTCATGTAGGAGGTGGCAATCATATGAATATATATGACAGCCCTGATTTTCTTAAAACATTAAAACTACCTAGAGGCAAACAATCAAGTTTCATTAATTCAATGTTCACTGCTTTTAAAACAAAATTTGGTTTGATGAATCCAAACGACACGCAAGCACCAGAAGTCATTACCTTTAATGATAATGACTATAAAGGTCTTATCGCTAATATGAAAGAAATGAAAATTAAAGATTCAACTGGTCAAGACCCAATCATGCAGTTTAATCATCCCCGATATAAACAAGACTACAATCCATTAGTTTCAGCTGATCGTCAAGGCCACGATTTTGGTGGCGCATCTTTTAATTCACCTAAAGAATGGCTTACTGCAATGGATCCCTTGGTTCATAATATTGAAATGATTAAAGGCGATGCCTTAAATCCTAATATTGAACCACATGTAAATCCCTATTTTGTTTCAGGCATGGATTATGCTGGTTATTTAAACCGTGGATTTCACTTAAGCCCTACTTTTGGCGCTGACACGCATTACGATTTTAACACCAATGGTACACCTTTACGTATTGGCAATCCACCAGCAGCTACAGGCGTTTTAGCACCAGCGCTTGACAAAGCGAGCATTTTAGATGGCCTGCGTAACAGAAGAACAATTGCTACTACTGATTTCAAAAACCTTTCTGGCGTATTTACGGCCAACAATGGTAAATTTTTAATGGGAGACATAATCGATCAAACAAGTGTGAATTCACTAAATCCATCAATAAAAATAATGGGTAATATTGATCCTCAAGCATTATATCAGGCTAAATTATGGTTCGATCCCCAAGTTGGCAGTGGTAACCTCGCCAGCATAATTGAAACTAAATCTTTAACCGGTCAAGACTTATTAAACAACAGCGGACAAGTTGACTTTAGTCCAGTAAATCATATTTTAGGACAAAAATCTTTAATTTTTACGGAAATAGACCGGGTAGATCCAAGTCAACTAGCCAAGTCAACCACGGATCCGTTTGCCAGTATTAAAACTGTAGATGCACAATTATGGGATTGGAAAAATCAAACCAGCGATTATCAACTTGGTGATATTTATGCTCAAGGCAATGATCCAATATCGAAATTACCTTATGTTGACAGATTATTTACGGCTCCAATTTGGATTGAGCCATTATCTGGGGCTAGTCACTCACTAGCGCTTAAAGGTGTTGCCGGTTTTGATTTTAATCAATTGCTCCAAGCTTACAACTAATTACCTAACCCTTTATTTTATACTTAGGCAATATGGCCGTCACAGCTTTAGCCATATTGGAACAAGGTAACATAGCTAACGTCATTATTGGTAAATTAATAATCCTCGACGGAGATAACCAAACAATGAACAATTCGTTAAGCCATGAAGAATGTTATTTATTATTAAATTTAGATCCTTATTCAACGATAACTTCCTTAAAGAAAAATTGGCGACAACTAGTACGCAAGATTCACCCTGATAAATATCTTAACGAAGAAAAAAAATATATATTTACCGAAAAGTTAAAAAAAATAAATGATGCTAGGGATATTTTAATAGATTACGTTAATAGGTTTAAACAATTGCCCTTATTTAACAATGCTGAATTTATCCAAAAGTATAAACAAAAAAATTCTGATAATTACTCTATACAGATTAATCCCAGCAATGATAAAAATGTTAACCAAACTTTTTATCGAAACAACTCGATAAATAAAGATAACCAACCAGCTTTTGCCAATTCTACCAATAACAAGCCAATTGACCAGCCTAATTACCGTAATCTAAATAATGATGTCAAAAGTCAGAAAAAAAATCCTAGTAACCAAAATCCGCTAATGGTTAAAATCGTTTCGACCAAACCTAATGTATTAAATAAATTATTCATGTTTATGCAAGAATCGCCAACCAAATGGGCAATAACAACAGTAATATTATTTTTAACCAACTTTGCTATTGCTTATAAATTGGCCAATTGGGTCGCAACGTTATTTGGCGCTGATAGCCAAAATACAGATCAATCAATTGGCTGGAGCTTGGTTTTCCTTTTAACATTTATTTTTTTATACCGGAGTTTTGTGATTAAATATTATCAATTTAAAGATATTAACAAACAATTGAGGGCTTATTAAGCAAAATCTATTACTTTATCAGTGTCTAAGATTACTAAAGCCGCAAAGATAGCTGTGTACTTATGTGTTATTGTTTGGCTGATGTTTGACTGCCTGTTGGTATTATAGTCCAGGGGTTACTATGTTGGTTACCAGAATAGTAACCAACATAACTAAATGGAAAAGTATGAGTTGCATTAAAAGTCATAACTTTACTACTAGCTAAAACCAATGGCAATAAAAAAGGTTTTACTTGGACAGTTGTAGTTATAGATACCAATCCAGTACTTATCTGATTGCCTGAATAATGTAATAATTCACCACCAGAAATCTGCCAGTTTTGAATATCTGCAGAAGTTAAATTAGTCCAGGAATTAGCAATAGCAAAGTTAGCTATTACTCCAGAATAACTCTTATTGGCCTGGGCAACACAAGCATTAGCTCTGTTGTATGCTTGAGGTGCAATTGTTGCTAACATACCACTACCAGAACTGCTTGAACCGCCAACGCTGGTTGGCGGACCATTAGCTGCTTGTCTTGCAGCATTTCTAGCTATATTATCGTTTATTTGAACAACTGCTGCAATAAGTACTAAATCTAAAAACAATAATACTGTTGGTATTATTACCATCAATATAGCAGCCAATTCCAGTAAGGTTTGACCAGGCTTTCTTGATCTGTAATTATACAAGAGCATACGTTAGTGTTTTGGATTTTTAAATGGTGGCAACAATGAATTAAAATTTTGGCTTAAACAAAATCGTAAATCAACGGCCGTACCATTTGTTAAATAACTAGGGCGTATATTGTATCCTGGTGGTATCTGATATAAAGGTTGATTGTAGGATCCTGTGGCTATTGCCTGGTTAGGCGTTCCAGCATGCTGGCCACCTTTATTGCGCCCACAATACCTTGTATTGTCACGTAAAAATGCATCATAATTATTCCAGTTAGAAGTACTGATATTACTACCATTTAAAGCTACCCATCTATTTGCAGGTGTAGTGGATGCAGTAGTGGATGAAGTAGTGGACGAAGTAGTGGATGCAGTAGTGGATGAAGTAGTACTGGTCACTGGTGTTGTCGTTGGTGCACTTACATTAGTACACGGTCCATTTATATGTTTTTGGGTTGGATTTAATGAGGCTGATTGATTTATCACATTGGGTGCCCAGATAAAATGTTGATTTTGATTTACAAGTGAATCGGGTGCTAAATAAGAATTACCTGTTTCTAATGTAACATTAACCCTACCATCACTACCAAAAGTATATACATTTACTTCATTATAATATTTGCTATAAATAGGCGTACTCATCTCATAATACCTAGTTGTATTTGTATAAGTATTAGTCGTTGTATTATACACAGGTACAGTCTGAGCTGTATATGTATAGCTATATCCTGATAGTTGATATTGTGGTGATGATTTAGAAATACTTTGAAAAGGCTGATTTAAAATACCCGGAATATCACCTTGATAAACTAAATTACTGCTGGAAGAGCTGTTATTTGATAATCCAGCCACAGCTGCGTTTACAACTGGTTTTAATCCGGCTTGTTTAAGCCAGTCGTAAAGACCAGTTATAAAATGCTGGTTTAAACTTAATTTACTACTAGATGCTGTAACAGGTACTAACAATCCAGTTTTAGATCCTGAACCTCCACCAACATTACCTCCACCTGGCACTGGTTGAAAGTCACCAGCCACTGGTTCATTAGATCCTGATTGACCACCAGCCCCTCCTGGTATACTAGAGCTAATAGGTAAATTTAATAATGGGTTGGTAATTATATCACTAGGTGTAATTAAAGAAGGAATACTTCCATTAGGAAATCTTATAACCATAGATCCTGGATTTGGCCTTGGATCTAATTGATTGGCTGGCTCAGCACAAGCTATAGCCTTCAAAGAAACAATATTGTTACTACCATCGGCATTCTTAGATGTTATAGATTGATTTGCCTGTGCTTTAATTATGGTTGGTATTAATGTTTGTATTGAAGAAACAGGACTTGACGAAAAAGAGATATTGTCCACCAATTGAATGTTACTGCCAATTGCTGAAAATACAAAGTCTACATTATCTTGTTTATAGTCATTATTAGATAAAAAACAATAATTTGGGCTACCTGAATTTATGTAGTTATTCCATTGGTTAGGCATAGGAATATTCGTATAGAAAGCTTGGTTTAAATAACCCAAGCTTAAGGTAACCTTACCTGACTGTGTTGAACCATCCCTCGAAATGCTTGCAAGATTTGTATTATAGGCATTTTGAGCATCTAAACAAGGGTTTACTAAATTCCCATACCAGTCAGCTTTTGGAGTTCCAGATACAGCTTCATTTAATACTTGCTTTAAGCCTTGAGCTGCTGCTATAGCATTTTGGTAATCTTCTTTAATTAAAAGCATAAGTTGATCATAAGTACCAGGCGATAATGAACCTTGTGACTTCATAGCATCTGCTAATTGAGCATCCAGGTAAATAGTGCCAAAAATTACATTTATACTTTCAACCGAAACCGGATAATTGTCAGCAGCTAAATTACCACTAGCTCCTGGAGGTGCAATGGGTGGATTATCTGATAGAGCAACTAAACCAAAATTTGGATCATCATAAACAATACGTGATATATCAGCTGCCGCAGCTATTCCGGCTGCTTCAATAGCGGTATTTTGCATTTTAGAAGTCCCACAAAGGCGGACATAATTTAATCCAAATGTCATCAAGAAAATTAATAAAATAGCTGAAATGCCAGCTCCTAAAGCTATCATATTACCATGCGGATTTCTCGTTAATTGATTATTTTTACAGTCTTGGTTAAGTTTCTGACCTTTGTGAAGATGCGACCTTTTATTTTTTTTATACATAAGGCAATCACTCCTATACAAAAATTCTGACAATCTTGCAAGAAGACCATTGAGAATTCTACATTATTTAAAATATTTCACCACAAGGCTTAACGTTTAAAGTTTATTTTATTGATTTGCTAACAAATATTTGTTTATTAATATAATTTAATTTTATCGCATTCAGTCAACCGTGTCAATAATTAATCAGCGATTGCAGCGATTGCAGCGATTGCAGCAACCTATTTAAAAATGATACAGACATGGTTGAAAACAAGTGTTATTTACAACTAAAGCAAGTTGTTGAGAAGTCAAAGAATAGTTTACTTACAATAAAGCACATAAATTTCCATGATCGAAAAGAAATAGGCAAACGGAACGGCTAAAGTAAAAGCCACTTCAAGCCCCCAGTCTAGTTCAGCGCCTTCGCGCCAGTCGCAAAACCACAACACGGCATTGACAAACGGTGTGATACACCAGCCCATAACTCCAGTCATAAATGCAAATATTAAAATAAGTGAC
>DAHXLC010000209.1 GCA_027371815.1 Candidatus Melainabacteria bacterium | reverse complement strand
ATTTTATCACATTATCCAGACTTATTCTATGTTGATGGCTTTTGTGGTCCGGGTCGATATAGTGGAGGGGAAGAAGGTTCGCCTATCATTGCTTTAAAATCAGCATTAAATAACGAAAAATATATTAAAAAGGCTAATTTCTTATTTATCGATAAAGAAAAAAAACTATTGAAAATTTAAAAAATGAAATAGCGAAATTAACTTTACCTGATAAATTTAAGATTGAATGTGAAACAGGTTCATTTTGCCAGGTTTTTGAAAAAAGGTTAAATAAACTTGGAGATAGTATTCCGGTTTTTGCTTTTATAGACCCATTTGGATTTGCAGGTGTGCCTTACAGTTTAGTTAGTAAACTCCTTAAAAGAAAGTCATGTGAAGTGTTCATAAATTTTATGGTTGAATTTTTAAATCGATTTATGACCGTTACAGATCAACGAATAGTTGAGTTATTTGGAACTGATGAATGCTTGGAAGTATGGAAAAACTTTCCTGTTAGAGGCGCTGCTAGACAATTAGCCCTTGCTACCTTATATGAAAAACAATTAAAAAAGGTTGCTAAACATACACTAAAATTTAAAATGGTTGTTCAAACTTCTAGAACTAAGTATTTTCTAATTTTTGCAAGTAATCATGATTTAGGCTTTAAGAAAATGAAAGAAGTAATGTGGAGAACTGATGATACTGGTAAATTTGAATACTCCTCTGCTACTCATGACCAGTTAACATTTATGCATGTATTTAATAATCACAATTTAAAAGATTTAATACTTAAAGAATTTAATGGCAAAAATCAAACTGAAGTTAGTGAAATTATTAATTTTGTTATATATAAAACCGACTTTTTAGAAAAGCATGCAAAACAAGCTTTAAAAGAACTAGAAACCGAGAATAAAATTAATGTTAAGCCTATTAAAACTAATAATGAAAAAAGAAGAAAAGGATCTTTTCCTAATGGCGTTATCGTAAATTTTATTAATAATTAGGTTATACTTAATATAGTACCAATTACCATATCAATATAATTTTACTTAGTAGGTGCAATAAACAAATGAGTCAACAATCAGATATCGAATGGACAGATGCAACCTGGAACCCTGTAACTGGATGCACTAAAGTTAGTCCTGGTTGTGCTAATTGTTATGCTGAAACATTTGCTGAAAGATTTCGAGGCGTAGCTAATCACCCTTTTGAGCAAGGTTTTGATCTTAAAATCTGGGAAAATAGATTAACTTTACCTTTAGAATGGAAAAAGCCAAAGAAAATTTTTGTCAATTCTATGAGTGATTTATTTCATCCAGCAGTTCCCGATAACTATATTTTAAAAATCTTTGACGTAATGAATAGAGCCTACTGGCATGAATTTCAGTTGCTTACTAAACGCCATGAACGTTTGCTTGAATTAAGTCATTTACTTAACTGGTCTAAAAATATCTGGATGGGGGTAAGCGTGGAAAACCAAACTTTTACTAAGCGTATTGATTACTTGCGACAAACCGGTGCCTATATTAAATTTTTATCAATAGAACCACTAATTGGTCCAATTACTAATTTAAATTTAGCTAATATAGATTGGGTTATCGTTGGCGGTGAATCAGGGCGTAAGCCTCGTCCGATGGATGAAGCTTGGGTTAAAGTAATTCGGAAGGAATGCTTGGAAGCTAAAGTTCCATTCTTCTTTAAGCAATGGGGTGGTATCAATAAAAAACGTGCTGGGCGTTTATTGGAAAATCATACTTACGATGAAATGCCTATAAAGTTTTCCGTTAAAACATTGGCAAATGTTAATAGCTAGCTGAAATCCAGTTTGGTTAAGGCGACAGAATTTATTAACTCAATTTGTTCAATAGTTTTGATTAGTTCTAGCTAAATTAAATTAAAGCTAGCTGTAAATGCTATCAAGGCCAAAAACATTCGTCTCTTTATTTGGTTATTAGTGTTGAAGGTAAATATCAGCAAATTTGCCTTCCAAAAGTATATGAAGATGACGTGCGAGCATGGGTAGCTAATTATCAGCG
>DAHXLC010000207.1 GCA_027371815.1 Candidatus Melainabacteria bacterium | reverse complement strand
AATTAAACAAATTTAAATTTATATTATATTTTTGAACAATTGTTAACATTAAACTATTCCACTTTTCTAAATCATTATGACTATTAATTTTATAAAAATCAGCAATTAACTTAGCGCCCTTAATGGAATAATTATAGCCTTCATCAATATAGTTAAGCTTCTGACAAGCTAATGAGGCATATTCATAGCCAAGATAATTATGCGGATTTATACTAATAGCTTGTTTAGCATAAGCCAAAACCTTTTGATAATTGTTATTATGGATATAACAATTACATAATAATATATAGGCGTCATAAGCTTTAGGGTCTAAAACTAAAGCCTTTTTACCTTCATCTATGACATAAGTATAATTAACCAAGTAATTGCGAAGTATCTTGTGGTATTCATCAAAATAGGTTCCATAAATCGCACTTAACGGAATTATACCCAAAATTTTCGGGCTTTCTAACTGGTGCTTAGCCATACACAAATGCGGATTAGTATAAAATTGCGGATCAAAATAATAATGAAATGACTTTGGTGACAAAATCCAGAAAAGCAAGAATAAAATAATTATCAGGGAAAATTTTTCAACAAAATTATAATAATTAAATAGCTTATTAAAACTGGCAAAAATTTGGTCAGGCTTAATTTTAAATCCATCGAAAAAATATGGCTCTGGTTTTATATTAAATATATTTTGTCCCTTGGTATTAATAACTGATGATGGCTTAGCCAAATCATCTTGAACAATATTTAGATTATCAATTAGTTCAGCTTGAGCAATAATGTTAATATTTTTAGCCGCTGGGCTAAAAATATTAACAGGTGTATTTAGTTTAGCCTCAGACAAATGGCTAATATTTAGCCCAGATAGAATACTTGGTTGTGAAATTACGTCAGACTGTGTCTGGTCATCAACATTACTAGCCAAATTATTCAAATCGTCAATCAACTCCTGAATATTTTGATACCGTTCACTAAGATTAATTTTGGTGGCTTTATTAATAATATAATCTAACTTACTATTTATTTGAGGCATTTCAGCTTTTATCTGAGCCTCACTAATTGGCAGAGGATCTTTACCAATTAATAAAAAATATAAACTAGCTCCAAATGCATATATATCACTTTGAATACAGGCTTGACCGCGAAACTGTTCGGGTGGAAGATAAGCATATTTACCCACTATAGTACCAGTAGCCGTAGTTTCAATTTGTTTAGCAATATTAAAGTCAATAATTTTAATCAGTCCAGAATTATCCATAATAAAATTATCTGGCGTTAAATCACGATGAATTATCGGTGGCTCTAAATCATGTAAATACTTAAGAATATTAGCTATTTGTCTAGCTATATCAATTACTTTGGCTTGCGGAAAAACATTATTCTCCATAATATATTTTCGCAAGGAAATACCATTAATATATTCCAAGACCAAATAAGCACGATAATCTTCGACAAAAAAATCAATTAACTTTACAATTTGCGGATGCTTAATTGACTTTAATATTTTAGCTTCATGTTCAAAATTTTCTAAAGCTTTCTTACGCACACCAATATCTACATAAACTGGTAAAATAAATTCTTTTAAAACTATCACTTCATTAGTCAGATTATCGGTAGCTAAATAAGCCGTACCTTGACCACCTGTAGCAATTATATTATTAATAGTATAAGCATTATGCATAATTTGGCTTTCATTAGCTAATGGCTGTAAGTTATTGCGTTTAGGTGAACCAGCTAAAGCCTCTAGCCACAATTGCGTATAACTATAATCACTAGGCACACTAAGGGCTTGAATCGTATCATAATCACGTTTAAGGTTAGGTGACCAGGTTTCAATTGCCTTTAAAATATTTGCTCGATCGGCTGGGCTATTAAGCATATTTAAATTAATTGCTAATTTTTTTCCTGAACTAGCCAGAAAGACAATTACTTCGTTAGCTTTAGTTTTTCTTGCTAAAGCTAACGAAGTAATATCCTGCCAATCTAAATAATTAATATTTATTGTCCAGTTCTTGAATAGTTGTAAATAAAGTTTAATTCCCTGACGATTAATTTCAAGTTTTTTATTATTTAAATAAATATAAATAACCCCAAAGCCTAAACCCAGCCCAAGCAATAATAACTTTAAGAACCATTCCAGGGGAGAATTAGTACTAGGACTAGCCAAATGACTAAGATTAACAGATTGGGTAATTATAACTGGTTGAACCGATTCGTTAACAACCAGTAAATTACTAATAATTCTATTTAAAATAAACCCACCACCGCCAAGACTAATAATTACCAGCGCAAGTTTTAAAATGCTGCTTTCCTTTTTAAGGCTATGGCCGATGGAACGGCGTAAAATCATGTTAAATATATTATTATTCTGTTCATAATTGATAATATATTTATTAGGCGCTGACAATCCATCACTTTTAACCAATTGTAGTATTAACTGTTTGACACAGCCAATATAAACCACCGCTGTAATTAACCATAACATTGGTAATAATAAAATAAGATAAAGAAACGGAAAAAATAAAATCGCAACAATTAACAAGGTATTTCGCTCATTAACAAATTTAAATCCTAACAAATGTAAGTTGTCCTTAAAGACAACACTTAATTTATATAACCAATGCCAAAAAGTTATATTTAAAATCACACTAATCAAAACCAAAGCAAAGTATAAAATACCCGGAATTAGATCAATAAAAATATACAAGCAAGAATAAGAAATTATTGGTATTAAAATCACTAAAAAATTTACGCTACCTAATAAAGGGATAAATTTTGGACTGGCTAATTTATTTTGCTTACGAAGAATTGGCTTAATTGCCAAATATATTTTTGTAAAACTGGAATAGATCCATAAATATGAAGCCCCAAAAAAAATTAATAATATAACTAACGCTATCGCACCATATAAAGCAGGAGACCGGAATGGATCTTCAATAATGATCTGCATAAATTGAATAAAGTTCAGAATCCCAAGACCAGCTACACCAATCTGAAACAGGATAAGCCAAACCCCCAAACGAACCGAGGGAAACCCAGACAAGATTTTATTATAAAATTCCTGTTTTATTTCAAAGTCCAACGAGCTTTGAGCTTGTTCAATATTTTTAAATTCAGGATCCGTTATACCACCAGTTTCCTGAACAGAAATTTGATTATCAATATTATCATCTTTAGCCATAATCATTTAATTTCCTTTAACATAATCAGCGGAAAAGCTTTTAATGGATTTTAATAATTTTAAGACTTCGCCAATTGTCTGCAACCGCTGACTACTTTCAAAACAAGTCAAATTACTAATTAAATTATTCATATCATCACTAATTCCTGGCAATGTATCTTTGGTAATGGTTTGTGCTAAAGGAATAGGATCCTGACCCGTTAACAGATAAAATAAACTTCCACCTAAAGCATATAAATCACTTTGCGGACTGGCCTGACCCCGAAATTGTTCGGGAGCAATATACGCCTGTTTACCAACCAAAGTACCAGTAGCTGTACCCAAAAATTCATTGGCACAGCCAAAATCAATCACAACAATTTCTAATTCATTTTTAAACACAATATTATCAGGCGTAAAATCTCGATGTATTATACAAGGATTGTAGTTATGTAAATATTCTAAAACTAAACTTAACTGAATCGCTAGATTAATTACCTGGTATTCATTAAAAACTCCATTTTGCCTTACATATTGACGCAAATCAATACCATTAATATATTCTATTAAAAGATAATTACGTTCTGCTTCAACAAAACAATCGTAAATTTGAGCAATCTGAGGATGATTTAACTTTGTCAGCATGGCAAATTCTCTACTTAAATATTTTTCGGCCATTAATTTTTGCGCTAAATCGCAATTTTGCGGCACAACAGCTTCTTTTAAAACAAATAGCTGCGCTTGTGCTTTTTGCACCAGATAAATTGCCGAAAATCCGCCAAAGGCTAATTGCCGAATAACGGTAAGCTGACCATTTTGTAATTTATGATCAGGTTCTAAAGGAATAAAAGTTATGGCATTAAATCTGCGTGATAATTCTTCCTGCCATAACTGCGTATAACTAATTTGGTCTAATCCTTTATTAGAATTTTGAATTAAATTTTGATACTGAATTAATTCATCTGACCGTTTACAATTAATTCCCCATAATTCTATAGCTAACAGCAAATCTTCAATATCATTATTTTTTAAATACTTTAAATTTAAAGGTAATAAAGTAGCATTGGCAAAATCTAATAATAGAATTTTCGACGAGGAATTATTTTCAGTAATTAATTCAGCATGCATAAGTTTAGACCAGGAGAGTCTTAAATTATTGGCTAATTTGTGGTAAAAAAACCAAGGAAAAATCAACCCATTTTTCGATAAATAGATTTTGTCATCTTCAGCTAGATATGAAAGCCAAAAACCAGCTAATATAAATATACCGAAAATTCCAACAATAAATATCGTAAGCCACAGATTTAAAGGCGATTGAGTAAAAGTATTCCAGCTGATAAAAAGCATTAAAAATAGTGGTAAAAACATACTCCATACTGGCAAAAACAAACAGAGTAAAAAAATGTTTAACTTTCGTAATCTAGAATTATAGGAAATTGCTATTTGGTGTTCAGTCATAAAATTAATCTAAAAAGTTTAAATTTGATCTAATTTAAACTAATAATACATCATCTAAATTTTAAAGTTAAGTTATAATTCTAATTAAACTGGTTCTCTTAAACACACACCTATATGAACAACTACATTATTACTACAATAATCAATAGTCAACTACAGGTAAAATTTCAAAGAACAAACAGACTATAAGAATGTTTAATTCTACAATAGGTTTTGCTTTATTCATTAGAATTTATAACCATGTTTTAATAAATATTTTTGTCGATAGGCCTCTTCTTCAAAATGATTGTAATCATTAACTGGTAATATTTCAGTTATAATTGGTCTTTTAAATTTTTTAGCCAGTTTAAGTTTAGCTTCAATAGCCAGTTTTTTTTGAGTTTTATTTGTATAAAAAATAATTGAATGATATTGAGTAGCAAAATTGGGATGTTGGCGATTAGACGTTGTTGGATCATGGCTTGACCAGAAAATTTTCAATAATTCATTATATGAAATCAGTTGAGGATTATATTTAATTTCAAGACTTTCAGCATGACTACTAGTTCCTGGATTACCATTTCCAAAATCCGGATCAGGATAATCACCACCACAATAGGTATCGTCAACCAACACAACCCCTTTTAATGTCCGGAAACGCTTGGCAACATTGTTGTTGTAAAAAAATCTAGCTGCAAATATAGCTTCGGCCATTTTAATTTTGTCATCACTAGCTTCTGTGGCTTTAACTGTTGCATTAAATGAAATAATTAAGGCAAATAACACTATAAAATTTAGCTGAATCTTTTTTTTAAACATTTTATCATTATGCTTTTTCACCATTAGTTAATAAGTTCCGTTAAAAGTAGTGCGGTAATATAAAATTTAGACATCCTTATCCTAAGCCAGAATCAATTAATGACACATATTTTGACCATGTTTAAATAAATATTTTTGATGATATTCTTCAGCTTGATAAAAATCACTAAGGGGTAATATGGATGTTACAATTGGGCTTTGAAATGATTTTGCCATTTTAAGTTTAGATTCGTTAGCCAGCTTTTCTTGATCTTTATTAGTGTAAAAAATAATTGAACGATATTGGGTACCAAAATCTGGACCTTGCCGGTTTGGTGTAGTTGGATCATGCGTCGTCCAAAAAACCTTTAATAATTCATTATATGAAATCAAATTAGGATTATATTCAATTTCGACACTTTCAGCATGATTAGTCCTTCCAGTACAAACTGTCTGATAATCCGGATCAGGATAATCACCACCACAATAACCAACCCGAGTCGAAATCACTCCTTTTAATGTACGAAAATGTTCTTCAACTCCCCAAAAACAACCAGCAGCAAATACAGCTTTTTCCATTTTAGGTTCTCCTTCTTTGGCATTAACCGCCAAATTAAATAACATTCCTAATCCTAAACATACCATTAAACTTAACCAAATAATTTTTTTGAACATTTTTAATCATCCATTGGCTTAATTTACGGTAATTACGCTTTTAATTTTTTTAAGCTTCTGTATATTATAAATTATAATTTAGCAAAAATTAGCTAATTTCTAAAATTTTTCATTGAGGCAAAATATGGGTAACCTAGAACAATTTATTAACCAGGTAAAGTCCACCCAAAATGACCAGGGTAAAATCAACCTGCAAAATGCCGTTAAAAATTATTCCATCAATCCAAATTTTAATCCTAATGATTTAAATAATCCAACTAACGGTTTTACGGATAATAACACTCAAGGTGGAGCGCTCAACCCGCAAACAGCTAATGATTCACCAGTAATACCCTTACCCAGCAACAGTTCAACTTTAGCTAACCTAAAAAATTCAGGTAGTGCTAACGACATTACTTATCGCCCACCAGATTCTACACAGTGGAATCCCGGAAGTATTCCCTGGAACTCAGTCAGTCAACTAGCTAACCAGAACCAGCCCCCAAACCCTTCGACTGATAGTCAATTCAATACGCCAATTGACTATAGCCGAATGCTCGTTTATGGAGGTTTAGGTGGCCTACTTGGTGGTGGGCCAATTCCTTATGCCGTAAAATTTATCGACAAGCAAATCACGACAAAAATACCTGACGATACAAAATTCAGCCATTATTATAATGATGTCAAAACAAAATGGCAAAACCTTTCCACAAAAAATACCCCACATACAGTTCAAACCCCAAATTACAGCGTCGATCAAGGCGGCGATATTAACACTGATTTTGCTGATTACAGTGAAAAATTTGTCAAAAACCTCCACCCGGAAATTAATGGCGAGGATAGTTTTTTTGCTTTTAGCCATTATTTAAACAATAGTGTCGGTAATAAATTAGATAATTTAATTAATTCTCCCAAATTAATTAAACCCAATGAATTCATTAGCGATCACAGCGATATCTTTGGGGTTGATAGCGTTCCATCCTTAGCTGGCGAATTTGTAAAAGGAGCTGCTATAGCGGGCTTAGCCATTTCAGCTAATGATTATGCCGACAGATTATTTGCCCAAAAAAATCACCATGATGCCAATTGGCTCTTTAACGGACTATTTTTACCCGTAGCCCTATCGGCTCCAAATATGGCATCAGTAGTAACTTATGGTATTGGTGGCTCAATTGCCAGCCTGGCCATAAATGCTATCTTACCTAAAGGAAGTAATGAAACCCAATATTCACAATTTTTAAAACCAACTCCTTTTTCCAGTTTATTAATGGGTGCTTCAATGCTCATGCCAGCTGAAACTACGGCCGCACGAATGACTTATATTCTTGGCGCCTGGACTTTAGGCAATGTAAACCATTTAATTTTTGATAAACCAGATTAAATTTTCCCAAATAAAGATTAATTTTAAAGCTTTATGGTATTTTTACGCATTCACTTAATCAATTAATAATTTATACTTTCTCTAAAATCCATATTTTACTTATTGTTAGGAGTACATTTTAATCATGAAAGAGTCAATGGAAGAATGGTTATACTTTAACAATGTAAAATATAGTGTTGAAAAAAATCCTCAAGCTAACATCAAACTAAGTAAACAATTATATGAATTAGCTCAAGGTCCTAGTATTTCAGCAAATCCTCAAACGGCTGGTAGCGATACCCAAATTACCGCTCCCATAGCCCAATCACCTGCAACTGGTAGCGATACCCAAATTACTGCTCCCATAGCTAAAACACCTGTATCTGGTAGCGATACCCAAATTACCCCTCCCATAGCTAAAACACCTGTATCTGGTAGCGATACCCAAATTACCGCTCCCATAGCCCAATCACCTGCAACTGGTAGCGATACCCAAATTACCGCTCCCATAGCCCAATCACCTGCAACTGGTAGCGATACCCAAATTACCGCTCCCATAGCCCAATCACCTGCAACTGGTAGCGATACCCAAATTACCCCTCCCATAGCCCAATCACCTGCAACTGGTAGCGATACCCAAATTACCCCTCCCATAGCCCAATCACCTATTCAACACCCAATTATACCCGTCGTAAACAACACCGTACCTACCGAACCAAGCGTAGCTCCAGCTGGTGGCGTTGGTGCCTATTTACGCAATCATCCGCAAAACAACAATCCAATACCTGCTAATAATGGAGCAGCTCGTTATAACCAAGGCGTTATTGATCCCCAAGGATCTTCCTGGCGCCAAAACTATGGTGGCATTGCTCCTGGCTTTTTCCACAAAAGTGCTGTAGCGGGTAGTGGGACAGTTCCAACTGGAACTGAGGCTCAACAAGCAAATTCCCCTTTCAACCCCAATCAAAATGGCAATCAGCCCAATGGTCCAGCTTGGAAACCTCCAACAACTCAGCCAGGATGGGATACACCTTCGCCACACACAAATAATAATCCAGCTCAACAACAACAGTTTAGCCTCGCTAATCAACTTATAAATTCATCTTTATTACCGCGCACTAGTTACGCTGGCAATTTAGTTGGTGGCGGTATTGGCGGTGTTCTGGGTGCTGGCCCATTACCCTGGACACTTAATAAATTGACCGATTTTACGATAAGCCACACGAAAGCGGACAGTTTTGCAGCTAAAGGAGCTAATTTCTATAAGAGAAACCTCAATCCTAAAGCCTTTATGCCCGAAAAATTTAAAGAAATTACGGCTCAAATTGCAGAAAAAGACGCTCAAATTCTTGACATTAAAACGGCAACCAATGATGCTTTAACTAATCTAAAA
>DAHXLC010000186.1 GCA_027371815.1 Candidatus Melainabacteria bacterium | reverse complement strand
TTGACAACGGTCAGTTAATTCAGGCTGTAAATAATCAAAACTCACCTATCAACAATTTGTTTTGGTGGCAGGGTAAGCTTACTGATATTTTCGTCATCAAGATATTTCAGGTTCATTAAAATTACCGAAAAGCTTTGTTTATATCTTTTACTTAAATTGATTTCCCGATCCAAAAAAAATAAAAAACCAGCATAACTTAACAAGGCTGAATTAGTTGCTAATTTGTTTTTAATCGCAAAAATTAAATTTTTGTCGATATTTTTGGGGGTTAACTCTAAATTGTTTTTAGTTACAAGTAAATTATCGTTAGAACAGATCAAATCACATTTTATAAGATTGTAAATAGCTGGAATCCAGTCCTTGCGACTGGTATTAGTTAAATTAATGATAGAGTTTAAATTGTTCTGACCATTGCAATTTATATAAATTGCTTTTTGAAGATCAAGATTTGGACAAACACCAGTTTGAACAATTGCTTCAAACTGTTTTTCGGTTAAATTAGGATTCTTTTTTAAAATAATTTGATTAAGATTAAAATTTTGTTTTTCAAAAAATTCAAATTGATCAATAAGGGTAATGCATTGCATTAAAATGGAATCAAGAGAAGCAGTTATCGTTTTAGGTATATTAATTGCTTCTTTAACAAAGTAATATAACCCTTGTTTTAAACTTAACATTAAAAATAAACTATCGATAGGTGAGTTTTGATTATTTACAGCCTGAATTAACTGACCGTTGTCAAAAAATATAAAAGAATCACCAATATTACTTTCAATAATTAATTTACCAGTTATTTTAGCCATGTTTAATGACTGTAATAAATTAGCTAAGGGATAAGTAGCCAAATTACCCGTCATATCACTGTTAGCTTTAGTCGCATTAAACTGTGTTGTTGGGATATGAGCGATTGAAGATGTTGACTGATTATTTAATTCTAGGGTTTTGGACGTCTCATTGCTTTCCATTTGATCACTGGTTATGGCCGTATATCCGACTAAACGATTATTAATTAAATTACTATAACTAGTTGGGATATTGAGCATTCCATCAGCCTGAAGGGTTTTAGTCAATTCTTCGGTTGCACTGACAATTAAATTATAGACAAGCATCAGATCACTGCTATCATAACGCCAGAATAATTTTTCATTATTACCATCCAAACTTACTAATTGCCAAGTAGGAATTTTAGAACGCAAACTAAAGGATAGCGTAAGTTTGAAAATTGAAGTGGAATTAGGTAAATGCCAGGAATAATTTAATTGTTTAGTGCGATAATTTTCAGCTCTTTGCATAAAATGTTGCAAATCACTGGGATTAGGTGCCGAACCCAAAGTCACGTTTAAATTATCATTTTTGTCTTTAAGCATTGGACAGTAATGTAAAGGATTGGTAATTTTGGTCAATTTAAGAAAATTATAACGTATCAATATATAAAAACAATCAACTAAATTCTAAAGTTTCTTAAATTAAGCAGCATTTTAATAAGATACTTATAAAAATACATAAGTTATCCCTACTAGCAATAAAATATTTTTTCGGTATGATGACAATATAAGAATTAAAAATATTCAATTCATCTTATTAAAGATTATCATCATAGCTAGTAGCGAGGATAAAGTATATGCAAAATTCATTGATTAATATTGAAATTATGATTAGTGATCTTAAAAAGATTATCAAAAACATTGCTAATTATGATTTTGATTTTCTGTTGATTAATAATGTATCTGAAGAGGTTAAGTGGAAATGGTTTTTTAAAAATGTTTTGCCAACACAATTTTACCCATTAATTGAATCACTCAGTAAAGACCGAATTAATTTAATTCTCGAGATATTAGCCGGTTATGAAGAATCACCATTACAATTGCTTTCAGAATTAACTTGTCATAGCAATGAAGAAATCCGACTTTGTGTTGCCGACAATCCCAATGTCAGTAGATTGTTATTGTTTTTATTGGCTTGTGATGAAAGTATGGACGTCAGACTAACAATGGCCAGTAATCAAAATTTACCTGTTGATATTTTAGAAAAACTAAGCCAGGATGAAAATCCTTATATAAGTAATAAAGCTTTAAATACCTTAAGAAAAGTTGAAAACAAACAAATTACAATTCCGATGCCTATAGTTGTCAATATTCGCAATTTTGAAAAATTAGTGCGAAATTAGATTTTAGTCATATCTGGTAATATAGTTTCCAATAAAGTTTTAATTATGTATAATATATATTTAAATCAAACTGACTAGATTAAGGCAGTTTAAAATTAGAATGAAGTAATATATTATATGTCACGAGGCGTTTATGAAGGTAATTTTACAACACAATGTTCCTAAAGTAGGAAATGCAGGTGCTGTGGTCGAAACAGCTCCAGGTTTTTTTCGTAATTTCCTTGAACCCAGAAAATTAGCTGTTTTAGCTAGTCCAGGTGCTTTAAGAAAATTATCGGAAGATATTGAAGTTATGCAACGTAAGGCTCAAGAAGTTTATGATGCAAAATTAGCTTTAGCTCAAAGAATTGAAGCCTTGGAAGCTTTATCCTTTAAAGTAAAATCTGGTGAAAATGGTAAACTTTTTGGCAAAGTAACGGTTAAAGATATTGCTGAAAATTTAAAACTGGTTCTTGAAAGCGAAATTGATCGTAAAACCATTAAATTACCCCAAGAAATTAGTTATTTGGGGAGTTATTCAGCCAATATTAAATTAGCTCATGACATTGAAGCAAAAATTAGTTTAATTGTTGAATCTCATGAATCATAGTAGCAACTATTGCTAAACATAAGCTAAGCTTAATCCAGTAATGAGAATCCATATATTTATGATAAGGCCAAATTTAAGTTAAAAATGCTTAAAATTTTATGAATTTATTTACTGATGACAACGATTTAGTTAATGACAATGTCAAACCGGATATTAGCAAATTAACAGCTCAACTTAACCTTAAAATTGGTGATTTGTTTGAACACAAATATGTAGTTGAAGATTTTTTAGGTGCTGGCGGAATGAGTTGCGTTTTTCTGGCTACGCATCAATTATTAAATAAAAAATTTGCTATCAAAATTCTATTGCCTCATTTACTTGGTAATTCTATAAACGTGGAAAGGTTCCGTCAGGAAGCCAAAGCTACTATTAATTTAAATCACCCCAATATAATTAATATCTTTGATTGTGATATCAGTGAGAACGGTCAGCCATATATAGTTATGGATTATATTGATGGTATGACACTATCAACTCTAATTAAACAGTTACATAAAATTCCCCCAATAATAGCTATTAATTATTTTATCCAAATTGCTGATGCCTTAGAACATGCACATACAGCCAAAATTATCCATCGTGATTTAAAACCATCCAACATTCTCTTACTGAATGATAAGCAACAATATAAAACCGTTAAAATTCTTGATTTTGGCATTGCTAAAATTTTAGAAGATGATACCAATCAGGTTAAATTAACTCAAACCGGTGAAGTTTTTGGTTCTCCAGCTTATATGAGTCCTGAACAAGTTCGCGGCAATCAAGTTGACAGTCGCAGCGATATTTATTCTTTTGGCTGTTTAATGTATGAAACTTTAACAGGCAGTGTTCCATTTTCCAGTTCAAATTTAATTGAAACAATTCAAATGCATATTAATGATGCACCAAAGCCAATAAGCCAGGTTGTACAAGACAATTCTATACCTAAAGATTTAGAGCTGATTGTGCTTAAATGTCTAGCTAAAAATCCTCAACAACGATTTCAGTCTATGGTAGAAATCAAAAATAATTTAGCTCAGCTTAAAATAAATGTAAAAGATAATTTTTTAAAAAATTTATGGCTAAAACTAATCCTGTTTTTTCAGCAAAAGTCATTATCAAGCAATAGTCAATTTATCAGCCAGCAGAACAAATGGTTAATTTGGTCTTTACCTTTAATTCTAATGGTTTTCTTAGGTTGGGGTTTTAACCAGAATTTAGCTCAATTGCCTGATTTAACCCAATACTATAATGAAACTAAAATATTAGACTTATTACAAATTAATCTTATTGCAAAACCTGATAAATACAATTCATCAAATTCGGATGCTCTAGATATTTCCGAAAAAATTCGTGATCGATATGAAAATGAAAATTATGTAAAATCATCTGATTTTAATTTACAGGAATTTCTCAATGTTCTAATTGAAAATGCTCAGTTAGAATTTGAATCTGGTAATTATAATAAGTCTATAGATAGTTTTGAACGTGCTTTGACTGCACATAAACCTGATCCTTATGATATAAAATTAGAAGTTATTTACTCAGGATTATGGCAGGCTGAATTATTTAAATACCTTACGGAGTCCAATAATAAAAATTTCTTTAATGATAAAGTACTGGCAGACTCATTATTAAAGGTTTTACAATATATTAAAATTTTAAATGAAGCCAGTCACAATTTTAAACTTTCCAGTGAAGAGATTGATGCCAGGCAAAAAGCCTTGGTTTTTACTTGTCAAAAACTATATAATTTACTGGATATTCATAATAAGCAACGAGGAGATGTTTTAGTCCAAGCAATTAATTCAATTAAAGAGTATGAAAATAATTTAGTACCAAAAAGTGAATTAATAAATTTTTGGAATTATGAATTGGCTTATTTTTATTTTGAATTAAATGATTATCAAAATTGCTTAAATGTTTTGAGTAAAATCACTGCTGAATCTGAAAAAAAATACTTATTTCAAACCAAAATTGATATTTTAATGGGCTTATGTAATTTAAAAATTCACAATTTATCGCTAGCCAAACAAAATTTAGAATTAGCTAGTTCTACCCTAAAATTAGTTGATGAAAATAGCAGTAATTTTATTATGCTAAAAAATCTTGAATATCTCATTGATTATGAACATTCACAAATTCTCCTGACCCAATATAATCCCCAAGGTGTTTATTTAAATTATTTAACCAGAAAAAATCTGTCCGAATTTATTCTAAGAACTAAGAATTAACTGGTTTTTTTCAATTTAGTTTTAGTTTTTTTCAATTTCTTTTTGGTTAATTTGTCAGGATTTAATTTATTACTATTTAATTTATTATTTGATGTATAGCTGTCATTATTAGAAAAATAAGCCTTTAATATTGGTACTTTATTAATTAATAATGAACCACATTTAAAATTGTTGAATAAAAATACTACACAACATCCTACTAAAACAAATGGATACATATCTATTACCGTATTGCGAATGGAACGAATTTGCGAAAAGTCTTTACGTAATTTGGCATAAGATTTTTTCTTAGGCAATTCGATCTGATTTAATCTTAGTGTTTGATTAGTAAGCCTAGTTCGGTGCTTAACCGCCAATTTGCCATCACGGCCTTCATTGGGAACAGCTCGTGAGCATACGGCACAGAACGAAGCTCCTGTATTTAAAATAGATTCGCAATATGAACATAAAAAAGACATATGTAATCTCTAATTCTATCAAAGAAGCAAAATTACAAAAGCCGTTAAAGTTAATTCTTAGTTTAAGCCTGAATAATATTTTAGGCGTTTAAAATTTAGCAGCAGAACTAACTGAATCTTTATAACGAGAACACATATCAAGTAGCGATTGTTTATCATGAGTTAGAGATTGTTGATGACTGTTTAATTCAATTATTCTTTGTTTTAACTGTTCAATTTGTTTGTGAATCAAATTAATCTCTTCATTTAGCTCGGATTCGGTAATCGTTAGAGCTTGAGTAAGGATATTAAAGGCCTTTTCTAGCTCGGCATTTTGCATTATTAGCTTCCCTTCTGTTGTAGTAAGTTGTATTAGTTAAAATTATAGTATTATTTATTTATTACCCATAAGAAAATAGTATTTAATCTAGATTAAAAAAAATTAATATTTATGCTTTTGATTGACTGTTAGATATATTAATATAATTTAACCTGTCTTCTAATTCAAAAAGCTTAGCCGTAATACTATCTAAATTGTTGATTTCGTCAATTTTTTTCCCGTCCTGATAGATTATTCTGCCGGGAATTCCAACAACTACACAGTTTGCAGGAACATTAGCTAAAACTATAGACCCTGACGCAATTATTGAATTGTCACCAATGGTAATATCGCCTTGTATTTCAGCGCCACTACCAATAACTACATTGTTGCCAATGGTAGGGTGGCGTTTTTGACTTCGGGTGAGTTCACCCATACGTGCCTGAGATCCAGCACCTAAGGTAACGCCTTGGTAAAGAACTACATCATCACCAATTACGGTTGTTTCACCAATCACGACCCCCATTCCATGATCAATAAAGAGTTTACGACCGATGGTCGCACCAGGATGAATTTCAATACCGGTTAAAAATCGACCATATTGAGAAACAAATCTGGCTAAAGTTCTAAAATTTTTCAACCATAATTTATGGGCTAATCTATGAATAAGAATTACATGAAGTCCTGGATAACAAAGTACGACTTCAGATTTTGACTTGGCCGCTGGATCTTTTTTAAGAATATTTTCAATTAATTCAAGTAATTCCATAAAATTAAGCTTTTACTCAAGACCAAGGTGATTAAACAACCGGTTTTTGGGGTATTTTAATAAAGGTGGATGTGTATATTTGAGGTTGGCAACTAAGCAAAAGCTAAATTTTATCATCTTTATCTCACTCTCAATGGTGAATTTACTCTAGATTTTTTAGCTTAAAGAAATTAAATTAATGATAACCTAGTCTAGATATTTGGTTTTGGGTGTATTAATTTATATAACTATTTAAAATGTGAGTCCAAATTAAATTTTAAAATTCAGGTCTAATCAACAATGTCAGATTCAGTAAATTTATCAAAAATCAGTAATGAATTTTCTAAAGGTTCAAACGGTAAGACTTTGAATCTTGATTTATTGAATATAAGTAATAAATCGGAAAAACTTAATAAATCAAAGGTTGACGTTAAATCGCCCGACAAAAAAAATGCTAAAAAGGATAGCCTTTTAAATCTAGCCATTGGTATGAGTGAAGGTTTATACCAAGGCACTAAAGGTATGGTAGTCGGGACTCTTGACATTGGTGGCAACGTAGACCAAAAATCAATTGACCAAATTGCAAAATATGGTAACAGTAATGACCTTAGTGTTGGTACTTCAATTTCACATACTGCTGGTGGTGTAGCTCATTCAATCAACCTAATTTATCATGATCCACATTTAATTGCTCAGGCATTTCATCAGGTTGAGAACAATTTATTTAATGGATCGAATCTACAAAGAGGTAGAACTCTTGGCAATATATTTGTATTTGTTGCATCTACGGGAATTGGTCTTGGGGGAATCGGTAAGGCTACTCAAATTGCCAGCGATGTGCGCGAAGCAGATTTAGCGACTCAAGGCATAAGAGCTGTTGCAGATGCGAACAAAGCTTTGACTGATGTAAATATGGCCTTAGCCAAAAGTACTGATTTTCTAACTAATACTAGTATTGATGCCAGTACGTTAGGAACTGATTCGGGTTTAAGAATTTTAACAGATAAATTAGGTTCAGACCCCACCTCTTTTTTAAGTTCAGTCAGTAATAATGGTTTGAAAATAGAAGATGCTAGTGCTAAATTACTTCCCAACTTAAGACCAGTTGCGTCTTCAGCTAATGAGGTTTTGTTTAATGAATCTGAAGCTACAGGCATTGTTAGAGTAGACCAAACTGGTTTCAAAAATCTGACAACCGCTTCAGACCAAGTAACTGGTGCTACGCCGCTAAATCCTTTAGCTAGCGACATTCCTGCTTCATCATTAGATCGAGCTGCTGCTGTTAATCCTGCGGCAACAGTAGTTAGGCCTTTAGCTAGCGATATTCCCGTAAATCCTTTGACTAATGACATTCCGCCAGTTTCTTTAGATGGCGCAGCTCTAGATCCATCAGCAACAGTAGTTAAACCGTTAGCTAGCGATATTCCCGTAAATCCAGTAACTAGTGACATTCCACCAGTTTCTTTAGATAGCGCATCTGCTGTTAATCCATCAGCAACAGTAGTTAGGCCGTTAGCTAGCGATATTCCCGTAAATCCAGTAACTAATGACATTCCACCAGTTTCTTTAGATAGCGCGTCTGCTGTTAATCCATCAGCAACGGTAGTTAAACCGTTAGCTAGCGACATTCCCGTAAATCCAGTAACTAGTGACATTCCACCAGTTTCTTTAGATGGCGCATCTGCTGTTAATCCTGCGGCAACAGTAGTTAGGCCGTTAGCTAGTGACATTCCCGTAAATCCTTTAGCTGGTGGAATGTCATTAGTTACTGGGTTTACGGGAATATCGCTAGCTAACGGTTTAACTACTGTTGCTGATGGATCTAGAGCTGCACTATCTAAAGAAACTGGCGGAATGTCACTAGTTACTGGGTTTACTGGAATATCGCGAGCTAAAGGTCTGACTGCCGTTGCTGATGGATCTAGAGCTGCGCTATCTAAAGAAACTGGTGGAATGTCACTAGTTACTGGATTTACCAGGCTAATGTTATTATGAATTCAGGATTACCTGGTATTGAACAAGGTGTTGCGACAGATCTTAATAAAGGAATAAAA
>DAHXLC010000178.1 GCA_027371815.1 Candidatus Melainabacteria bacterium | reverse complement strand
AATAAAAAGAAATAATATTATAAATATTATGAGGAGGAGCTTTGGATTTACCCAAAGTTGCTGTAGTTGGATGTGGAGCTTGGGGTAAAAACCTAATACGGAATTTTCACCAGTTAAACGTACTTGAAGCAGTCTGTGATGTTAGTGATTATCGGTTAGAATTAGTGAAGAAAGACTTCCCTGAGGTAAAACTCTGGAATGATTTTAACAATGTTTTAGCTAGTCCTAGTATTAAAGCTGTAGTAATTGCAACCCCAAGTGACACACATTTTGATTTAGCCTTAAAATCGCTTAAAGCCAATAAACATGTTTATATTGAAAAGCCCATGGCTCGCGATGTAAAGCATGCCATTGAATTGGATGAATTAGCTACGCAAAAAAATCTAATTTTAATGGTAGGCCATTTATTGCTTTATCACCCAGCCGTAAATTGTTTGAAATCATTAATTGCTAGTGGTGAATTAGGTGAACTATTGTTTATTCGTTCTGATCGGATGAATTTTAACATGGGTCGGCGTGACTGGAGTGTATTGTGGGATTTAGCACCTCATGATATATCCATGATGAGTTATCTTCTGGATACGGATAATCTTGAAGTTAATCGAGTTGGCGGATGGGATACGTTAAATGACGGTTTAGTGGATGTGGCTTATTTGGACTTATCTTTTGATTTGGGTCATAAAATTATTCCTGGACAAGTTCGCAATAGTTGGATTGATCCGCAAAAATTAGTTCGCTTGACGGTTAATGGATCTTTAAAAAGCGCGGTTTTAAATGATGCGCAAAGCGAAAATAAATTAGCTTTACATTCATTATCTAAGGAAGGGCGGATGATTGTTGAGTATCCTGATTATCCTGATGCTGAGCCACTTCATTTAGAATGTGAACATTTCGTAAAGTGTTTAATAACTGGGGATCGGCCTAGAACTGACGCTAATAATGCTTATCTGGTTGTCAATACACTCTCTGAAGTAGAAAATAGATTGACGAAAAGACCAGATCAAAAAATTAAAGTTGTTAAGAGTCGCTAAACGCAAAAAGATATTGTAGAATATTATTAAATTGATATTGTACAATATTATTAAAATAGTATTCTATAATATTATTTATGAGGTTGCGGGAGTAATTCAGTGGTAGAATGCCTCCTTGCCAAGGAGGATGTCGCGAGTTCGAGCCTCGTCTCCCGCTCCAGATTATAGATTATTTTTTTACTAATTTTATGAGGCTATTTAAATGGATGATGTCAGTAAGAATGATGGCGAAAGCAACATTCCGCAACTTCCCGAAGATTCAAACTTAGCCAATACTGAGGAAAAAGGTAATTTGACCCAGAGACGATCAGCGGTTGAAACTTTTCTTAAAGGTATTAAATATGTTAATGATTTAACTGTTAGTGAACAGGTTCAAGTGAGGGATACAGATCGTGCAACTAGTTATTTTCTCTTAATTTGTTCCCTGGTTACAGTGGTTTCATTGGTTGTGCCAATGATGGCTCCCCAGCGAATGCCCTTATTATTAGTTTGTGACGTTTTAGTTGGGGCGATGATTTTTTACTATATCGTAAATCGGTTTGGAATTCTAACCACATTACCAGCACGTCAAGCTTTATTGTGTTGGCAGCTTATGCAAGGATCTTTATTCTTTGGGATATTTTTTACCATTAATTTAGCCCTTTTGGTTGGTATGATTGTTTCCAGTACGCATATTGATGTGCAGGTTCCACCACCAAATTAATTTTTAATTACTATTTTAGGAAATCATGATGAAAATTACTTTAGATAAACAAGGTAAGAATATTGTTGAATTAGGTTTAGAGGTTGAAGCCGAAAAAGTGTTAAGGGCTTATGAGCAAACTTGCCGAACTTTAAGTCATAAAGTTAAAATTCCGGGGTTTAGACCAGGTAAAGCTCCGCGGCGAGTGCTGGAAACTACATTAGGGGTAGATTATATTAAGTATGAAGCTTTGGAATCTTTGGTTCCTAAGCTTTTAGGTCAAGCGATTAGTCAAGAAAATTTAGATATTATCACTCAGCCCGAAATTGATAAATGTGAATTTGAATTAGGAAAACCTTTGCATTTGCATGCTAAGTTTGAAGTGCGTCCTGAAGTTAAAATAACCGACTACCTGGGTTTAACTGTTGATGTTGAAGAGACTGTCGTTCCTATTGATGCCCTCTCTTCGATGCTAACTAATTTGGTTCAGTCCAAAGCTACTTTCCAAGCTGTTAACGATAAAATTGTGGCAATGGGTGATAATGTATT
>DAHXLC010000177.1 GCA_027371815.1 Candidatus Melainabacteria bacterium | reverse complement strand
AGCCTAACCAGTATTTTTCGATGTATTTAGAACCTGGTATACCTGTGCCACCCTGGATTGTTCGTCAGGGCGTAAAAATGGAATTACCGAAAACCTTATATTCGCTTCGCACGAGAATATATAAAATATATAATGAACATGCCAAATTAGCTCGAAGAAATATTAAGGCTGCTTTAATTCCTCAAGAAAGCTGTGCAATTGACAACTCGGTTAAAATTTTGGTTCAGGCCAAGGTAAGATAGCCAATTTTGCTTTACTTTTGTTAATGACGACTTCATCAGTAAAATACTGGTTAGGCTAAGCTAAAATAATCCGCTTTAATATGGGGAAAACAATTGTCAATATTCTCTATTTGCGAAAGCTTTTCCTCATTGATATTATTATCCTTAATCATTTTGACAATTTTATTAAACCGGTCACAGTGATCGTTAAATCGTTCAATGGCATACTGTTTAGCTTGTCCGGTGGTGACTAAAAATGGCCAATCACTGGACTGAATTAATAATAATTCACGTAAAAGCTGTTTAAAGGCTCTTTCCTTCAAAGGATCCGTATTAGAATTATGTTGTTGGCTTAATTCTTGCATTTTATCTTCACACTCATGTATTATTGGCCACATCCACTGTGTGTCATTATTTGACCATACTTGATAATGGCCACCAGCTCCCCAAGAAGATTCTGGCAAGGCAATAGCTTGAGTAGGTGGATGTAATTTTAGATATTCAGATGCGGTATAAACATTTACAGCAGTATAAGCTTTTAATTTACGGATAACATCTTTGATAAAACTAATTCCTTCAAACCACCAGTGGCCAAACAATTCTGTATCAAAACTAACCATTATAAGGCCTGGTTTCGAATTGGTTTTATAGAAGTCAGTTAATGTTTGTTGGATTAAACCAACATAATGATCGCTGTTTTCACTAAGTCTCGATAAAGCTGATTCGGGATTATAATATTCTTTATCACCTAAGTCAGTTTTAGTTGATGTTAGTTTCCAGTAATGCAAACCTGATTTGTCATCTTTCTTATGAAATTCACGATACTCGCCATCACCAGGATAGCCATGGTCAGCTGACCAAACTTGATAGCCACAAATTTCGTTGCGTCCCATAACCGCTACTGGATAATCCTTCAACCAATAGGCTTCATAGGTATCATGACCCGTAGCTTTTTGATTGGTTACTGGCAGATATTCAATCGTACCATAAGGTCCAAATACTCTACGCATTTGTGCTGACTGTCCACCTTTAATTACTGTTGATTCAGTAAAGAAGTAATTTAAGCCAAATTCATGCAGCCATTTATCAATACTGGGCCTACCATTTTGAGCCGGACGATAGGCACATTCAGGTAACCAGGCACCTTTAGGACTTGTGCCGAAATGTTTTTTGTAGGCTTCAACACCAGTTTGATATTGCGCTTTTAAGGATTCATCTCGGCCAATTAATGGTGAAAAGCAATGAGTAGCTGCTGATGTGGTTATTTCTATGGCATTTAAATCCTGGAATTTTTTAAATCCAGCCAAGATATTTTTTTGCCATTTATTTTCAAAATTGCCTTTGATTTTAGTCCACCAATTAAGATAAAACTTAGCCAGATGGTGTAATTTTGGTTGAGGTTCTTCACCCATAACGCTAAAACGTTTTTCATCGATTGCCGATTGAGCAATGCGCTCATTTACGTAGGTTTCAAAGCCTTTAATTAAGTGTTCATCAGCAAGTTGTTCAGCTAATATTGGTGTGATACCAATGGTGAGTTTTGCTGGTATTCCTTCCTGCCATAACTCGTCGATTGCATCAAGGAGTGGAATATAGGTTTCGGCCATACACTCATATAAACTTTCTTCGCCAAATGGCCACATACCAGCTTTGCGATAATAAGGCAAATGACTGTGTAACATAAATACAAAAGAACCAACACTCATTTTTTCGTCCAGCTTTAAAACAGTAATTTAAAGGTACGGTAAATTTAACTAAATTTGTTAAATTTCCAAGGTTTCCACTTTTTTAATTTCTATAATATAAACAACTTCTAGGTTATAATCTATATATTATGAAAAACTGTAACTTAATTTTCAATTTCCTTTCATAGTTTAAATATTTATTTTTATGGAATCTAGTAATAATAAGAGTAAAGTTGAGCCAATTAAAACCCCTGACAACAAAGTGGTTAAATTGCTAGAAAAATATCCATTAGGTTTAACTTTACCAGAAATGGCTGGTGGATCTAGACAGATAAAAAAAATTAAAGCATTGCGCGGGCCGTTGACCTTAGCTATAAAAGAAGGGTTAGTGATGCCTGTTAGTCAAAGGGCTGGCTATACAGTTTATAAACTAGTTAAATATCTAAATTCCCGATATTAAAATATTGACAAGTCCTATTTTGAATTGAGATATTCTTGTATAATTTTTAGCGTTTTGATAGTATTAATTTTTAATTAGTTATTTGCGTACCAAAATGTTAATTAACCATGTTACTGGTCTATCACATTTACTGACAATTTTTCTCAATCAAGTAATAAGTTTTTAAGGAGTTTTTAAGTTTTTCATGAGTAATCCTGTGGCATCGCCAAAAATGATATTGATAGCTGGACCCTGTGTTATGGAATCCTATGAGTTAATGTACAATACTGCTAAATTTTTAAGTGATATCAGTAAGCGTTATGATCTTGATTTTACTTTTAAATGCTCTTTTGATAAAGCTAACCGTACATCGATTGATTCATATCGAGGACCTGGTATTAAAAAAGGCTTAGGCATGATGAATGAGTTGAAAAATGTGCTAAACCTTAAAACCTTAACTGATGTTCACGAAACCTGTGAATGTGAACCTGCTGCCAAAGTTGTAGATGTTTTACAGATACCAGCTTTTTTATGTCGTCAAACTGATTTGATTTATGAGGCTAGTAAAGTTGGTAAGGCTATTAATATTAAAAAAGGACAATTTTTGTCGCCTCAGGAAATTAAGCATTCAATTAAAAAAGCTTACGATGCTGGTAATAGAAATATTATGGTAACTGAGCGTGGCAGCTGTTTTGGCTATAATAATCTGGTTGTCGATTTTCGTTCGATACCAATTATGAAGGAATTTGGCGTTCCCGTTATCTATGATGCTACCCATAGTTTGCAAATGCCAGGAACTAATGGTAATCAGACTGGTGGTAAAAGAGAATATATCCCAACTTTAGCTAAGGCGGCAATTATTTCGGGATGTGATGGAATTTTTATGGAAGTGCATGAGGATCCTGATAAGGCGTTAAGTGATTCGGCTACACAAATTCCGATTAGTTATGTTACTGACTTAATTGAACAAATGGTTAAAGTATATAATTTGCAGAAAACTTTGTCAGAAATCAAAATACCAAATTATGAAATCAGTAAATAAATTAATCGCTTTTATTAGCTTGATTTTTTATGTTAATTTTGTTAATTGTGGTTTCGCTGATACTTTAATTCCAAGTAGTAATGAAAGTAATTCGACTGATTTGACTTTACAAATTTTCAATGGCCTTTGGGAAAACTATAGCAATCTGACAGCTCTAATGGCTGATGAATATAGTCAATCCGGAAATTTGCAAATTAGCTATCAAGATAAACATTTTTTATTTAAGCTCGACTTCAAGATAAGACAAAATAATGTTCGGGTTAGTGTTACGGCCGATAAGACCTATTCGGAATTTAATGATTTACCTAAAATTCTTGAATATAACAATGGGTTATTTACTAATTTACCTAAAGATAATGTAATGGCTAATGCGATATTTACTAAATTGGCTTATTTAATTAAGGCGCAATTTATCCTCGGTACAGTTGTAAATAATAAAGCTAATTTATTATATCTGGGTGATTCCAAGCATAATAATCAACCAGTATTTTTAATTAAAGAACATGTAAATAATAATGATAATGTTACTTTAATTGTAAATCAACAAAATTACTTAGTTGAAGAAATTATTTTTTCCCAACCTGGTATTGAAACTAATGTAGTTGAATTGATTGATTATAAAAAAAATGGACAAGTAAATTTTCCCTATGAAGCAATTGCTAGAAATAAAGATTATCAAATTGATTATAAAATAGTTAGTAATGATTGTTTACTAAAACCAGAATCACTTATTGTACCATTTAAGTTTAGGGATAATGAAATTATCATTGACTGTGAGCTGGACAATAATACTAAGGTTAAAGCTGTTTTTTCATCGGCGTTTAAAAATTCAGTTATTGATACTAAATTTGCCTATGCCAATAATTTAATGAAAATTACTAATGCAAACCAAAATAATTTTGTAATTTCTAAGATCCAAATTGATCAGCTTAAAATAGATAATTTAAAATTGGCAAATTTTACCTTTCAATTAGCTAATTTAGATAATCTGGTAAAGTCTAATGATGTAAACATTGTTTTTGGTTTGGATATTTTTACTGATGCTCGTGTAGCTATTGATTATAACAAGCAAACAATTTCATTTAATCTGGATAATCTTGATAGTATAGTTAATGTTTGGCCTTGGTCAAATACTTTGCCGATTATTGAAGCGCAGCTACCAGTTAATAACAATAATTCTACTTCAATGAAGCTTTTGCTTGATACTGGAGCAAAATTTAATTATCTGAAATATACAATTGCGCCTTTAGGTGATGTGACAAATATCTATTCCAGTAAAATTTTGGCCTTAGATTTAAATAACCAGCCTAAACAAATGACTATTTTAAATTTTAAAAATGTCCGTATTGGTGACTTATTATTGCCTTTGCTTGGATTTCGCTATCCTTGCCAAAATACGGCAGTAGCAATGGCCAATGAGGAATATAGTGGGATTTTAAGCAATCAATTTCTTAAAGATTATATTTTGGTATTAGATCAAAAAAAGCATTGTATAAGTTTAATTAAAAATGAAACTAGTCAGTCACCATTTGCTAAGTTAATTAATCAAGGTAATGAAGCGTTACTTTATCAACGAAATTATCGCTTAAGTGAATCTTTATATCAAGAAGCCTTAATTAAGGCTGGTAAAAATAATCATAATAACATTATTGCTATTGAAAGATTAGGTAATTTAAGAAGAATAATGGGTCATGATTTAAACCGTCGTGAACATTATAAAACTAGTTATATTTTGTTATCGAAAGCCTTGAGCCTGGCTAAATTTTATAAGGATGAAGATTTGACTGGGCTAATTTACTCGGATTTAGCTGTTCTTTATGCCTATGATGGTCAGTCGGATAATGTGTTGCCCTTGGTCGTAGCTAGTCTAAAATTAGCTTGTGACAATGTTAATGTTTTAGTTAATGCAAGTTTATGTGAAATAAAATTAAATAAAATTATTGAAGCTAGAGAAAATCTCAATAAAGCCTTGTTTATTGATCCGGCCAATTGGCAAGCGCTTTGGTTTTTATTTAAAATTGCTCAAATTAAAAATGATAAGGCTTTTGAAAAATTAATCTTAAATACCATAATTTTCTTTTATCCCTGGTCTAAATTAGCCAAAAAATTGCTAGATAAATAAACAATTGGTTTAATACTAATTTGCTTATTTAATTTAATATTTTTTGGAGCATATTTTGAAAGCGTTTAATAATAATATTACTGATGAAAATGATAATCTAATAGTTATCGATAAAAATATAGCTAAAGATAATGACCATCATGTACTTAGCCATAATGATCTAAGTAAAGAAAATAACAATTCTGAAATTATTAATCCGAATATAAGTAAAGGAAATGATGATTTTCAGGATTTAGATTTTAATTCTTTAAATTTTGATACGCTTTATCAAAAATATAAATATTATTTACTACGCTATGTCTTAAAACATGTCGGACTTAAGGATGAAGCTGAAGAAATAATCCAAGAAACTTTTATTAAAGTAATTAAAGGCATAAATCAATTAAAATCAGCAAAAGCAGTTCTGCCGTGGATGACTAGTATTACCCGTAATGTTTGTTTTGATTTTTTAAGATACAAGCAGCGCAAATTACCTCGGCAGATGATCTCATTTGATGAAATTGGCTTTAATCAGAATATTCAACAGCTAGGATGTAATGATGTTAACTATGTAGAACAAGCAGAAAAAGTTCAAATTGTTCAAGACGTTGTTAAAAACTTACCTTTAAAATATAAACAGGTTATCGTTTTACATGATATTGATGGGTATACCTATAAAGAGATAGCTAAAATTTTAAATGTTGAGATAACGACAATTAAATCAAGATTGTGTTATGGACGCAATAAAATTCGTGAATCAATTAAAAAATACAACTTTACTTATGGTGAGGGATAGCTTATGTCAGACTGTGCAAATATTATAAAGGAATTGAATAGCTATATTGATGGCTGTGTCAATAACCGCCTTAAATTTAAAATTGAAACTCATCTTAAATCCTGTTCGATATGCAGACAAGAGCAGTTGGCTCTAAAGGATTGTATCCGGCTAATTAAGGAAGTCTCACCAAATGTATTTATTGATGTCAGGCATTCTTTAAATCGAATTAAGTTGGCAAAAATTAATCATAGTAATAACTTTCAGCCATTGGTTGCAATCATATTTTTATGTATAATTTTAGCCTTTGTTATGCAAAACATTATTTTTCGGAAAAATTTAGTTAATCGTAATTTTGTTTCGCAAAGTATAACTAGTCCAAAAAATGAATATAAAAAACTTTTAAAAATGGATTGGCCAATTGAAAATCAAGATGAATTTATAATGGATCAAATTGGAATAGATACAAATAAGGATGGTTTTTATGCACTTAAATTTTAAAGTATTTTCGAAAAACAAGCGTTTTCGCCAGCTATTTATAATGATTTGGGCTTTAAATTCCTTGGCGAATTTTACGTTTGCGGCTAAAAGTAATTCAGCTAATAATGATGTATTAAGTGGGCATTATTTGCTGAGCCGGATGCAAATTGATTTGAGCAAGTTAAATTTATCAGCTGAACAGAAAGCTACGATTGTTAAATCGCGGGAAATGAATTTACCGCAAATGCTCATTCTGAAAAAAAATTATAAATTACAAAAGGCTAAAATTAAGCATGATATGTTTAGTGTTACAGCAACTAATGAAAATATTAAAAGTGATTTCAATGATTTAATTAATATCAAGAATCAAATGGATAATTTAATATTACTTGATTTTTTAAATGTTAGACAGGTCTTAAACCAATTGCAAAAACAGGCTTTAGCCAAAAATATGAACAGTAATCAGGATTAATTTGTTAATGTTTCTTCTTGACGGAACCCCATTCAAGCATAAAATCAGCCTCATCACCGCTTTTGTTTTCATTACTAGGCTCAGTTGTGGTTGGTTTTGGCGCAGTAGTTTTGACCGGTTTAGTCTCAGGGCTAGTTTTATTATTATCAGTCAATGGCTTTATTTTTACTTTGGTATCAAGTTTGATATTTTGACTTGGTGCTGGAACAATGGGTGTGGTTGGTGGTACACTTGGTATGGTTGGTGGTGGAGGTGGTACCAATCCAGATTTTGTTTTGAGTGATTTGGGTTTAGTTTTGATATTAGTTTTAGCTAACTGGTTATTGCTTTTTATTGTTTTGGCTGATTTAATTAATTTGTCAGTAGTATTTTGTTTCGGAGCATCTGATTTTGGCTTTTCTACTGGTTTAACCAAAGGTTGAACTTTAGCTTTGGTTTCATTTTGATTGGCGATTGATTTAGTTATTGGTTTTGCATTGCTTGCCTTAGCTTTATTTGAATCATTTGAGGGACTGGTTATTGATTCTTTGCTCTTGAGCGAATTGTTATTAGGGGCATTGGCAGGAACAAGAGCGCCAAGTAAAATATTTTCATCGGAATTTTTGGTTTTTAGATAATTATAAACAATACTTTCTTGATTAGCGGTCACTGACATGCCTTGTTCTGTTAAGAAGTTAATCATTGCTGCATGAGCTTCTAGTGAAGACTTGTTTTTGGCTAGAGCCAGGCTGATTTCTTGAAAGGCTTGTTCCGGTTTATGTCTTAGTTGGAGGACTTTGGCCAATTTTAAATGGTAGGTAATTGAATTGGGATTTATTTCAGCAGCGTTTTTAAGGTTGTTTTCTGCGCTTTGAAATTTTCCTGATTTAAGCGCTAATTCAGCTAATTCAAAATATAAATCAGCCGTATAAATTGAATTTTCCCCAAAGTCTTTTATTGATTGTTTTATGGCGCGCTGGAAATAAGTAAAGGCTGTATCTAAGTCGCCTTTAAAATAAGATTTTAAGCCTTCATTTCTTAAATAACTTGGCTTTTCGTCAAAATTCCCAAATTTTAACTGAGCATTTATACTGCGCCCAGATAATAAGTAAATTGCCAGGATAATAGTCCAAAGCAATTTGGGATTTTTTTTTATTTTTGTTAATTTAAATTTCATAATTTGTCGATTAAGATAATGAAAAACAGCAGTTGACTATATAGCCTTATTGTTTTTTTGGTTAAAATTCTTTTAATGTTATTATGACGTTTTTTTTTTAATTAAGCAATGAGTCTAGTTTAACTTATAATTAAACTTTAAAATAAATCAAGCAAAATTTAATTTATTGCAGTAAAATTAATAGTTTGAGTCTTATATACTAATAAATTTATGAAACGGTTCAAATATTCCTCTAATATTAAAGCTAAAATGCCTAATCCGGCCAATCAAACGAGAAGCCAGTATTGTTATACCTTAGGCCTGGATATCAATACTAATTCCGGTCAGGGTTATGGACCTTTTCGTCTGGAAGGTGAGCGAGCCTTATTGCCCTATGTGACTTCAGTTAATATTGCCTGTGGTATGCATGCCGGAGATCCTGTCCTAATTGAAACTTGTCTAAATGAAGTTAAGCAATATGGACATAGTTTAGGTGCACTAATTGGGTTGCCCGATATGGTAAGTTTAGGCCATCGTGAAATTAATTTACCCATTAGTGAAATAAGATCTTACATTTTATTTCAACTTGGTTCATTGTATGGTATGGCTAAAGCTAATGGATTAGAAATTACGCAGGTTCGTCCGGTTGGCTATCTGTATCGTCAGATGCTTAATGATTTACGCATTACCACTGCTATCGCCAAGGCTGTAGCTGAATTTGATAAGTGGTTAATCTTAATCGGGCCTAGTTCAGAAAATTTGGTTACCGCCGGTCAAAGAGCTGATATACGCGTTGCTGGGGAAGTCATTATTGACCGAGTTTATGATGCAAATTTAGTACTTTTACCCGAAAGTCATCCTAAGGCCAAGCTTAAAACTGCTGTTGAAATTATCAGTCAGGCTAATCATTTAATAAATAAAGGTGAAATCAAGGTTGTTGACGGGCATTATCTGCCAATAAATTATCAAACTATTCATTTGAGTTCGCAATTACCTGATGCGGTTAATATTGCCAATGAATTAACTAAACTAATTCCCGATTCTGTCAGTTTGAATAGCGAGCCATTTGAAATTGATGTTTATGATCAATTACCCAATTATCTTTATGATATTAATTAATCAATAATTTTAAGGTAATCGTTTACGTGCTGGTATTGATTCATCATACCAGCCACCATAATATTCAGGGTAATCTTCACCAGTGGTTGAAGTAATGGTAGTCTTTAAAGCTTTATAAATAGCTTTCTTGCCACCCTCTTCATAGCGTTTGAGCCATTCTAACTCATTATTATCAATTTTAACATTGGCTTTTACTAGTTCTTTAACAATATTAATTTCGTGAATAATGGCCATAGTTTCTTCTTCAAGACAGCGTTCAATAAATTCTTTGCGCCCAGTTTTACCAGGAACAGGATCTTGCGTTGGGTTCAAGATGGCATGAACAAATTCATGAGCAATACTAATTAATTTATAGTTACGTGGGCACCATTTACCGATAAATATTGTACGTTTGCGTTTGTCATAATAAGCTTTGCAAGGTCCATCAATAAATTTTATTTTGATACCGGCTTCTTCAATTTTGTCAATATCATCCATTAAGGTAGGTAATTTTAAGGCAATATCAATAACTGATTTGCCAAGTTTTTTTTCTAATTTTGCTTTTTTGCTTAATTTTTCAGTCATGTGATTTTTACCTTGCAAATCCCATACATATGTATATTATACTATAAAATTAATATTTTTTTAACTAACTTAAATAAATATTAAAATTTAATGAAATTTTAGATTAATTTTTGTGCAAATTAAAACAATTTCATTATATTCTTATAATATAACTTAAATTTATAATAAGCAAATTAAATTTCTGATTTATTTATAAAATTTATTACTAATAGGCTGTCTAATAAGTGATTTGAGTCAAAATACCTATGTTAAAAACTGATTTTGTCGTTAATGAGCTTATTCTGGATAAAGTTTTAACGGTATTTAATA
>DAHXLC010000133.1 GCA_027371815.1 Candidatus Melainabacteria bacterium | reverse complement strand
CATTAACTAATGAAAGTATATTAGTTATTAGTATGTTTGAATCTGAAAAAATTGCCTTATTATCTTTAACCCCAATAATTTCTTTTAATTCCACAACAATAGACTGAAAAATCGACAGTGGCTGATATAAACTAGCTTGCTGAATATTTAAGAGTTTATTAAATAACAAAAACTGAATAGCTTTTAAAATCTTAAATTCACTCCATTCGATAAATTTTTTAATTACTTCCTCAATTGTTGTAAAACCATCAATTAACTTAATTAAATTCTCAATTTTTTCTTTGTCAAGTTCAGGAATTTTACTACCATCAACATAAAACATGGTCTTATTACGCTGACTAGTCCATATTTCATTAAAATTAAAAACCCTTTCTAAAACGGTTTTTAATCCAGCCGGTAATTCACTGATAAATTTTTGACCTTCATCTTTCAGTACAGCACAATCTAATAATAATTTATCCAATTGCCCTTCTAATTTACAACTGGCATCAAGTTCCTTATTATCTGCCTTATCTTTGAAAATAAAAATACCTTCACTCCAAGACATTAAAAACTGAACAATTGCATCATTACTTTTAAAATTAGCATATTTAGCATGGGTTACTTTACCATTAGCAAATTTAATTAATATAATATTATTTAAATTTTCTACAGTTAACATCCCACTTTTACCAGCAGTAGCTAATGATTGCAATAGGCTTGATGGTTCAATAGCATTTAAACTGCCCATCATCGAATCCTTCATCGCCTCAAAACTACTTAACTTATTATTTCCGCTTGCATTATCACTAACTTTATTATATCCACCATAAAGATATTGATCTTCAAGGAGAACTTCTAACTCCCTTGTACTAATAAATCCAGCGCGAACAGCCAGAACTCCCAGAAATGTCTTTTGCGCTTTACCCCAACCCTCTTCTTCTTGCTTTTCGAGTAATTCCTGTAATTGACCTTCAGACAAAATCCCACTAGCGACAAGGTAACGACCAAGTCTAAAAGGTTTACGATTACGATAACAGGCTGATAAAAATTGAACCCGTTTAAACATTGGGAAAATCAAACCTAAGCTTTCAATTTCTTGAATTAATCTTAAGACTTCATCAGATTCAATTCTTTGATTCTTTTCCATCTGGGCAATAATACTTTCAACAGTTGAATAATTATCAATTAATTGAATTATCCAATTAAGCTGAGTTGGCAAGCCAAAACTAGACTTTGCAATCGATCCTTTGGATGTTAATACGGGAATTGAATTAAATAAAATATGATTAGCTAAAGAAGTACTGCCAGCATGCCAGCGCCTACGATCAATATTTTTAACTGTAGCACAAACATGATTAGCTAACATTGGATATCTGGTAAAGATACCGGATGGACTGTCATATGCATTAAAATTTAACGCACCACTAGCTTCATCTTTACTAAAGGTAACTGCACCATCATATTTAACAAATAATAATACACCTTGTTGTTTTAAAAGTTTTTTAGCATAAATACTAAATTTAACCATTTCTTCCATAGTTATGGAAAACCCAACATTTAACAAATCAATTACGATTCCATCAAGACTTTTACCCTGTTCAATTAATTTATCAAGATTGAAAAAAATATTATCTTTATAAGTATAGGTTTGAAAGGCACAAGTAGATGTAACCGCATGGTTTTCACTTCCATCGTTATCAGAATTACTGCTAAAATTTAAATTACTCAAATCAATACTTGACAATGCTGCTCTCTATGGTTATTTACTATATAAGTTATGCCCAAGTTCTTAAGACCTTTAACCTCTTGACTTAACTAGTTTAAGATGTTTTGCGTTAATGCTTTAAGTGAATTGTCTGGCTTGGCTAAAAATAAAGCTGTAACAAACCAACGCGTTTTATTTTTCTCGACATCAATAATTAAATCATCAACTTTACCAGTAATAATTCGGTATCTGTTTTTGGTACTATTAACTTTAGCCATGCTAATTAATTTATAGATATTTATCTGTTTATCTTGAATTAATTTTGCATATTTAGGAATTGAGATTAAACTAGGGTCTTTAAGCCAGGACTTTGCTAATTGCATATTATTATTTGCTAAAGCATTCATAAATTCAGTAGCTGGATAATTTGGTGAATCTGGATTTAGATCAACATTAAATGAAAATTTATCTTTCAACCAATATAATTTTAAAGAATAGGTATTAGTTAAGGCATTAATTCCTTCTTTAAATTCTTTACTATTAAAACTAGCCAAATTTAAATCAATTGATTTATCATCAAATTTAGCTGTACCGGTAAAATTTTCATTTAGATTTGGCGGTAAACACTCAAAAGCAATTGAATTATTAATTAATAACCCATTGACTAATTTATAACTTTTAAGATAAATTTTTTCATTTTGCTCATTGTTTCCCGACACCACTAAAACCAAATTAGTATCAGTATTTTTTTCAGATGCTTTAAGATTTGGTATTTTTCCAGTTAAATTGGCTTTCGGAATATCATTAATTTGAACATACCAATGAGCATCACTAAAAGTTATATTTTTAGGTAATTCTAAAAGGAAATTAGCGATAACGGGTTTACTGACAGTATTAAGATTTTTATTAACATGCATTTTATGCTTAGCCAAAACCTTATGTTCAACAACTTTACTTAATTCAATCAAAATAAGATTTTTTTGCGCAATATTGGTAAAAAGCCAAATTTTAGATACAAAAGACTTATTTATAGATTGATTAAGTAATTTGATTTTGAACTTACTAAAATTAGGGTTAACTTCATTTAATTTATTTATATCTAAATTTGGATTGAGTTTAATCATTGCAGACAAATCAGCTAAAACTTTCTTAAAATTACCCGAATTACTTTCATTAAAATATTGATCCAAATCTTGGTTAAATTGGGTATTAGTATTTAAGGTTAAAGAATTATCACTGTCCTGACCAAAGGCCGAAAGATTTTCCCCGCCGACAGAAAAATTTAAAAATAGAACCAATAATATATTTAACAATCTAGATAATGAATATAACATGATAATTTTTACAGTCCTCAACTAAATTTTTTTCGTAAATTGCCCATAATATTTTAATACATTAGTGGGAATCTTCCCATAAAAGGTATTTACATCTTTGTTACTTAAGGCTTAAATATAATTATAGCAAAGGTAACTTAATTTATGTCGGAAAATTTCTTCAAATCACCACCACTAGATACCTATAATTTTTCCTCAACGAGCATCCATACCAATCTGGAATCAGCTCAATTGTCAAGGCAGGTCTTTGCCTTGAGTCCAGAAAAAAACTTAACCAGTGGAGCAACGCTTATAGCGGATAAAGCTTCTTTAGCTCTAAATGCCGCCAAAGAAGCAATATCACCTTTATTGCAGATAATTATGCGTCTACCTGGTCATATTGGTTTTATTAATTCTATGTTCGAAGCTATTGGCGCATTTTTTATGCCTGCTTTAGATTTAGATTTTTTACATCAGATTAATATATTACATACCGATTCTCATTCCACAACTACAGCCGGATTAGCTGGACATACTGGATTAGCTGACTCTAATTCCTTAGATAGGCATAATCTATTCAACCATAGTACTTTAATGGGTCATGATGCAATCAATTTGGGTCTAATTCCCCATGACGCACCTGTATTTAGTCAATTACATTATAGTCTGGACAGTCCGACAAATATTCAGACGGCTGGCTCAACCCATTTTATATATTTAGCTGGCCATGACAATCCAACCAAAGCCTTATTTGAAACTGACAATTTAAGTCCAAAAATATGTGAAGTTGAAGAAGTGAGCCCTAATCAATCATTTGAATTAATGAATAGCAAGCCAATATTTACTGAACATAGTTTTAATACTAATATAGCTAGTGGTAAAATTGGCTTTGATAAAATTAGCGCCTCAACTAATAATCTAACCAATTCTGGTTCAAGCAATAATTTAAATAGCAATTCAAGTCTATCATTATCCAGACAACAATTGGTCAGTGGCAACGCAACCAATAATAGTACGATATCATCATCTAACTGGGCCGGCTATGAGCTCAAACTGGGCAGTCATAACAGCTCCACCCCATCCACCACTTATGGTCCATCGGGTGAAATTAGTAGTAAGTTAGGCGAAAATAATCTCATCGCTGACGCTAATACAGCTAATGACGGATTTAAACCTTGGTCCGATACTAATAATATGTCAAACCCCACGGATAATTCAATTCATACAAATCCAAATCATTCCCAAACTAATGCCACAGCTAAATCAGCCAGCCCCGTTAAAGAATTAGAGGCTAAAGAATTATCCCTGGATCCAAAAAATTTACAACATAACAACTTAAATCTTAAAGATACTAATCTATTAAATAAAACCTCAGCTAATTCGACAAGTATTAAAGAGCCACACCTGGTAAATAAAACTTCAGTAAATAGTCAAAGTTCTAGTCAAACTAACCCTGGTGTTAAAGAATCTAACCATACGTTATCTAAAACATCAAAATTAACGCAAGAAATATCTCCACTAAAATCAGTATCCAAGGCTCATGCTATCAATCAAAATCCCCCAATCGCCAAACCCGAAGCAAATATAAATAACCAAAATCCGGAAATTAACCAACAGCATCAAGTTAATGATCAGATGAACAGTCAAGTTACTGATCAAAATGCCAAAACTGCTGAATCAACTAATGAAGGAAATAATAATTTTAGCTATGAAATTAAAACTGGTGATAATTTATGGAATATTGCTAAATCTCATTTAGGTAATGGTTTAGACTGGAAAAAAATCTATGAAATGAATCAAAATATTTTAGGCAGTAATCCGGATCTTATTCGTCCTGGTACCATGATAAATTTACCTAACGATATGGCTGCAGCTAGTACTGATGCAGCTAACCAAACAATAAGTTATACGGTAAATCCTGGCGACAACTTATGGAATATTGCCAAATCTCAATTAGGCAATGCTACCGACTGGAAAAGTATTTATGCTGACAATCAATCAGTCATAGGTTCTAATCCAAGTCTTATTTTCCCTGGCCAACACTTAAATATTCAGAGTCATTTTATGAATCAAGGTAGTGTAGCCGGAAATAATTTAGCTCAAAATCAGACTTCAATAAATACCAACCAAATGCCTCAATCTAATGATACCAATTTTGGCATATCCCAACCAAGTCAATCTCTGACAGCTCCAGTACCGAATCAAGGAGTTGCGCCAACCCAACCATATTTAGCTCCAGCCAGTCACAGTCAGACCTTCACTAATCCCAACCATCCAGCTTCTAGCGTAATTGAACACAAACTAAATATTTCAAGTATTCAACCTGCTTCGACATCATCAAATTATGGATCCGCTTATGCAGCTACCTTAAATAACAAGTCAGTAGTTTCACCTAATTTAGCTCCTGATTTAGGCTTTGAAAGATAATACCAACAGTCGAGGTTTTGCTAAAAAATTAAATGTCTAACTCAAATTCAATACTAATTAAAATTTGATGGAACGTAATTGCTATTATCATTAAGAAATGTGTCAGCGATCATTTTTAATACTAATCGAGATTTGATTAGCTGAAACTTAACGTGATGCTACACTAGCATTATCAAAATAAATATTTTTAGCTTTCATCCTTGCAAATGCTTCTTTTAATCTGGTTTCACTAACACATAGTGAAATACGGAAATAGCCTTCACCATATGGACCATAAGCTGTACCTGGTGGCACTACGATATGGGCTTCTTCAAGCATTTTTGTACAGAAATCAGCACTAGTCATAGATTTAGGTACTTTAAGCCACATATAAAAAGTTGCTTTATTGGGCTTGACATCACCCCAGCCCAGTTTTTTTAATTCATTAATAGCTAGATTACGTCTACTTACATAAATATCGTTACAGGTTTGGATATGATCCATAGGACCAGTTAAAGCCTTAATTGCTGCTAACTGGACTACTTTAAATATATCCGTATCAACATTAGATTTGAGTGAGGCAATAGCCTTAACAGCGTTTTCATTCCCTACTAAAAAGCCAATACGCCAGCCTGTCATGTTATAAGTTTTCGATAAAGAATGTAACTCAATAGCATATTCATTAGCTCCTTTCACTTCCAGAATTGATGGCGCTTTATAATTGTCAAAAGTCATTTCTGAATAGGCTAAATCGTGTGCAATGAGTATGTCATGCTTTTTGGCTAAGTGAATTATCTTTTCAAAAAAAGCCAAGTCAGCAACAGCTGCCGTTGGATTATTAGGATAATTTAATAACATTAATTTAGCTGAGTTCAGAACATTTGGCGGAATTGCGTCTAAATCTGGCAAGAAATCATTTTCTTCACTTAAATTCATAAAATAAGTTTCGCCACCTGCTAAAATTGTTGAAGTTCGGTAAACCGGATAAGCTGGATCAGGAATTAAAGCCAGATCACCAGCATCAATGTATGCCATAATAGTATTATGCAAGCCTTCCTTAGAACCAATTAATGAAGTAATTTGCGTCTTGGGATTTAAATTTACCTTAAACCGTGAAGAAAACCATGCTGATATAGCTTCTTTGTATTCCGGCATTCCGCCAAATGGTGGATAATGATGGTTAACTGGATTATCTAAGGCCTGTTTAGCAGTTTCAACAATATGACTAGGGGTTGGGCCATCAGGATCACCTATACCTAAATTAATAACATCTATTCCTTGCGCAACAAGAGCTTGACGCTTTTGATCAATTTGCGCAAATACATAAGGGGGAATTTGTTTTAATCTTTTTGAAACTTCCATGATTTATAATTATCCTCATACTATAAAAATGATTATGACAACAAAATTAATTTTTCCAAAATTAAATTCATCTGGCTCTATTTTAGCAGTAATTTTTGCGCTACTCTTGGCAAGTGTAATTTTCTTTACAAATTTAGGCAAATATCCCTTATTTAATCCAGATGAAGCATTATATGCTGAACCAGCCTTGGAAATGCTCAAAAGTCATGATTATATAACTACCAGTTTAAACTATGTAACTAGATTTACGAAGCCACCATTAGACATTTGGGCAATGGTTCTAAGTTATAAAATATTTGGCATAAATGAATTTGCCGCTAGATTTCCTGGAGCTGCCGCTGGTTATCTCACCTTAATATTTACGACTATATTTACCTATAAATATTTAAACAAAAAAACAGCTTTATGGCTTTGCCTTATCTTAAGTCAAACGCCACTATTTATTGCCATATCCCGGCAAGCAATAACCGATATGCCGCTTACCTTATTTATTACTATAGCTGTCATAAATTTTTATACTTCTTTAAAAGAAGCAAAAACACCGTATCTTAGCTTTATAATGATTGGTTTAGCCATTATGACTAAAGGGCCAGTAGGTTTAGTCCTGCCAGGATTAAGTTTAAGTATTTTTTATTTATTAAAAGGCGAATTAATCATTGTCTTTAAAAAAATTAATATTGTTAAGGCTAGTTTAATAATTTTAGGGCTTGCCTTACCCTGGTATATTATGGAAATCTATATAACAAATGGAGCCTATTTCAAAGAATTTATTATCCGGGAAAATTTTCAACGCTTTACTGGAGTAGTTGATGCTCATAAAGGTCAAAGCTGGTATCATTTAGTGGTTTTTTGTTTAGGCTTTTTACCTTGGTCGATATTTTTTCCAGTAATATTAGCTAAAATCTTTAAAGACTTTAAACTAAGAAATAACTATTTCACTGGGATTAAAGCTATTAAAAATTTAATAATCACTATTCCTATAAAAATAAATAATTTAATTCAACAAAATCCAGATTTAGAAATAATTTTATTATGCTTGATTCAACTGGTTGTAACAATAGCCTTTTTTAGTATTAGCGTCTCTAAACTTATCCCCTATACCCTTCCTGCCTATCCTTTTGCCGCGATACTTTTAAGTTATTATTTACCAAAATTAACCAATAAAGAATTTATTGGCAGTTGTACTTTTTTAAATATTATTTTTGGCGCAAGTTACTTTATCTTACCCAAATATTTTTATAAATTACGTGATACCACTCCCCAAATAAATGATTTTATCTTAAATTACTTAGCAATTGGCTTTATGGCTACATTAATCTGTTTAGTCTTAAGTTTTAACAAACAAAAAAAAATAAGTATAATTATGTTTTGTTTATTTAGTATTTTATCTATTACCTATTTTGGCTTTACGGGCTATGGCTTAATCAGCAATATTTGGGAATTACCAATTAAGAATTTTGCTGTAGCATTAAGCAATAATCAAGTCCCAATCTTAATTTATGATCTAAGAAAGCCTTCAATTATGTTTTACGCCAAGCGTAAAATACTAATACCACTTAATTATCAGCAATTTATTAATTGTCTTAAATTAAATCACCAAGCCTATATAATCAGTAAAACCAAAAATATTTCTACTTTAAGCCAATTTCCAAAGATTAAACTACTTACTACAGATGGCTTATTTAGTTTATTTTATTATCAAAATTAGCTTTCCAGAATTTCACTTTTAACTTTCACATAATCCAATTTGTTAGCTTGTCGTTGTCTTGCAACAGCTAATGCCCCATTGGGTACTTCCTTCGTAATAACGCTTCCGGCAGCTAGTAAAGTACTATCACCAATTTTAACTGGAGCCACTAAAACACAGTTCGAGCCTATTGCTACATTACTGCCAATAATCGTCTTAAATTTTTCTTTAGTTAAATGATTATAGTTAGCTGTTATTGTGCCAGCACCAACATTAGAGTTTTGCCCAATTTGGGTATCACCAATATAGCTTAAATGCGAGACATTGGTATGATCACTAATGCTACTAGCCTTAACTTCAACAAAATTACCTACTTTAACATGACTTTCAAGATTAGTGTTAAAGCGAATATTAGCAAATGGACCAACTTTACAGTCATTACCAATATTGCAGTTATTTAAAAAACTCGCCTTAATTTCACAATTATTACCAATATTAACAGTGCCATTAATGGAAGTGTTTGGTCCAATTATACAATTTTCACCAATAATTATATTATCAAATAAAATCGTATTGGGGAAAATGATTGTATCAATACCAATTTTAACATTAGAGCCAATCCAGGTTGAGGCAGGATCAATTATAGTCACTCCTTCATCCTGAAGCTTGGCAATATTTATATCACTTAAATATCGGTTGGCTAAAGTTAAATCAGCACGAGAATTAACTCCACAGGCTTCTTTAAAATCAGTCATAGTATAAGCTGATATTTTTAAATGATTTAAATTAGCCCATTTAATAAGATCGGTTAAATAATACTCACCTTGAACATTATTAGGCTGTAAATTATTTAAACCATTTTTGATACTTGTCCAATTAAAACAATATATGCCAACATTAATTTCATTAATATTTTTTTCAGTAAAATTTGCATCCTTTTCTTCTACAATGGCTTTAATATTATTATTATCATCACGCACAATACGCCCAAAACCAAAAGGATTAACAACATTAGCTGTAAGAATCGTCAAATCACTATTATTATTTTTATGAGTAGCAATAAGATCAACTATAGTTTTAGGTTGAATCAATGGCATATCACCATTTAAAACCAGTAAATCACCTTTATAATCAATTAGTTGCGGGGTAACTTGCATTAAAGCATGACCACTGCCTAAGGGTGGATCCTGAGTAATGGGTTCAAACAAAGAATTTAAATTATTAACTTCTAAATAATTTTCAATTTGCTCTTTATTATGACCTACAATAACAAATGACTTACCAATTTCTATATTATTCAAAGCCATAATAATATGAGTAAGCATTGGTTTATCTAAAACACAATGTAAAACCTTAGCAAGCTTAGATTTCATACGCTTACCTTGGCCAGCTGCTAAAATTACTGCTTTCATGTTAATTAATATCAAATGGTTGTATAAAAAATGTTCGCAGGTTTGGTGCTGCCCCAAAAGATCCAATCCCTTAGATCCCTCACTCGAGTAACTGCGTCAGGTTATTCATTTATATAACAACATTACCGCATAATTAATAAAATTAATCTTTCGTTTAGTTTGTTGTTACAGAATATTAAATATTTAAATTACCACAAACGGATAAATAACCAGATAACAACTCAAATAATCAGCATAAAATGAGGCTTACAATTGATTTCGTAACAAACTAATTAATTTACTTTAGCAAAAATATATTTATAATAAATGTAAATATATTTTAAATTTTAAAGATGAAAACAAATACACATTTTTTAACATTTTGCATATCAATAAGTTTGATACTTATTAATATGCCAATTTTTTGTGCAAATGTATTAGGTCAGGGAGTTGTCTATCCTCAGGTTAAATCTAGTTATGGTTTAATTCATTGGCTGCCGGAACAAATGCCGTTAAAAGTATATATTGCTAAAGGTATTTCGCTTGATACTATAATTGATGAAGAACTTGGTGCCCCTTATGACAATGTTGATAATATTAATAAATGGCCAGATTTAGCAGCTTTTGTTGTTAATAACTTAGACAAGCAAGATCAATTAAAAGTTGCCGATGGCTATATTGACGACCATTATAAAGCTGTACTTGAAGGTATCAATGAATGGAAAAAATTTGAAAATGAAAGCTTGTTCAGTTTCACGATTACAAGCGATCCACGTGACGCTGATATTTATATTTACTTTGTCAATCATTTTGTCGATAAACTGGGAATGGGTTTATTTGCTAATGACATAAGAGGCTACACTGCTAAACGGAGTTTTTCCTATAAAAAAATCATTGAAGAAGGTAAACAGGCAAGTTTTAAGCCCGTACTAGTTCTGCTGCGCACCACTGAATCAAATGGACTACCAATGCCGTTTGCAAAAATGAAGGCAGCTGCTGCCCATGAATTTGGTCATGCGTTAGGCATTGAAGGCCATAGCCTCAACCCTGGCGATCTGATGAGTATATATTATGGCAATGGCAACGTGTCGATTAATGATGCCAAAACTATTCGTTATCTTTATTCAACTAAACCTGATTTAATACCTTAATTTAAATATCAAATTCAATTTACCATCGTACCATTATTCATTATTGCTGACTAACATTTGCATATCCACTTAAATATTAGTCAAACTCTTTGCCTTTCATCCAGTTAAGGGCAGTTTGAATTATGCAACAGCATCGCAGAATTTTAATTAACTAACAGCTTTATATATTAATCATATATTGCCCCACAATTACCCTATTTTTACCCGAAATTATTTATGCTAGCTAATCTGTTCTAACCACTGGTTAGCGAACAAAACATCAGCTTGCTGAGGAAAAACTTTTTCCATAAGCACTTTTTGTACTTCAGGATCTTGATCAAAACAGCAATCAGCTAAAACCGTAATTTTATAATCCATATCGCTTGCTGCTCTAAGCGTAGAAAGCACCACGCCGCTAGTGGAAATCCCCATTAAAACAAGGTGTTCAATATCTAGTGATCTTAATACAATTTCGAGATCACTGCCACTAAATGCTCCGACTCTGCGTTTTGTTACAATAATATCATTTGGTTGTGGCCATAGATCAATATGAATATCAACAATCGGATCTCCTTCTTGCAATGATAATCCTCCAGTTTTAAGAGCATTAAATGCTTTATTGCGTGAACTTACCTCAGGAAATTGCGGTCGAAACTTCACCACAACATATATTATTGGTATAGTAGCAGCTCGCGCTATTGTCATTACATTTTGAAGCCGCCCAATAAAGTCTGTCCTATTACTAATACGACTTACAATAACATTTTGGAGATCCATTACTAACAAACCTGTTTTTGACATATAAATTAACTCCTATAAAAATCTCAACCTATTTTATGATCAATTTATACCATAAATATATACAATGCATAGCCGTATTAAATTTGAAGGAATAAAGCCATTAACTGTTATATCATTTGGCAATTAGCTTAAATATAATTTAGGGTTGTTTAAGCTAAGCCACATTAACCCAAATATGACAAACTTTTAATTAGCGTATAATTAATTATAAAAACAAAGTAATTCTTAAAAGGAAACCATTTCGTGAATGCAACAACTCCAATATTACCAATAGACTTACGTAGCGATACCGTTACCCAACCATCACCACAAATGCGTCAAGCAATGCACTCGGCTATTGTTGGTGATGATGTCTACGATGAGGATCCTACCGTTATAACCTTACAAAAACGTGTCAGCCAATTAACTGGAAAAGAATCTGCTCTATTTGTTACAAGCGGAACTATGGGAAATCTTATTTCCTTACTTGTTCAATGCCAGCGTGGTGATCAAGCCATCGTAGGCACAAAATCACATATATCTTTATACGAGCAATCTGGAGCCAGTGCGTTGGGAGGTATTAGATTGAAAACAGTAGACAATTCTAGAAATGGTCAGCTTGATCTAACCGATATAGAATCAGCTATTACCAGTGATGATATTCATTTTTCGCGCACAAAATTAATTAGTCTTGAAAATACTTGGAACGGCACACCAATCGATTTAACCTACATTAAATCCGTCAGTCAAATAGCCAAAAAACATCACTTAAAAATGCATCTGGATGGCGCCAGAATATTTAATGCTGCCTTAGCCTTAAATATTCCCGTTAATCAATTAGTCGACAGTTTTGATACTGTTCAATTTTGCTTTTCTAAGGGGCTTGCAGCTCCAATAGGCTCAATAATCTGTGGCAGTAACCAGTTTATTTATGAAGCAAAACGAATGCGCAAGGTATTAGGTGGTGGCATGCGCCAAGTTGGTGTTCTAGCTAGTGCCTGCCTGGTATCACTTGACACAATGATTAAACGCTTAATAACTGATCACCAAAATGCAGATTTGTTAGCTAATGGCCTCACACAAATTGAGCATATAACTGTCGAACCCTGTATAAATCGTACCAATATGGTATTTTTTAATATTGATCATCCCCATATTTCAACAACCGAATTTATCTTAAAATTAGCCCAAAATAATGTTCTTATGTTAGCTGAAAAACAATTCGGTATAAGAGCAGTTACCCATTATGGTATCGAAGCTAGTGATATTGACTTTGTCCTAAAGCAAGTTAAAATTGTTATAAATAAGCTTGAACAAAAAAAATAATAAGGCACTAACAAAATTATACTTTAAAATTAATCTTTAATTTTTTTAATATTCCGTTTTACAATATACCAGGCCAAAAAATAAAAAATGCCCGCAATTAAACTCATCAAAGCTGATAAACTAAGAGCTTCCCTTGCTCCATAAATTTTAGCAAAATAGCCTATAGCTAAACTGCCTAAAGGAGCAATACCTAACATTGTTGTAGAATATATACTCATAACCCTACCACGAACATTATCAGTTACAACTAATTGAACCAATGAATGAGCTCCACTTAAAAAGGTCGTCATACAAAAGCCCACAAAAATTATGATAAATTGTGCATATAAGAACTTATGAGCCCTTGAAAAAATATAAAGTGAAATACCAAAAAACAAAGCCGCCAATCCAATATATTTTACTAAACTCTGTTTATCACCACGATTAGCTAAAGACAACGCAGCAATAAAAGCTCCAACCCCAGCTAAAGCTCTTAAACTAGCATAACTTGCAGCATTGCCATTGAACAAATTACTAGCATATACTGGTAATAAAACAGAATAAGTCAAACCAAAAAAGCTAATTATGCCACCAGTTAAAAGTATAATTTTCATAGTTTGATTACTCATTACAAAATCACGCGCAAGTTTAAATGAATAATTCGCTAAGTGAGATTGGGGAATATTGTTTAAATCTAACTTCAAAAAAAATAATGAAATTAATGCTGCAATAAAGCTTATTGCATTGACTACAAAGCAAAAGCCTTCGTTCGTATAGCTTACAATAACTGCTGCTATAGCTGGACCAATTGATCGAGCCGAATTAAATAAAGTTGAATTTAAACTTATAGCATTAACTAGATCTTTTCGATCTACCAAATTAACAATCATTGCCTGCCGCGAAGGTATTTCAAAAGCCGAAACCAACCCTAAAATAAAGGAAAGTAAAATTAATTCCCAAATTTTTATAATACCAAATAAAGTCAAACAGGCTAAAACTATAGCCTGGAGCATTGCAACTGACTGAGTTATAATTAAAATAGTTTTGCGATTAAATTTATCAGCAATTAATCCGCCCATTAACCCAAATAATAACGTCGGCAACAAATTGGCAAATTCTACAACTCCAAGCATAAAAGCCGAATTGCTTAAACGAAAAACCAACCAGCTTAAAGCCACACTTTGAATCCAGGTTCCAACTAACGAAATTAACCAGCCTATAAAATAAATCCTAAAATTGGGATATTTTAACGACCTAAACGTATGAAAAAACTCATTTTGAATAATTTGTAAAATTTAATTTTACTCCAATTTAAGGTATTACCATTTAAATCAATCAATCAGAATTTTCTTAATTAGCCGATCAATCCGTTTAGGACAAGTTAACAGAACTTCCAATAATGCACAAGTTTGGCGTGAATAGGCTAAGATAGTATATTTGCGTTCAGTATTGCGGATAATTTCTACCAGTATACTAAATAGATCATTAGCATCAGGTATATTATAATTAATTGATCGTATGACAAGTTTAAATTCTAATTTTACAATCAGGATAATTAAAATTAAGTGATATAATCCAGCAACAAAACTTAAATTATTAAATCCTGACCCAAAATATAATTTTCCAAAAATACGGCAATAGATATATCTTGTCAATATCTCTTCAGATCTATCAGTATCAATTTTTTCATTTAAGGCTGAGCTTAATTTAACATCAGTAATGTCTATAACAGGCTTTTGGATATTTACTAAATCCCTTAAGAAGTCATCAAATGGCAAATCATAGTGATCTTCATTAGTAAAGAATAAATTATGGAAATATTTAATGATTAAATTATCGATATAATGTTCATCAATTCCGCTAAGAATATCTGGATTAAGCAGACTATCTTGAAAATTAAGACTAAGAATAAATTCATTACAGGCTAACAACTTTTTAGCCAAATCATTACTGGTATCATTAAGCATAACCATAATTTCAGATTCAATATTTAAATAATGACTAAAATCTAATTTAACGCCATCAACAATATTGCTATTTTGCCAGTTAAGGTTAAGCTTGGGATAAATTTCCTCGAAATCAGCTAATTTATCGGCTAAGTTTTGCTGCGACAAAGGTTGGCCATAATTATATAACACTGCTGAACTGGCAAAACTTAAATATACATAATAACCATTTGGGGTTTTCGTAAAAGAATAAGGAAAAAGCTGGCAAATTTTTGGCTTAAGTTTTTCACCATATTTTTTATGAATATTACATAGCCTAGCTTGATCCAAAAATACACATGGTTCATTTTTACTAAGCCCCAATATATATTTAGCTGAAACGTTTTTAGATGATTTAGACTGATTAAGGCTTAATTTAAAGTTAGGGATTTTTAATTCCCGAGCCATAAAATTTATATTTTCATATTCATTTTCAAATAGGGGTATACCATAACTTAAACAACAATTACCACAATTTGTACAAGAAAAATTAATATTAGGAAGATGAATTTCAGGCAAATTATTATAAAATCAGAAAAATTGGCAGTTATTATTAATTAATAGCTAAATTTAATTTAGGCATATAACAATTTAGCGGTTGAACTAAAATTATAATTAGAATGTTGATTCATTATGTCATAATGATTAAAGTCATTTTTAGGCTTTGTTATATTAGTATTAGCGGTTGGATGAGTATTGCTATCGGTTTTTAAAGCAGCTTGAGCTTGACCTAAAATGTTACCAATTGTAGCCTGACAGCCAGATAAATCACTTATTAAAGCCACATTGCCCATAGCTTGTGCACGAGCCATGGCATTATCTAAAGCGCCCAGGCATAATTCTAAATGACCAATATCACTTAAACTAATATCACCTGAAGAAACTTTACCGTCAATGTTATTAACAATACCATCAACTGAATCGTTTAAAGTTGCAGTGTTATTGAAATTTGGGTTATTATTAAATGAACTTGAATCAGTTGTATCGTTGTTATTATCATAAATAGTATTACCATAACTATCTTGAATTGAGCCATTGGCTAAAATAGTTTCACCATTCCAAAGGGTTACATTACCTGAAGCTGATAAAGTGAAATCACTATTACCAATGGAACCAGTTATCGTATCGTACGTTAATACAGTTGCACCAGTTGAATTTGTTATACTAATATTTGTATGACCAACATGCATTTGATTGCCTAAATTAGTAAGCTCAGTTGGAACCGGTGTATTATGAGGACTAGTGTCTTGAGGTGTATAAAAATGCTGAACACCTTGCGCATCAACATATAAAGTATCACCATTACCAAATTTAACCAATGTATTAGCTGATAACTGTTTAAACTGTGCTGAAAATTGCTCTGGTGTCAAGTTAGTTCCATACAAAGTATCTCCATTGAGAGTTTCTTTAAATGTTTTAAACTCTTTATAAGTTGTATCAGTAGCTATTCCATGTAAAGTATTAACCGTAGATCGTGTTCCTACTTTTGTAGTTGCTGATGTTAGTATTGGCCCTTTAGCTGCCTTAACTTCCCCATTGCTTATTGTTAAAGGATTACCATCCGGAGCTGTAACCTGAGTAACTCCATTATGCACGCTAGCAATAACTCCATTACCTAAACTAACTTCTTTTGTAGCTGGAGTTTGACTGGCAATTTCTGGTTTAGTCACAGGAATAGTTGTATCCGTAACCGTAGCTAAGGGTACAATGTTAGCGACTTCAGGTTTAGCCGTTGTTGAGGTAATTTCAACTGGAACAGCTGATTTTGCTTGAATTTGAGCTTCTTGACCAGCCAGCGTGGCATTGTTAGCAGCCAATCCAACTTGGCCTATTTGATTGGGTGTTTCCATGATGCCATTTGCCGCAGCAGCAATAACTGGAGTGGTTTGGATTTCTGATCCATTGCTTACTGGTTGATTTAGAGTTGAATTACCAGCAATATCTAAACCAGGACTGGTGCTTTTACCAATTGCAGCCAATGGATTGGCTTCTGCAGCTTGAATTTGAGCTTCTTGACCAGCCAGCGTGGCATTGTTAGCAGCCAATCCTACTTGACCTATACTAGAATCAGTTGGAGCCGCTGTTGTATTTGTAGGAGAATCGCTAGAAGTTGTTGGTGGCAATGGCGTTTCGGCTTTAGCTGATGTTTTCATTGAGCCATAAACAGCATTAAATAAATTTTTGCTAGCCTTACTTGTACTAGAAGTACTTTCAGTACCTTTAACGGTTGTTGTATCAGTAGTATGTAAAGGATTAGCGCTTGCCATTTTGTACCATTATTATTGTTAGCTGAATTTAGTAAACAAGAATTGCATTATATAATAATATTTTAATTAAATTAAAAGTATTGTCAAGTGAAATTTAATATTAATTTTAAATTTAATGTTTTTCGTAAAATTATTTCCCAAAATTTAAAAATTAATATAATAGATAAGTTATTATTTAAGAGTTTTCAAAAATCATCTTAAATATATCTATCCCTAAAAGTTAGTTTTTTACCAAAACAAATATAAAATTTAGAACAATTTTAACTTAAATATTTTTTTAATTCTGATTTAACCAATTGCATCAATAAAAACCCTTTAAAAGCCTTAACTTTGAAGAAATTTAATCTTTTCCTACCTAACTTTAAATACCCAACATTAATAAGTATTGCTTTATTAATGTTAATATCATCCTGTAATTTAAAGAAACCTAATGCTAATACTCAAGTACAACTTCCAGGCAAATCGCTAGGTCTGTTAAACAACACCAATATAAACAATAGCCAAACCCCATCGGGAAATCCTAGCCCTGATAAAGGTTCACCTAACAATAATCAGGCCAGTAATACCCAAATGAATGTAACTGGTGAGTGGGAAATTGGCTTTTTAGTTCAGGATAAAACCTTAAAAGCCAAGCTCAAATTAACTCAAAATGGAAGTAATTTTGAAGGAACCGGTATCGATGAAGACACCAATATGAATTTTAATATTATTAACGGTCAGGTTAACCCAGATTCAACAGTTGAATTTTACAAACAATACAGTGATCCGAATAATCCTGTTGTCAAATACACCGGCAAATTAGAAAATGTAAATGACCAATACTATCAAGGACCTTATTTAAGTGGTGAATATTTAGCTCAAGCTAATGGGCAAAGTTTAACTGGCATTTGGCAGGCCGAATTAATTAATCCACCCATAACTAGTGCTAGCCAAGGACAAACTGCACCAAACCCAACAACTAATCCAACACCAGCAACCACCAATCCTAATCAGGATAAAAAAAACAGTAATGAAAATACCCCGGCACAAAATAATGCCCAAGGTCAAATTAATAAAAACGAAGATACTATGCCCGATCATCCGCCTGATTTATCGGGGAAATGGGAAGCTGGATATGAGTCGAACTTTAAAACAGTCCATACCACTTTATTTCTTGAACAATATAATGATAGTCTTAAAGGTCATGGTCTAGATACAAGCACTAATGAGAGTTTTGACGTAGAAAAAGGTTGGTATTACTTTCCTAAAGTTACTTTAGTCTGGAAATACACCAAAGGTAAAGGAGCGAGCACAACCCGAACAATGGTTATTAAGGCTAGTGTTTCAATGATTAATGAAAAAGACTATCAAGGACCATATTTAAACGGTAAAACGCAAGGTGGCGGAGCCTTTGAAGCACAATTAGTTAAATAGCTACAATGCCATGGTTTGACAATAAACTAAAGTCCCCACGATCTACTGCCAATCCATTAAACCATTAACCATTAAAAAAATTAATTCTCCTAGATATTAAACAATTTAACAATGAGCAAACAAATAATTCTCTTAATTGGTATCCCCGGATCAGGCAAAACTACTATAGCTCAAAAACTTGCCAAAAAAGGGTATAAAATCTTAAACGCTGATTCCATTCGCTTACAATTATATGGCGATGAAGCAATTCAAGGAGATGCTAAAGAAGTTTTTAAATTGTTTTTTGAGCAGTTAGATAATGCCTTAAGTCAAAATTTAAAAATTGTCATTGACAACACTAATTTAAATCGTCGGCATCGCGATCCAATTATTGACCGAGCTCGTAAAGCTAATTATGATGACATCCAACTTTGGTTTTTCGACATTGAACTGGCTATCTGTTTAAACCGTAATCAAACTAGAGCTCGTAAGGTTGATGAAGAAATCATTAGTAATATGTATAAAGAAATCAATAATAACGGTAAACCTAGTTCATTAGAAGGTAAAGTAACTTTGCTTCGACTCAATAATGATCAAACTGACTACTTATTTATTCCCCAAAGATAATATTTCAATAAAATTAATATCCAAGTATTGCTTTGGATAGTATTATATTAAAAATTAATTTGTAGGGATTATCCATAATGTCAAAAGAAATCAATATCTTAAGTTTTGCTAAATTTAAACAATTAAAGCAAAAAATAGTTGCCTTAACTGCTTATGATTATTCAACAGCAGTAATTTTAGATAAAAGTAATGTTGATGTCATACTGGTTGGCGACAGTTTAGGCATGGTTGCTTTAGGCTATCCAACTACTCATAGTGTCACGATGGAAGATATGATCCATCACACTAAAGCAGTTACCCGTGGCGTAAAGCGAGCTTTTGTCGTAGCCGATATGCCTTTTATGAGTTACCAAAGTGACTTTAAAACCGCAATTGAAAATGCTGGCCGCTTAATCAAAGAAGCAAATGCTAAAGCTATAAAGCTAGAAGGAGTTAATCAACATAATTTAACAATCATCGAACATCTTACTAGTATTGGTATTCCGGTAATGGGGCATTTGGGTTTTACCCCACAATCAGTTAATATTTTTGGTGGTAATCTGGTTCAAGGCAAAGATGTCGATAAAGCCAATAAATTAATTAATGACGCGTTAGCTCTAGAACAAGCAGGTGTCTTTAGCATCGTCTTAGAAATGGTACCATCTCAAGTAGCAAAAATCATAACCAATCAGCTCAATATCCCTACAATAGGAATTGGAGCCGGTCATAATGTCGATGGCCAAATTTTAGTAACCGATGATTTGCTTGGTAAATTTACTGATTTTAAGCCTAAATTTGTAAGGTATTATGCAAATCTTGCTGATTTAATGAAAGAAGCTATTAACAATTATGCTAATGATGTAAAAACTGCTAAATTCCCTTTGGCCAATGAATCATTTCATTTAGATGAAATGGACGAAATGCAATTAGAATCCTTAATTGGTTCCAAGAATTAAATTTAATCATAATATTCATTGATCAAGAATTTTATTTAGTAGTATAATTCTCATTTTATCGATATAACCTATGCTCAAAAATAAATCTCGATATATTTGCTCAAGTTGTGAATTTGTTACTTTAGGTTATCTAGGTAAATGTCCTAACTGTGACACTTGGAATTCTTTTATTCTTGATGAATCAGAACATAACCTTAAAAATAAAAACCTCAATCAAGTCAGTTTTAACGATAATTTTCACCAAGAGCAATTTGATCTTAATGCTACCTATTTTGATGAACCAGAATCAAGGCTCACAACTGGTTTTAATAATCTAGATAACGTTCTAGGTGGTGGGTTGGTTCAAGGTAGTGTAGTTTTATTAGCTGGCGAACCAGGCATTGGTAAATCGACTTTACTGTTGCAATTGGCTGACAATATCGCTAAAACCCAAAATACAACCTATATATCAGGCGAAGAATCTTTAAAACAAATAGGCCTACGCGCTAAACGTTTAAATATTCAAGCTGAAAATTTAAAAGTTCTAGCCTTACAAAATCTTGAGGAAATTTTTAATTATTTAAATAACTTAAATCCGAAAATTGTTATTATTGATAGTATTCAGACCATATTTACCAATATGTTATCCTCAACACCGGGCAGTATTGGTCAGGTACGTGAATCGGCCAATTTAATTATCAAATATGCCAAGGCTAAAAATATTACGGTGATTTTAATTGGTCATGTTACCAAAGATGGTATTGTTGCTGGCCCTAAAGTGCTTGAACACGCTGTTGATGTTGTTTTACAGTTTGAAAGCTATAATTTAAATAATTTACGGGTAATAAAATCAATTAAAAACCGATTTGGTCCAACTAGTGATTTGGTTTTATTTTCGATGAAAACAAATGGCTTAAATGAAGTTACTAGTCCATCCAAGTTTTTACTTCACCATCGCTTTAACGATCACCATCTTGAAATACCAGCTGGTTCTGTAATTACGGCAACTGGGCGCGGAGCCAATTCTCTGCTTATGGAAGTTCAGGCTCTAGCCACCCAAACTTTTTACCCAAATCCGAAACGAGTCGTTAATGGTTTTGATTATAATCGGATGCTGCAAATAATTGCGGTACTTGAAAAACATGTAGGCTTAAATTTAAGCAAATACGATGTCTATGTAAATATTGTTGGGGGACTAGATATCACTGATACTACTGGTGATTTAGGTGTTGCCTTAAGTATTGCTAGTTCTTATTTAAATCAGGCAATCGCACCAATGGCTATAACCTTAGGCGAAATTGGCCTGACTGGTGAAATAAGACCTAATTTTGATTTAAGTAAATGCCTAAAAGAGGCTATTGCTCTTGGTATTACTAAAGCAGTTCTGCCTAATATCCAGGAAGTTAATATTCAGGAATTAAATCATCAGTATCCACAAATAAATATTCATCATGCCAAAAATTTAAAAACGGCCTTTAATATAATTTTTAATCAATCTAAGTAAATTTTGGTATATATTAAAGATCGGTATACGCTATAACCAAAAAATTTTCAGAATCGCTAAGAAAGATCATCAACAACACTAGTTATTATGAGCGAAATTATATTTAACGATGAAATCCTTAATAAAGTAAGTAATTTGCCATCTAGTTGTGGTGTTTATATATTTAAAAATATTAACAATGAAATTATCTATATTGGTAAAGCAGTTAATTTGCGCTCACGAGTTCGATCTTATTTTAATATAAACTCATGGCAAGATCGCCCTAAACTTAATGTTATGATACCAAAAACACATAGTTTCGAAATTATTTTAACTGCTACGGAAAAAGAAGCTTTATTACTTGAGGCTACTTTAATTAGAACGCATAAGCCTAAATATAATGTAACGTTAAAAGATGATAAAAAATATCCTTGGCTAGCCATTTCCTATGGTGAAAATTTTCCTCGTTTAGTTATGACGAGATATCCTTTAAATTTTCGTAAATCCTTTCCTAAAGCTAAAATTTTTGGTCCTTTTGTAAATCAAGGAAATATGTGGGAAACAGTTAAAATTTTACGTAAGGTTTTCCCATTACGTCAGCGCCCTAAACCATTATTCAAAGATCGACCCTGTCTAAACTATCACATTGGTCTTTGCCTGGCTCCTTGTCAAAATTTGGTAAGCACTGAAAATTATCAAAAAATTTTACATGAATTAGAAATGTTTCTAAGTGGTAAACAAAATGAAGTTATTAATAATTTTAAACAGGAAATGGAAAGTCTTGCTCAAAGCCTGGAATTTGAAACAGCTGCAAAAATCAGGGATCGATACCACTTATTACAGTCTATAACTCAAAAACAAAGTGTTATATTTGAAGATTCTAAGATTAACCTGGACATTTTTGGTGAATATCATAATGACGAGCTTATTGTAATTTGTTTTATGCAAGTTCGATCCGGCAAATTAATTCAATGTGAAAATATTCCCTTAAATCTCAAAGAAAGAACTTTATTCCAAGAGGCATTTAATACATTTATTGATCAGTATTATAGTTGTTGTGAAGACAATTGTATTCCTAAAGAAATTTTACTGCAACATGAAATTGAGGATGAATCAGCCTTAGAAGAATTATTAGTAGCTAAAAGCCAAGCTAAAATAAAAATCTATACGCCAATTAGTGGCATAAGACAAGAATTAATCAAAATGGCTGTTAATAATGCCCGGCAAAATTTTGAACAAACAATTTCTAGTCAAGAAATTACTATTCCTCATGATTCATTAAAAGCCTTACAAGTTGAATTAAGTTTAACAAAAATACCTTATCGTATGGAATGTTTTGATATTTCTAATATCCAAGGCGTTGATAATGTAGCAAGTATGGTAGTTTTTGAAAATGGTCAGGCCAAAAAAAGTGAATATCGTCGCTTTAAAATTAAAAGTGTTGAAGGAAGCCCTAATGATTTTGCTTCAATGAAAGAAGTAATTACGAGGCGTTATGCTAAAGCCAATTTGCCTGATCTAATTGTAATTGACGGTGGACGTGGACAGTTAAATTCAGCGCTTGAGGCATTAACGGAATTAAATTTAGCGACCTTTACCATTGTTGGTTTAGCTAAACGACAGGAAGAAATATATTTCCCAAATGTTGACCAACCACATTTACTTACCCGAAACAGTTCGGCCTTATACTTAATGCAAAGAATCAGAGATGAAGCACATCGATTTGCCATTACCTATCATCGCCAATTACGCGCTAAACGGGTGGCCAAATCACAGTTATCGGTTTTAGCTGGTATTGGACCAAAACGAACAAAAATTCTGTTAGATGCCTTTGGTTCGCTCGATAATTTAAAAAAATCCAATCTTGAAGACTTAGCAAAAGTTAAAGGAATATCTATTAAAATTGCTGAAAAATTATATAATCAATTACAAAGAGAATAAATCTCGATAAATTCATTAATCATGAGGCAAATATGTTAACTAAATTTCATAAATGGCATAAGGCAATAATTTGGTTTACACTTATCTGCTTTATCCTAAGTTTAATCCCCTCAATATTTTTATCTTTTCGCTAAATAAGTTGGGCTACAATTCTAAACTATAGTCTTATTTTTATTATATATTAAATTCTGACACACACAGTTTACCAATTATAAATAAGCAAACTATGGGTTAAGAAAACTAAATTATGGCGCTGAAGTAACCGGCAAATTATTAACTAACGGGGATGAAGCTTGCGCCACTAACGTAACTGAGGTTGGCCCACCAAAAGGAATTGGCACAGGTAAATTCCATTTAGTAGTAACCAAAGTAACAATGCCATCAGTTGTAGCGGTTGGCGAAGTAGTTACGGTTGAAGACAGTGGTGGGTTAGGATTAGAGGCTGTTGGGGCTGGTGCATTATTATTAATAAAGGATACGGTGACCGTTGCTGGCGAAGCTAAACTACCTGAATTATAGGTAGTTAAAACTGACTGGGCTGCAGCCTGGTAACTGGATACTGGTGTAGTGGCTGGATTAGTAGTACCATAATTAGTAGTAGCTGCAGCAATAGCACTACGTTTAGCCAGTGAATCTGTTTCAGTTTTGTACAAGGAAACAAAAATCACATCAAGTAAAGCTAATACAACTGGAATAAATATTACCAAACCTGCACATAATTCAACGATACTAGCGCCTTTACGATTATTTTTCATAGCTTTGTTTGACCTTCTTTTTGAATTAACCTTATTTATCAAAATTTTGTTACTGTGAATTATTGGGCAAATTTTTAAGTTAGTGGCTGACTAAAACCAGGTTTTAATTTAACTATTTAATCAGGATTTTGTTGCGGATATTCTTCAGTAAATTTCATGGGAATTGGTTGCCCTAAACCTGGAACAGTGTTAAAGAAAGGGATATTAACAAATGATGGTATATTAATATTTGTCGTAACTTTAACTAATTGCGGAGAATTAGGATTACTGGAAGCTACTAACATTGGCGCCGGGTTAAGTGCTGCAATAGTAATTGTGCCCGTAAAACTCTTTAGCGATGAGGTATTCCATAAATTAACTTTATTCGTTTCTACTGTAGACCAATTGGCAAATGAAGTTACTGAAAGCTCACGCACCATCATATGATTAAAATACCACCCAGCTGAATAGGCTGCCAGAAAATATAGTAAACCTAAAGCGGGAAACAATAACAAAATGAATATGACAAATAAGGTTGGTCCAAATTCAGCTAATTCTTGGCCATGACATTTGCGCTTTTTTTTCATTTTATAATTAAAAATTATTTACTTGTAAACCGACTATAGTAATATAATGCCCAAATCCTTATTTACTTAAACTTAAGCATAAGATTAAAATTTGATAATCTTTAAAAGATTAACTATTTTTAAAAAAATCTTAATTGATTTTAGAATTTTACGCACATTAATATTATAATTTAATCAAATTATCAATTCTTTTAATAAAAGGTTTTATGAAAAAATTAGCAATTAATTTATGGGGTATTTTAGCGTTAATTATTTTAGTGCTTGTCATACCAATAGCCAATAGTGAAGTAACTTCGCCAATTAATTATATGACTAATGAAGAAATAGATCTTGAAAGTAAAATCTGCACTCAACCAATAACCAATACTTTAATTGCCAGTTTAGAAAATAAAGCTAACGCCAGTAAAGATTGCTGGCAAACGCATTTTTTACTGACTGTTCTTTATTCTAAGCTTAAAATGACCGCCTTGGCTAATACAGAAATGAAGGAATTTGCTAATTTAGCCCCTAAAGATGCTAAACTTTACATCTGGCTAGTCAACAGCTTGGTGAATTTAAATAATATTGACATTGCTGCAGAAATTTTAAATCAAGCTTCAATTTTATTTCCGGAAAACTTTTTACCAGAAAATTTACAAAAAATATATCCAGCTAAAAATCAAAAATCATTAAAGGGAATTTCACTAGCTTTAGCTAAACTTGCCTTTCATAAAGGTGACTACTATAAGGCCATTCAATTATCAAGACTGGCTAATACTGGTGATAACTATTATGCCTACTTTGATGAAGGTATAGCCTTAATGAATTTAGGTCAGTTCAAACAGGCGCTTAGGCCATTAAGTCTTGCCTATTATCATATTAAAGAAGTTCCCAGTGCTCAATTTTATGCCAAAGCCTTACTTTGGGTAGGTAATTATAAATCAGCTTTAGAACCAACCTTATTTGCCCTAGCCAATGATGAAACCATAGTTACTAAAAGCTATAGCGATATGCTTAATCTATTATTTTCAAAAATTCCCAAATCTGATACCTATAATATTATCCTTAATTTCACCAATAATAATAAAATTAAAAATACCTTATTTTACAGTGTCTTAGCCAAAAGCTTGGATAAGGCAGGGTTACAGGAATTGGCTATCACTGAATATAATAGTCTAGTCAAACTAGAACCACAAAATTTTGAAGCCTGGTACAACTTAGCTAACGATTATGAAAAATATGCAAGGAACTATGACCAAGCTATAAAATGTTATAAAAAGGCCTATGAATTAAATCCATATTCCAAAACTTATGATAATTTAGTCAGACTCCAAGAACGAATGAATGATAAACCAACTGATATTTCCTGGTATATTAAAGACTTCATGATTAACTTATTTATGCATAATAATGAAGACTTAAATAACCAAGAAATTACACCTTAATTATTAATATGAAAACTATTTATTTAACTGAAATAAATAGTTTTCATATTCTGAAACACTACCAAGATCTTGATGATTTTTTTTAATTTCAATTATTTTATTTAAAACCTCAATAATATTTGGCTTCAATTTATTATCCTGATTATTAGCCTTTAAGATATTAAGTGCTTTAATATATAATTCGCAAGCATCTTCGTAATCCGTTAACTTTAGATAATTTTCACTAGCCAATATCAAAGGTTTAACCAAACAAATATTACTTACACCAAATTTTTTTTCTTCATAAGCATAGACTTGTTCATAACCACTACTAGCACCTTTATAATCATTTAAAGCCGCATCTATATTAGCAATTTCCCAAACAAAAGGTTTTAAATTATAATTACCTGGACCATATTTTTTACTTGCCAATTGTAATCCAGTTTTAACAAATTTTTTTGCTTCGAGATATTTGTCTTCACTTTCGTAAATTTTACCAATGGTAAGATAAGTCATGATTACATAGGGATCACTGTTACCAACTAATTTAGCTCGGGTCGTGATGAATAAATAATAATTTTTAATTGCATTATCATAATCTTGCTTGGCTTCATAATTTTGTGCCAGTTTAAAATAGTCATTAACCTGATTATTTTGTATACTGGAATATCTTACTGGTAAGGTCTTAGTATTAATATTACTGACATGAGTATTTGAGCTTGAATTAACCTTATCTTTTGACGAATTGCTATTAATATTAATACCATTCAAAGTATTATTTATGTGGCTAAAAGATTTATTGACTAAATTAGAGTGATTAAGACCGGTGGATAAGTTTGAACTAGTACCATAAACACTACCAGCCTCGATCATCCCTTGAGACCAGCTGATAGAATTTAATTGACCTAAAATTAACCCTAAAATTATAATCAGTCGATACATCTATCTAGTCCTTAAAAATAAAGCTAATAATTTCCTAATTTAAGCTTATCATAAAAATCTAAGTTGTTTTTATTAATAATAACGATTCTTTGGTCAAATTTAATGAAATTGAAAATAAATTTTTCGCCATTAATAAATGGTTATAGTCATAGTTCAAACTAAATCTTTTAATTTCATCAAGTGCATCGCTAGCCTGCGCAATTGACTGACGCATCATTAGAGCACTTGGTTCTAACGAATGGGGACAAGGGAAGCTTGACATAAGATTACTTGAATTTAGCAAGGTATTTTCTAATTCGGTTACATACTTTTCGAAATTGCTAATTAATTCTTCATCATATAAATCAAAAGAAAGTAAATTTAATTCCTTATTATACTTTAAAATTATGGTGCGACATTTATTACGCGCTTTAAGTAATATTTGCTTTAGATAATATTCACGATATTTTTCTTCATTAAGATAATTATTAGCATATCTTACCGGACTTGGATTACGTCGAATAAACTTATCATACTCAGTTCGCTTAACACTATCCGATAAAACTGCATAAGCCTCATTTAATACTGACATAAAATCATTAAAATGTATTGTTTTAGATTTATCATTACTAGCTATATCAGGATGATATATTTTTGCCAGTTTACGATAAGCTCTTTTAATATCAGTCAAACTGACATTATTGGTTAAACCTAATACTGCATAATAATTAAATGACCTGTCCATATATAAATAAATCTGCTAACTACTTTTATGATAACAGAAAATTATTTTTCGCCAAGACAATCTAAACCCAATAATTTTATTCGTTGGGTCGTTTAAGTTCAATTTCTAAGGATTTACCAAATTTATTACTAGCTGCATTAACCAAATTTCTAATTGCATTTATGGTTTTACCATCTTTACCAATTAAGCGACCCAAATCACTTGGATCACAAGTAACACTAATAACCGATTTCCAAGAATTTTTTTCAATATGTTCAAACTCAAGAGAATCTGGTTCTCGTGACAAAACTTTAATTAAATATTGAGCTAAATCTTCAGGACTGGAATAAGACTGTTCTATACCGCTTGAGTTTCTTCTTTCCCAATTCTTCTGATAAGACTTGCTACCGTATCGCTTGGTTTGGCGCCGTTTTTCATCCATTTTTCTACTAACTGCCTATCTAAATGTAACTGTTTGGAACAGGGATTATAATAACCTAATTCTTCAATTGGCATTCCATCCCGACGAGCTCTACTATCGATTGCTACTATTCTATAATGCGGAGCCTTTTTAGCCCCAACACGTTTTAATCGAATTTTAACCACGTATTTTACCTCAAAATATGTTTAATAATAATTAATTGTCTCTTTAATAATTATCTTTATTTTAACATTAAATTTTAATATATATTTTAGAAACACAAAAAAGTCATCACTAAACTTAAGAAATTTTAAAATTAGTTGTAAAGGGATTATTGGCAAGGTATTTTTTTATATTCCCTTTCAATAATATTTTGAATTTCACTATTGGTTAAACCTAACATATTTAACAAAATCAAAATCGCACCAGCGCCTATTCCTTCTTTAATATGGCCATTTTCATAAGCCTGCAATCCTGGATAAGGCGAATCCACAAAGTTAAACTGGGCAATCTTAAAATTAACATCAAGCATTTTAGCCAGTTTAAAAAAACCACCTTGATTACTTGTAGCTAGCCAATTAGTTGTAAATACAGCCAGATTAGTCAAATCAGGTTTCGGCATGATTGCTTTAAGCATAGACCATATTGCAAGCATTTGCGTTCCACCAGCCAATACAATTAATTTATCCTTAAGCCCCAGACTTAGGCCTAAAACAAAGGCCTGCATTGAATCACCCATACCGGCAATTTGGGCTAACGGACTAACAGAATCAGCCAAATCAATATCTTTTAGCTTTTGCTTAATAATTTGGGTTTTTAATTCTTGGTTATTTTGGGCAAAACTACTAGCCATTAAAGGAAAGATATCTAAACCCTGTAAAGATAAAACTCCTGCTGCGGTGGTGGTTCCACCGGGAACACATTCAGCAATGATAATATATTCATAACTTTTATTAATCAAATTAGCATATTCAAGCCCTTCGTGATAAAGATTATGCACAATGTCAATTGGTAAGGCCAACTTATTTTTAAACGATGGAATTCCACTGGTTTTAAGGTGTGGCATTTGTGGCTCGGAAAAAACCCCACAGTTTACAACTTGTATATCTAGGTTTAACTGACTAAGACCAGCTTTAGTAATTATTACTGGTGAGACAATGCCCATTGGTGATACTGGCACTGTTTTTACCCAATTAAGTAAATATTCACTATCCCACTTAGGTGTATTACGACAGTCTACATTATTAGCCCCAGCTGCCGAAAGACCTTCAATATCACTTAAATAAGTTGAAGCAATACATAAAACAAATAAGCCCGGATAAGCTGATGATTTAACTAAACTTTTAAGTTTTTGTTCAAACATTTTTCTTTATTATAAATTAGTTTTGTTCCATTTTATTAATAATAAAGCCCTAAAACTAGCTATTATAATCTATTAAGCTTAAAATAATTTTTAAAGTTTCGCC
>DAHXLC010000127.1 GCA_027371815.1 Candidatus Melainabacteria bacterium | reverse complement strand
CCCGTGAAAGATATATTAATTAGTTTTCTTATTGCCTTAATAATTGGCTGTTTTATTAATAGTTATAATGACAATAATAAAGCAAATCTTAATCCTGATTTGCCTAATAACCAAGTCAATGCTGGCAATGTTAATTTGCCTGGCAATGATTCAGCTGATTTAACCAGTAAACAGCCTAATATTACTAATCAAAACGTCTATAATAATAATATTCCTGGCAATAACCCCATGTTGCATGGTAATTTAAAATGAAAGATTTAGTAATTGCCACCTTTATCGCTTTAATTATTGTCAATCTTATTGAAAGTATTGATAAAGAAAGTCCAGTTTCTCTACCAGTGGGCATTAACAATATTCGGGAAATAGGTAGTGGATCGGATAAGTCAGATAGTGTAATTAGTGATTTTAACTATACTAATACAGCTAAAAGTCAATATATGACGACGAAAATTTCCGGTGGCCAAAATAAGTTAATTTCTGATTTTCCAATTCAAATAAATAATTAAGGAGTTTTACATGAAAACCTCAGCACGTTGGATATTATTGATTACCTGGACATTATTGTTGATTTTTACTTCACCATATTGGAATCCATTTACATCATTTCCGGCCTTACTAAAATATTCCATTGTTTCAGTTATAGCTGCAGCTATTTTTGGTGCCTTAGTTATGATGATTCAATATTATTTAATCATTTCAATAATATTCCCATTGCCACCTCGAGCCGACAGTAAAGCACCAAAATCTAAATTAAAGAAGTTTTTACCTTTTCTCTATAAAGCCATTCCCATTAATCCAAAGGCACCAGCAGTTTTAAATGAATTAGTGGGTAACCTAGAAGCTAAAACAGAAATTAAAGAAGTTATCGATATGTTGTCCAACCCTAGTCACTATGTGACTACAGGCGCTACAGTACCTAAAGGTATGTTATTTGTAGGACCACCTGGCGTTGGCAAGACTTTATTTGCCCGAGCTATAGCTAACGAAGTCGGAATCCCTTTTTATGTTTTAGATGGATCCAGTTTAAGTGGATTAATTTTTGGTTTAGGGGTATTAAAACTCAAAACCATTTTTAGTAAATTACGTAAACATGATAAGGCTATTTTATTTATTGATGAAATTGACTCTATTGGTTCCAGGCGTACTAGCGATCGAGGTTTTGGTGCTGTATCTGATATGAATATGACGTTAAACTGCCTGCTAACAGAAATGGATGGTTTTCATAACAACGGAATTTTATTTGTTGGTGCTACCAATAATGACGGTATTTTAGACCCAGCCTTACTAAGAGCTGGACGTATGGACAGGCGAATTTATTTTCAATTGCCAAGCCCTGAAGATAGAGTGGATTTGTTTAAATATTATTTAAAGAAAGTATCATATGATGAAAATATTAATTTAACCGAATTATCAACTCAAACCAGTAATTACTCACCAGCCCAAATTGCTAATATCGTTAATGAATCTGCCCTTATTAGTTTACGTCCAGGTGGTGCTGGGCAAATTACCACTGATATTGTGCTCCAGGCTATCCAACGCCTGTCGGTAGGTATGGAGCGAACAATGGTGGGCTCTGGTGTAGAAATTGCTAACCATGATGCCTCAATTCGTTTGAATGACGTTGTTGGAATTGATGATGTTAAACAAGATGTCCTAGAAATTATTGAATTTTTACGTCATGGTGATAAATTAAAGGCTATTGGTGCCATTGTGCCAAAAGGGTTAATGTTAATAGGACCACCTGGTGTCGGAAAAACTATGTTAGCTAAAGCTATTGCTAATGAAGCAGGTGTTCCTTTTTATGGATTATCAGCTAGTTACTTTCAAAGTATGTTTTTAGGTGAAGGAGCTGGACGTATTAAGGCGCTTTATGCACAGGCTCGCAAAAGTCCAGCATCAATAGTTTTTATTGATGAAATTGATGCTTTAGGGGCAACGGTAACTGAAACAGGCAATAATCGTAATTCTGCTTTAAATCAGATCTTAATTGAATTAGATGGATTGGAGCGATCAAATGTTATAACTATTGGTGCCACCAATATGGAGCAGAATTTAGATCCGGCTTTTATGCGTTCGGGACGTTTTGACCGCAAAGCCTATGTTGGCTTGCCTGACTATGAAGGACGGCTTAAATTATATCAAAAATACTTAAAAAACATAAAGATAAAAGGTGAAATTGATTCAGAAAAATTAGCTAAAATTTCAGCTAATTTTTCTGGAGCAGATGTGTTTGCAACCTGTAACGTCATATTCATATCAGATACAGCACCAAAACCTCGATCGCTAGTACGCCTGGAACCAATAGAGTCAATTTCCGGCCTTACTAAAATATTCCATTGT
>DAHXLC010000101.1 GCA_027371815.1 Candidatus Melainabacteria bacterium | reverse complement strand
AAGTATTCGATAAATTAGCCTTATAGCTTTGAACTAATTTTTTAAGGCTGTCAATAAAAGACAGTCCTTGATACCACTTCATTTTATGACTGACGGACATGATATTTTCATCATGAAGCGCACTAACTGGTATTAAATCATGAAAATTTAAATTATACATTTTAAGTAATTTAGTTAATTCAGCACTTAAATTTTCAAAAGTGGTACTTGTATAATTTACCTTATCCATTTTATTAACGACAATTAACACATTTTCAATACCCAAGAGCGCTAAAACAGCCAAATGACGCCGTGTCTGATCTTTAATCCCTTCTTCGATATCAACAATCAAAATGCCATTGGTAGCTTCACTAGCTCCAGTTATCATATTTTTTAAAAATTCTAAATGTCCTGGCACATCAATCAGACAGTATTTTTCTTGAGCATATTCAAAAATAACTCTAGTTGTATCAATCGTTACACCTTGATCCTGTTCTTCAGCTAAAGCATCAAAAATAAAAGCTGGCTCAAAATCAATTTGTTTTTCCTTACAGATTTTGGTGACTTTGTCAATTTTTTCCTGTTGGATAACGCCTGAATCAATCATTAAACGACCAAGCAAAGTTGATTTACCATGATCAACATGGCCAATAACCACAATTTTATGATATATTGACGTTTTCATTTTACATATAACCTATTTTACGTAAGTATTGCATAGCATGATTATCAGCTTGATCCTGAGCCCTGCCAGCTCTTTCACTTTCTTTAGTATTTTTTAACTCAAGAATAATTTCATCTAGCGTTGTTGCCTGGGAAACAATTGAGTTAGTACAAGGGTAACAGCCTAACGATCGATACCTTACACCATTTTTGGCATAATAAAGGGGCATAATGTCTAAGTTTTCTTGTTTTATATATTCCCAAACATCCAATTCAGTCCAATGCAGAATTGGATGAATTCTTAAATGAATATCTTGGGGTAAGTGAAAATTATAATAATCAGCAATTTCCGCTAATTGATTTTTATACTGCCAATCTTTACCATTATTAAAACGTGGTGAAACCACCCGTTCTTTACCACGTGAACCTTCTTCATCACGACGAATACCTAACATTATCCCATGGATGTTATACGAGCTTATTATATCTAACAAAGCTTGAGTCTTTAGGGCTCCACAGCAATTTAATTTGCCTAATGTATGATTCATCCCATTATTCAGGGCATCCTGATTTTTTCCAATAATTAAATTTAAATTATGCTTTTTTACATATTCATCACGAAAAGTGATCATTTCCGGAATTTTAAAACTTGTATCAATATGCACTAAACTTATCGGAACATTACCCAAAAAAGCCTTACGAATCAAATGGAGCAAAACCGTAGAATCTTTACCCATAGACCAAAGCAGATATAAATTACGCGTTTGCTTAAAAGCCTCACGAATAATCAAAATACTTTTATGCTCTAATTCAGCTAAATGCTGAACTAAATCATTTTCCTGCCTATTCATTAATTCTTTACTCATACTGATAACCATGTATTTTAAATTACTATTTAAACATAATCCATAACAGTTTACAAATAAAACCAAAAAATATTAAAAATATTAAAAATATTAATACTGCAATCTAGCGATTATTGTTTTTTTGAAATTCCCAATTGTTTTTAGCTTTCAATAAATCATGTTTTAATAAATTTATATATTGATAACGTTTAGCCATATCTTTACTAAGACATTTTAAAATAGCATTTTCCAGTCCAATCGGCCATTCGACATCTGGTCTTAAATCATTAAACGGACTTGGTTCACGATGAATATGAAAAAATATAGTTTGCATAATATTATCGCCAATAAAAGGTGGTTGACCTGTTAAACA
>DAHXLC010000100.1 GCA_027371815.1 Candidatus Melainabacteria bacterium | reverse complement strand
TGTTTAACGGCATTATTTATATAAACTTTTTGTGTTTGCAAATTAGGAAGCCATCTACGTTTAGCATGTGGATTATAGTGAGAACGCAAGAAAGTATAACCCATACCTGTTGTAGGTCCCTTGCAACAAACATCGCATCTTTTCGCCATGACACATTTTTCCCTAGAATTTAGTTATTATAATAAAGGATAGTATATATTATTTATCCTAAATAGTCTTAATTTTAATCCTGAAAAATTAGGGATTTGTAAAGTCTGTTAATATTTTTAGGCGTCAACTTACCTTAACTACTAAAAATAAAGTTACAAACTTAATCTGAACATAAAATCCCTAGCTAACAATAATTACTTGGCAAAAGTAAAAATATAATTAACAAATATTTATCAAAAATAATTAATTGCTAAATCGCTTATTTATAAATTATAATAAATCAAGCTTATCCTTAACTAAGGTTTTAAAAGATTGACAAAATTATAAAATTGAATTTTTGTAAGAATATTGTTTAACATTATCTTTATATGTTAAACATTTATGATATTTTTTATGATATTTTTAAAATAGTGGAGTTGAATGTTGTCAAGAAAAATTGACTTTATAAATTTCAAGAAAAAATCAAAAAACAAGCACTTTTCCCTCTGACAGCTATCTAATTTATTAGCTAATTACCAGGAACTTAATTACCAAAAAATATAATCAAAAGGCAATCAATTTAAAAATGGCACTTGTGAATTACGCATTAAGGGAGATAACTTGTAAAATAGTTTATTATGGTACAGGTCTTGGTGGTAAAACAACTAATTTAAAATACATCTTTAATCAATTATCCCCTTCTACGCGCGGGGAATTAGTAAGTTTAAATACGGAAACTGAAAGAACCTTATTTTTTGATTTTCTACCCTTGGATTTAGGTAGTGTCGCTGGTTTTAAAACTCGATTTTCGCTTTATACTGTTCCTGGTCAAGTTGAGTACAATTCAAGCCGTAAATTAATTCTTAATGGAGTTGATGGAATTGTTTTTGTGGCTGATTCAGATTCAATGAAAGCTCGTGAAAATGTTGAATCATTACAAAACATGATTCAAAACCTTGCTGAATACAGTTTAACCCTTGATAATACACCATGGGTTTTACAATATAACAAACGTGATTTAGCTAATGCAATGGAATTAGAAAGACTAGAACGGGAATTAAATACTAAAAGCATTCCTAGTTTTGAAGCAATAGCTAGTGAAGGACTTGGTGTTTTTGCTACCCTTAAGGCTGTTAGTAAATTAATTCTTAATCGATTACAATAAATGCCGGCAGATTTTGCCAATTTTAAAATTGATCTTAATAATGAGCTTAAAGCTTTAAAAAAAGCTATAGACTTGGAACGCAAAGCTTATTATACTGACTTACAAGGAAAAAAAACAATATTTTCCTTGTTTGTAAGACGTACAGCCGCTAAGTTAACTACGGCCTATCCTAATGAAAATGCCTGGTTGACCATAAGAGGTTTGATGCGCTATTACAGTCAACTTGATGTTTCAGCTCGCATTAGCGTTTTAAGAAAAGTTGAAAAACTTATTCTTGATTTAGAAACACATCCTCAACCTCCACTAAATACGGCTATTGAAAAAATCCAACCAAATTCATCTGATTTACCAGCTTCGATCAATGTCGGAATTAAAATAACCGGCCAAAATAATATCCCCAATCAGCTAAAACTCAATAATGAAATACAATATTTAAAAGGCGTTGGCCCTAAAAATGCTAGTTTACTTAATAATCTTGGTATTACTACTATAGCCAGTCTCATTAAGCATTATCCAAAACATCATATTGATTTTCTGGAACGAAAACATATAAATGATTTAAATGAAAAAGAATTTTCTACGATAATTGGTATCATAAGTTCGACTACGGCCTTTACCTCAAGCAAAAGTAATCTTTCGATTTTAACGGTTAATATTAAAGATACTACTGGTGTCATAGCCTATGTGAGATTTATTGCCGGAAAATCTAACAAATTTTTACTAGATCGTATGAAAAATTTATATCCAAAAGATGCTTTAGTAATGATTTCAGGAATGGTTGAACGGGACAAACTAAAACACAAATTAATTTTCAAAACAGCTCAGTTTGAAATCTTAAGTAATCCCTCACCACACAATTATAATATGCTATACAATTATAGCGCAAATAATTTAAATACTGATAATATTCATGTGGGTAGAATCGTGCCCGTGTATACCCTGACTGATGGCTTAAGTCTAAAATATTTTCGTCAAATTATGTTTAATGCACTAAACGAGGTTAAAGATGAATTAATTGATCCGCTGCCCCAGTCAATAATTAATGAATATAGTCTTATTGATTACCAAACGGCTCTAACGCAAATGCATTTTCCAGATTCACCGGAATTACAAACTAAAGCCAGAACGAGACTTGTTTTTGATGAGTTATTTAATCTCCAGCTTAAATTATTAAAAAAACGCCAAGAGCAAAATCAATATCCGAAAGATGTTAAATTTAAATATTATAAACAAGGCTTAACTACTGAATTGGTTAATAATTTACCGTTTAAATTAACCAACGCACAAATTAGAGTCTTTAATGAAATTGCACTAGATATGGCCAGCGACCGGCCTATGTACCGACTGGTTCAAGGTGATGTGGGATCGGGTAAAACAGTTGTATCACTTTTAGCACATTTATTAGCAATCGAAAATGGCTACCAAGGAGCGCTTATGGCACCTACGGAAATTTTAGCCCAGCAGCATTACCGTCAGTTCCAGCAATTGTTATTACCATTAGGCCTACGCGTAGCCTTATTGGTGGGTAAATTATCGGCTAAACAAAAGACTTTAATTAAACAGGATTTATGCAATGGCTTAATAAACATTGTCGTTGGAACCCAAGCCTTATTAGAAGACGATATTGAATTTAATAATTTAGGCTTAATAGTTATTGATGAACAGCATCGCTTTGGCGTCAAACAAAGATCAAGGCTTAAGAGCAAAGCTAAATATCCCGAATTATTAACGATGACAGCAACACCAATTCCTCGAACCTTAGCCTTAACCTTACATGGCGATTTAGACATATCGGAAATTGATGAATTACCACCTAACCGTAAACCTGTTAACACTTCAATTGTCCAAAATAATCAAAAAAAAAACATGTTTGAATTTATTGGCAAACAAATAATTAATGGGCGCCAGGTTTATATTGTCTTCCCGTTGATTGAGGAGTCTGAAACAATTTCAGCTAAGGCAGCCACCCAAGAATATGAAATTTTAAAACAGAAAATTTTTCCTAATTTTAAAATTGGCTTAATGCATGGAAAATTAAAAGTTGACGAAAAGGATCTGGTAATGGAAGAATTTCGCAAAAAAAATCTTGACATTTTAGTTTCAACTACCGTAATCGAAGTTGGTGTCGATGTTCCTAATGCTACTATTATGGTAATTGAAAATGCTAATCGTTTTGGTCTTGCTCAATTACATCAGTTACGCGGTCGGGTTGGTCGTGGCAGTGAACAGTCATATTGCTTTTTAATTGGGGACAGTTCAAATGAAACAGCTCTTGCCAGGCTTGATATTATGACTAAAACCAATGATGGCTTTGTAATTGCCCAAAAAGATCTGGAAATTAGAGGGCCTGGTGAATTCTTAGGCGTTCGCCAAAGTGGTATACCGGATTTATTGTTAACTGATTTATCCCGTGATGCTCAAATTCTAACTGATGCACGCAAGGCAGCTTCACAATTATTGGCTAGCAATCCAACCTTAAGTAATCATCCCATCTTATTGGCTTTACTTAATGAATCAAGTAAGCTTGAAGAAGTTAATATATTACAATCAGGATAAATTATTTTTTAAATTATGTATGATTAAGGTTTTAAAAGACAAGACTAGGTTTAATCGCTATAAAACAGATATGCGAATGGGTCTAAATAAATATTTAAATTAAAATGTTCAGAAATTTACTCAATTATCATATAAAATAATTAATATTGCCAGATTACAATATTTTGCTAAATTATATATTATTAAATACATTATATATTAGGTAGATTTTTAAAAGGGGTAATTTATATTATGTCGATAATGGTTGATCATGAAATCAGGCAGGTTATTGAGACCGGGCAATTAATTATCGAGCCATTCGAGCCTAGCTTAATCCAACCTAATTCGTATGATGTCAGACTGGCCAATAAATTCTCCTGGCACGAAGCTAATTTAGATGTTATTGACCCTTTTGATGCCAAATCAATTCAATCTTCGGTGAAAGAATTAACAGCTGACAATATTGTTATCAAGCCCCAGGAATTTATCCTGGCCGCCACTTATGAAAAATTCAGCTTACCGTGCGACATAGTCGGTCAATTGACGGGTAAATCAAGCCTAGCTAGGCTTGGTCTAATGGTGCATGTTACTGCTGGTTTTATCGATGCTGGATTCAGCCACCCGCCAGCTCAAATTACCCTAGAAATAGTCAATGTTGGTAATCGCCCAGTACGCTTACATGCCTTAATGCCGATTGGCCAAATGGTTTTTACAAAGACGAGTCAGTGTGCATTACCTTATCACCAAAAAAACAATGCCAAATATAACGGGCAAGTTGCAGCATTTCATAGCCTGTACTACTTAAACAATAAACCCGTTACATTAACATAATTTAAACAATTAACATGACTTTATCACTACAATCTATCTGCTCATTCTTATACTATACTTATTTTTTTACTTCATCCTTTTTTTTTGTAACTATTGCAGCACTTGTTTGTCTAGTTACCGCTCCTTTTGATAAAAACCGCAGATTATTGCATTATTATGCTTCGTTGTGGGGTTGTCATTATGCACATGTTAGTCCGTGGTGGAAATTAACCTATAATGGGTGTAATAAAATTGATCCCCACAAAACCTATATTTATGTAGCTAATCATCAGTCATTAATTGATATTATGGTAATATATGGCATTTTCAAACCCTTTAAATGGGTAGCTAAAGCCTCAATTGCTAAAATTCCCTTTATTGGCCAAAATATGTATCTTAACCAATATATTTTTTTAGAAAGGGGTGATCTTTCGAGTATAAAAAAAATGATGAAAGACTGTAAGAAATGGCTTAATCAAGGAGCATCATTAATGATTTTCCCTGAAGGAACCAGAAGCACCGATGGAAAACTATTACCCTTTCGCGACGGCGCCTTTAAATTAGCCTGTCAGCTTAAATTACCGATTGTTCCTATTGTTCAGTGTGGCACTGGTGCTATTTTACCTAAAGGTAGCTTTAACTTAAATTTTTCAGGTCAAATCATCGTTGATATGCTGGATCCTATTGATCCAGCTGATTTTAATTATGAATTTCGTCCCTTAACCAATCATGTCTTTAAATTAATGCAAGAAACTCTTGCCAACCTTGAAGAACAAAGAAAAGTTAAGAATTTAAAAGAGAATAATTCAACCCACTCATCAATTGAAATTTAGGTGTAAAATTATTTACTAGGTTATGCCCTTGTGTCGGAACTGGTATACGAGACGCACTTAAAATGCGTTGCCCGTAAGGGATTGAGAGTTCGAATCTCTCCGAGGGCATTCTATAATAAAAAAATGCTAGTTTTAAGACTAGTATTTTTTTGTTTAATTACTGCTTGACTTGCAAAAATTACATTTTTTTTACAAGAATAACAAAGTTAAAATTGATAATAAACAGAGTAGCTAAAATTCAACATTTTTCAGCATTAAAAATCACTTTAGACATTAGCTAAATGTTTATTTTTAAATTCTTTATATGCCTGCATGCCACCAATAACATTTATTAATTCAAAATCATATTGAGTAGTTATATAACTACAGGCAATTGAAGATCGATATCCACTGCCACAAATAACATAAAGTTTATTGAATTGTTCTATATCTGCAATATGCATTGGTAATTCCATTAAAGGAATATTAATTACATTATCAATTTTAAGCTGATTAACTTCATGAACTGTCCTAACATCCAAAATATTAATTGGGCTATTCATCAATAATTGATTTAATTCTTCAACAGTTACTTGCGCCATTTTAATTAAATTTGCATTGTTAATATTACTTTCATCAATAATACAAAATTCAATTACCTGATCAAAACCAATACGTGCCAAACGGGTAACAGTCTCAGTTAACTTATCAAGCTCGGGAATAATTAGCACAAGCGGTTTTGCTAAATCAAGTATCGATCCAGCCCAAGAAGCAAATTGTCCAGTTAAAGCAATATTTATCGCTCCGGGAATATGACCACTGGCAAAATCACTATTATTACGAACATCTAAAACTGTTTTAGCCTTATTATCGAAATCAATCAAATCATCAATTTCGACCTGTTTAGGCTTATTAATTTTATGTAATTGCTTGGCACCTTTAGTATTAATATTTACAGCCTGCAAGAAATAAGCTGGAACTGGTGGCAAATTGGTTGATACCGCATTAATGAAATCAGCCTTATTTAACTTAAGTAAATTATTGTGTTGTTTTTGACTTTCTAAAGTAGCTGTATTTTCTTTACTAATATTTTTGCCACATAAGGATCCCATCCCATGCGCAGGATATAATTGTGTATTATTATCAAGAGTTAAAATTTTCTGAAAAATACTATCATAAAGCAAGCCAGCCATTTGTTCAATCGTCAAACCTTTGGAAACTACTAGATCCGGACGACCCACATCACCAATAAATAAGGTATCACCAGTAAATAACTTGGCCGGTTCATTAGGATTACTTGTGTCCGTGACCAGAATCGAAATACTTTCTGGAGTATGACCAGGGGTTTCAAGTATAGTTAGTTTTAAACTGCCTACTTTTAAATTATCATTGTCACTCAGGCCTAAATGCGGAAAATCAACCACGGCTTGTCTTCCATAAACAATATTGGCACCAGTTTTAATTTTTAATTCATTATGACCACTGACGAAATCTGCATGCAAATGTGTTTCAATAATAAATTTTAGTTTTAAATTATGTTCTTTTAAAAATTCTTCATACAATTCAATATCACGGCTAGGATCTATAACACAAGCCTCGCCATTTGAACCGATAATATAAGAATAATGAGCCAAGCAATTGAGGTGAAACTGTTTAAAAATCATTTTTATCTCCTTAGAGGATATTTACCCATTACAGTTTTGCGAAATATTACGATTATTCCAAGGTGCTTTCATCAATAATTTACCTAACAGACAAGACCCTGATAAACCTGTATATAAAAGGCCGACTCCACAAACTATAATTAAAAACTGCCATTGTCTTATAGAAACACCTAATAAAATAAGACTTCCAACCAAAATTTGAACCTGTTGCTCGATTGAAAAATGAAGCCCAACTTTTTCATTAATTACCGGCAAATTACTGGCATCATAACTCATAATTCCACCGGTCAGAACAATTGGCTTAAATCCATGCTTAACTAAAATATCTTGAGCTAAATAGGCACGTTTACCACTACGACAAATAAGATAACAAGGTTTATCCTGATTAAGCTTACTTAAATTATTTTCGAGAACTGGCAAAGGTATATTGATACTACCATCAATTCGTTTAGCCTTAAATTCAAAATCATTTCTTACATCAATAATTTGTGCCAGCTGATCTTGAGAAATTTCTTTATACAAACTTAAAGCATCAATAGAATTAGCCATAATTTACTCCAAATAATGTTAGGTTAACAATTACATCTTTACAATATTATTATATAACTAATTAGCAATATAATAAATTAAAATAAACTTAAATTTTAAAGCTTTTACGATGGATTTCACTTATGCCAAATTTACTGATGGCATTGCGATGAAATGCTGTAGCATAACCTTTGTTTTTCGCTAAATTATATTGCGGATAATATTTAGCCAAATCCGTAATTAAACTGTCACGAAAAACTTTAGCTGTAACTGAAGCACTTGCAATACTGGCAGATTTAGAATCACCTTTAATAATAGAAATTTGTTTAAGCTGAATATTTTGATAAGTCAAATTAACAATTTTCATATTACCATCAATCACAATTAAAACTTGGTCAAGCTTAATTTTAGAATTAATGTTAAGCTGTTCTAATAATTGATTAATAGCTCGGTGCATAGCTAATAATGTTGCTTGATAAATATTAATTGCATCAATTTCAGCCACACTAGCTTCACCAATAGCCCGATAAGCTAAATTACTAAGCCTAAAATCAATGATTTGGCGATTCTTTTCACTAATTTTTTTGGAATCATTTAATTTATAAAGGGGTATACACCATGAACAAGGCATAGCTAAATTATTTTTAAACAAAACAGCAGATGCTGTTACTGGACCAACTAAAGAACCCCGACCTACCTCATCTACACCAATTAAATATTTGACTTTATGATCTTTTAAGAGTTTTAAATCAAAATTAATTAAATTAAAAATTTCAGAATTTCCAATTTCTTTCATAATTTGATTAAGTATTAAAATTATCCTTTAAAACAACTATTCTAATTTGTATTCGATACGTTAACGAATTTGCGATCAACTACTAAACCAGATTGGTCATTAATTAAACCTGGCGGTGGAAAAGCAATACGAAAATCTTCATAATTAAGATCTAGATTAGGATTAAATCCGGAATCTTTGATAAAATAACTAGCATAATTTGTTTTTATAAAATCAAAGTCAGCTTGATTATATTTAGCGTAAATATTATCGACAACTGGATTCTGTCTTAAACCAATAAAAGCTTCAGCATAAGGCGTAAAAATATTTTTAAAATTAGCCTGTCTTAATTTAAGCGATAATTCTAGATCAAAATAAAATTGTATTAAATCATTTTGATTAAAGCCACCAACATTAAGCAATGTATTTTTGGAAATAACAAAACAGTTTCCATCAATTGCCGTAACTTCTTGCATAAGGATCAATCGAGCATTATAGCCAACTGAAAGCCTGTCAAAGTAATGATGAGCGCTAGAATAATAGTTCCGTAGACCTAAAACCAAACCAGCATGAGCTATAGTATCATTTCCATATAATAATTTCAAACCTACCATACCAACATTATCCTGTAAAGCAATGGAAACCATTTCAGTTAACCAATCTTTAGTAATAGGCTCTACGTTGGTATCAATAAAACAAAAAACCTTACCAGCAGCCTGACTAATAGCTTGATTTAAATTTGCGCCCAAGTTTAATTTATTATTATAAGTAGCCAAAATAAGATTTACAGGATTTAAACCATTTTTAATAATTTCTTTAATTGACAAGAAATTATCGTTCAACTTCTCATCAACTAATAATATTATTTCTAAATTGGCATAACTAGTAGTAGCCAATATAGCCTCTAAACAGCTATTAAGTGTATTAGAACTACTTAAATTAATTATAATAAGTGTAACCAAAGGAATTTCTTTAGGCAATTTATACTGAACACGATGGAAATGATTTATATGCAAAGACGCACTTGATACAACCGCCTGTTTATTAATTCGCGACAAATGATTACGGATTGATTTGCGCGCTGCTTCATACGGATATAATTTTTCGCTTGGACTTAAGGCTGCGGATCCTTCAATTGCTCGCCAATGATATAAGATAAAAGGAATATGTTTGATTTGCTCAGGTTGAATTTGTTCAATAAATCGAAGCGCCAAGTCATAATCTTGTGATCCTTCAACACCAATTTGAAAGCCTTGAATTTGCCTGATGATACTAGTTCGATAAACACCTAAATGAGATATAATATTTTGCCCTAAAAATAAATGATAATTCCAATCTGATTTAAAATATGGTCCATAACGTTCATTATTTTGGTTTATTTTATCTTCATCAGAATAAATCAGACAGACATCAGGATTATCATTAATGCATTCAACCACTTTAAACAATGCGTAGTTTGGCAATTCATCATCGTGATCAAGTAAAGCGATAAATTCGCCCCTAACTAATTCAATAGCTGAATTAGAAGCAGCACTTATATGGCCATTAGTTTCACGATAAATTACTTTAATTCGAGAGTCGATTTTTGTATATTCTTCAAGAATAGTCTTAATATAAGGATTAGAAGAATTATCATCGGCAATACACAATTCCCAATTTTCATAAATTTGACTGCGAACTGATTCGATAGCAATTTTAAGCCATTTTTCGGGTGGGTTATACACGGGCATGACTATTGAAATTAATGGTTTTAATTTAAATTGATTTATTTGTTCAGTAATTGGAACTCTATTGACCAAAGTATTAAATTGCTTAATCCACTCAAGATAATTATTGCGTTGTCGAGCTTGATCTAGCCTTAAACTAATTAAATCTTTAACACCATTAATCCCATTTGTCTGTAATAGCTTTAAAATATTTAAACTGGCTATTAAATAATGACCAGGTCTTCTAACTATATTATTAAGATAATTATTGATTACTTGACTAGTGATATTTTGGGTCATGGTAAAGCTACTTAAGATTGCTTGCTTACAATCAATATTTTATAAGTTAAAAGATAAAAATTGATTATCCTTATTGATTTTAACTTTAAAGACTAAAAAATGCTGTAAATTACTATTAAAAAAATTATTAAAGTATTTACTCTCAAAAAAATATAGGCGTTTTAATAGTACTTAACCGGGAATGTCCTTTAACTGTTTGGCTTCTTCCTTTAAATCATTTTCTTCCTTATTGCCAAAAATATTGTCGGGTATGGTTATAAATAAATTAAAACTAATTCACCTTAATTTTATTTTATCTGTTCGCGGTAGGAAAGTCTAGTTTTTTTAATTTACTTTAGATTTTCATTTTTCGCATACGAATATTTTGCGGTGTAATTTCCAACAACTCATCACTAGCAATATATTCAAGACAGTCTTCCAATGTCATTTCTTGTGGAGCACTTAAATGAACTAAGACTTCTTGGTTAGAACTCCGGATATTAGTGAGTTTTTTAGTTTTACAGATATTAATTTCTAAGTCCTGAACTCGATTGTTTTCACCAATAATCATACCTGAATAAACTTTAGTTCCAGGACTAATAAAAAATACGCCTCGATCACTGGTTTGTTCTAAAGCATAATAGGTTGCCAGACCAGCTTCATAGGCAATTAAGGCGCCATTGCGCTTAAAACTCAATTCACCACTATAAGGTCGATATTCTTCAAAAGTATGATTCATAACGCCATTGCCACGTGTGATCCGTAAATATCTGCTCGCAAAGCCAATTAACCCTCGAGTTGGAATCATCGCACTAACATATGATTGTTTACCATTAGATTCCATATTCACAATTTCGGCCTTACGCTGACCTAATTCCTGCATAACTGGTCCTAAATAATCATCAGGAACATCAATTAATAATGTTTCGTAAGGTTCGTACTGAATACCATTTTTTTCTTTATAAATAACTTCGGGTCGCGAGACCTGAAACTCAAACCCTTCACGGCGCATAGTTTCAATTAAAATAGCCAAATGTAATTCGCCACGTCCACTAACGAGAAATGTATCGGTATTATCGGTATCTTCAACCCTTAAACTCACATTGGTTTCTAACTCACGATATAATCTATCCTTTAAATTACGGCTGGTAACATATTTACCTTCAGTACCAGCTAAAGGGCTATTATTAACTAAAAATGACATTTTAACCGTTGGTTCTTCAACATCGATACGATCTAAAGCTATGGTTTCTTCATTAAATGTAATACTGTCACCAATTTGACATTGAGGGAAACCCGCTAAGGCAATTATTTCTCCACAAGAAGCACTTTGTGATTCAATTTTTTTAAGTCCATGAAAAGTATATAATTTGGTTATCCTACCTCTAATTTTTTTATCACCTTCAGTATGTAACACTACACTGCTATTAGTAGTTATCTCACCATTAAAAACCCGACCAATAGCAATTCGACCCAGGTAATCATTATAATCAATAATATTTACCCGCATGGAAAATGGTTCTTCAATATTACCAATGGGTGCTGGACAATGTTCAATTATAAGATCTAACAGGGGATTGAGATTTTCACCAACCGCATTTTCTTCACGCGTTGCCCAGCCTTTTAGACCTGAACAAAATATATAAGGAAAGTTTAACTGTTCATTATTAGCACCTAATTCCACAAACAAATCAAAAACCTTATCAATAGCATCATGAGGATTTATATTCTGACGGTCAACTTTATTTATAACCACAATTGGGTTTAAATTTTGCGCTAACGCTTTGCGTAAAACAAAACGGGTTTGCGGCATTGGTCCATCAAATGCATCAACAATTAATAAACAGCCATCCACCATATTCAGAACCCGTTCAACTTCACCACCAAAATCAGCATGCCCTGGGGTATCTACAATATTAATTAAATGCTCTTTAAAGGTTATGGCCGTATTTTTTGCTATAATCGTAATGCCACGTTCCCGCTCCAGATCGTTAGAATCCATTACACAGGTTTGAACATCTTCATTGTCACGAAAAATTCCCGTTTGCCGTAAAAAGCCATCCACTAAAGTAGTTTTGCCATGGTCAACGTGGGCAATAATAGCTATATTTCTTATCTTATCTAAACTCATCTTAACTCCTCAACTTAAACAAAAATCTAGCTATTGATATTTTATAACTTGGTTGACCAAGTATTTATTTTATTTAATCTATTTAAATAGCTTAATTTAATTCTCAAAAGGTTTATTTTACCAATAATTCTTATATATTTAATATATGAGTAGCAATATATTGACAAAGTATCTTAACAACTCTCAATTTTCACAAAGCCAATTGGGTCTGGTTTTACGTAGCCACGCAGGTGGATACCTAGTCCATCTGCCTATTTTAAACACTGTCATTCTGTGTCAGGCTCGCGGACGCTTAAAGAAAGAAAAAATCAATATTTTAACGGGCGACATCGTTGAAATTGCTGATTTACAAGAAGTTTTATCCGCAAAAAAACATAGCGCCTTAATTGTTAAGCGTCTCGATCGTAACAATCAATTACCCAGGCCGCCAATTGTTAATCTAAATCAGGTTGTCTTGGTAATGTCGTTAAAAAATCCTTACCCTAACCTTGAGCTGCTTGATAAGCTCATTTTGCATTTTGAACTTTATCTAGATGAATCCCGACCAATTTTGTGTTTTAACAAATTAGATATAGCCGATAACGATACTATTGAAACTTTAAAAAATATTTATGGAAAACTTAATTACCGCATGGTCTTTATTTCAGCGCTGACGGGAGCTGGCTTAAATGATCTAAAAATACTTCTAACGGATTCTATAACTGTTTTTACCGGTCCATCTGGTGTGGGTAAATCTAGTTTACTTAATTTACTATATCCCGATTTGGCTTTAAAAACGGCTAGTGAACAAAGTCTTTATGGTAAACACACCACAACTTGCACACAATTGTATGAAATTCAAGGTAGTGACAATCACTACTCATGGATTGCGGATACTCCAGGTTTTAATTTAGAAGAATTAGATTGCCCGCAACCAAATCTAATTGCTTATTATTTTAAAGATATTTTAGCGTTAGCCAATGACTGCAAATATTCTAACTGTCTACATATTTCTGAGGATAATTGTAATGTTATCGCTAATCTTGATAAAATTTCCAACTCGCGCTATGAAAGCTATAAAAATCTCATTCCCATAGCTCTCGAAAAACAAAAAGCTTTAAAATCAGTATCCCCTCAAAATGAATCAAGAATTAAAATTGTTTATGGTAAAGATAATACCATAACTAAAATTCCGCTATTAAAAAAACAAGTTAAATTTAGTTCTAAAAGTCAAAATCGGCAACAGTCAAAAACTAATTATTTATATAATTTAGCTGATAATATTCATGAAGATATTGATACTATTAATAACTATGATTAAAGCCTGAACAAAATATTAAGGGCTCGATAATTAATGATAATTTCTAGGGGTGTAAAATACAATATTTATAATAAATACAGGTGTGTTATTTTAGCTGTTTGAATATCGATTAAAGCTCTTGCAAGCAAGAAGAGAAATTGTTTAAATATATTTAATTTTTACTTATAATTTATTTTTGATATTTACTTATATAATACATAAATTAATTTCAAAAATAGAATTCGGAAACCCTAAATGCTTAACCTTATTGCTTAGGAGATTTTAACTTATGTTAATTAACCTTATTAATGATAATTATTACATCTTGACATCCAAAGGTGATAATAGAACAAAAGCCAATTGTCAATCTCAAAACAGGGCAAGCAAAATACCGCTAAATTTTCTACTGCAGCTTTTAACACCAAAGTTAATTAAACAAAATCTACTTCAAAAGTTTATGGTTATTGGGTTAACTGTCATTTTATCCTTATTCCAAGTAAATCAGGTCTTGGCTTATGATTTTGGCAATGCTAATAACGGAGGAACTAACCATAATCACGTTGAAACATCTAACTATATTAATGGGGTTCAACATGATTTAGCTGCCATCAATCCTTCGATAATTAATCCTCAAACTGATATAAACGCCATTTTAGCCAGTGTTTTACATTCAAGTTTAAATCTAAGTTTCGATACCTCTAATGTTAATATAGGCAATTTAAGTCATGAAGTAATTATTACAGTTGGCAGTCATTCTCTGGATGTTTCTCATAATGAGTTTTTAACCCCAGCCGAAGCTATTGCCGTAAGTCAGATATTAAGCACTAATCATCAAAGCTTAATTTTAGATTCGCTTGGTCAAGCTATTGGTGGAAGTTTAAACGCTAGTAGCTTAGGAAATTATTTGAATAATTTAGAACTAGCTAGTGGTGTAACTCTTATTGATAATTCCCAATCATTAATTTTAAGTGGGAATTTAGTTAATTATGGAGATATTGTTTTTACCGGTAATGGTAATTTACAAGCCCATGCCATTTTAAATGAAGCTAGTGGCTTAATTAGTTCTGGTGGAATGCTTGGCTTAACTACCCATGCTCAAATTAGCGCTAATAATTTATTAGCCAATATGGTAAAAGAAGCAATAATTAATGAAGGGGAACTTTATGGGACAACAGGCCTCAATATTAATACTCCAGTGGTTTACAACGCTGGAACTGTTGAAGCTTATCTTGGCAATGTAAATATATTAAGTGCCAATACCCTTGATATAACTGGAACGCAAAATAGTGTAATTGAAGCTTACAATGGAAACATCAATATAGATGTAAATGCATCTTCTTTAAATAATGGAATGAATTTAGCCTATTCTAATTATTTAAGTAATGAATTAAATTTAAATGCTGAATCTGGCTATATTCAAGGTGTAACTAATAATGTAACTGGCCAGATTAACGTAATTGCCAATAGCGTTCACCTAGCAACGAGAGCCAAAGACATGTTGCTTGGTAATGCCATAGTTAATGGTGATCCTACCTATGTAAATACAAATGGCGATATAAGTTTAAATGGGGCGGTTACTTCTAGTGGAAACAATTTAGCCATAATCGCTAGTGGCAATATAAATGTAGCAAGCAATTCTACTGCTTCCATAACAACCAGTGGCGGCAATTTAACTATGATAGCAGGGCTTGGCAGTAATATAACATCAACTGGTAATACCAATTCATTAACAATGCCAACGGGAGCAACTGCTACAGTTGGCAATATCACCGTAAATTTAGGAGCTACATCCGGCAATACTGGTGGCAATATTGATTTAGTTACCAATAATACATTAGCTAACAATTCTAATGTTATTGATACATCTAATTCAAGTGGCAATGGTGGAAACATAACCCTTGTAGCTATAGGAAATGGAAGTACTGGTGGAGAAGTTTTAACCAGCAATAACACCAATACTTATAATATGAATGCTGTTTCAACCGATACAGCTGCAGGATCTATTGGGGGAAATATATTAATTTTAGCTGGACAAAGCCCTGCAACTGCCATAAATACGATTGTTTTAGGTAATATCACTACTAGTGGGGGGGTAGTTAATCTTTATACTCAAGCGCCAAGCGCTTCAACGCCGACAATTGTTCCAGCCGGAACTGTTACCATTGGCAGTATTAGCAATAGTAGCATTAATCTTGCCAATGCGGGTATTGCAGTTGGCGCTATAACTACTACTGGTGCTAATGGCAATGCTGGAGCATCAGGTCAACCTGG
>DAHXLC010000068.1 GCA_027371815.1 Candidatus Melainabacteria bacterium | reverse complement strand
GTTTTATTTTGTTTCTCAATACTTATATGAGCCAACGCTTGAACTGTTTTTCCAAGCCCCATATCATCAGCTAATATGCCACCAAGTTCAAATTCACTAATAAAATTAAGCCAACTTAATCCTGTTAATTGATAATCTCTTAGTTTAGCTTTAAAGGCCTTTGGTGGTTTTAACTTGGCTAATCCATTAAAATTTTTAATTTTGTCAAGTAAGGCTTGATGCTTCTTACTTAAATTAAACTTTACATTTGTTTTAGTATTTTCAGAATTAGTTAGTTTAGATAATTCTAAAACCTGCGGTAAAGAAATAGTAGCCTTAGTTTTAATATCCTTTTGCTGTTTATTAAACAATTCAATTAAAGTTTCAATAATTGCTTTAACTCTGGCAAAAGGTAAATCTAAAAACTTACCATCTGGTAATGGTAAATAAGAATGGCCATTAAAATTCAAAAGCTCTATATTAGCCAAGGGATCACTTCCTGGCAAAGTTTTTATTAGCGTTTGTAAAATAGGCAATAAGGCTATCTTTTTCCCATTAACCTTTACACCAAGATCTAGTGAAAACCAAAAATCCGATCCTTGAGTTGCTTCTAAATCCCATTCTTCTTGCGCCTCAATAACCTGAAAGGCAAAATTATCATCAATAATTATCTCAAAGCCTTCTTCTTTAAGCTTTGGAATAGCTGTATTAACAAAATTAAACCAATATGACTGATCTTTATTAGGATAAACAAATTCATGTTCGTTATTATTATTGATTCCATTATCCAATAAACCAAAATTATGAATCAATTCTAAATAATAATTTTCTTGTGCAGTATTTTTTTTATAAGTTATAATTTTATCATTCTTAACATCTAAATATTCATTTTTTGTGGTTGTATTTAAAACTGAATTTGAATATTTAAAGCTTACAAAGGCAATACCTAAATCATCATCATCCTCCTCATAAAAATAGTTACTGTTTATATCAAAAGATTTAAGTATTAAAACTGGTTGTGGATTTAATATAATTGTTTCAATCTTTAAATTAGATACCGGTAAAGGAATTGGCAAATCCAGTTCTTTGATTTTTTGACTAAAAGCTGGTATGTCAACAGGAAATAAGGCAGGGGCTTTTTTCAGGATTTTAATTACTTCAATTGGAACTGGTAAATCAAGCTTACCCATTGTGTTTGATTCTTTATTGATATACCAGGCCTTATCTGTAAAATAAATAATATCAGCTTTATCAGTTGTACAAATTTCAAATAATTGACTGCCGTTATCTTTTAATTTCCAATTAAGTTTAACTTCATGATTTTCACCAGGTTTTAAAATACTATTATTTCCTGCTCTAAAATAAACCCTGTTGGTAGCAAGCATTTTATTAATGATAATTTCATTTATTTCACTGGTTTCATCAAAATTAAAATCATTCAAATAAGTTAATGTACTTCGTAAACTTTTAAGCAAACCAATGATTTCACAATCTTCTTTAACCATAAATTCTAAAGGATTACGATTCATCAAATGAGAAAAAATCAAGGGTTGAACTGCCTGCCAGTAACCATTATTAGATTTATTAGCACAAGCAAAATTAACCTTTAGCTGATTTGCTTTATTGTTAGAACAAAAAAAATATAATAGATATTGCGACCCTACAGTAATGTCATTTTCTTTAGGCTTAATTGTAGTTAAAACTTTATTTAAGTCAGCAAATACTTTTTTATGCCGATTATTTAGTTCAGAAACTATACTGGAATTCAATAATTTGTCATTATTATCCAGTAGCTTATCCGGGTTATTAGCTAGAATCCTAGCAGGCTGAGCAGGTTGCAAGACTTCGTTATCATTTGTATCAAGAACTGTAATTGAAGAAGGCGCACTTGTTATATCTGTAATATATTTATCAAGATCAACTTCCTTTTGCAGTGTTAAAAAAAATAATGCCACAGCATGAACACAGTTATATATTTGTGAACAAGTACATGAGGTTTTAGTAATCTGCGTAATATCTCCATCAAACCAAATTGATGGGAAATACAGTTTGTTATTTTCTTCAACTTTACCAATTATTTCATTTGGTTTTGGATCAAAATTAATAATACTTACAGTACCAGCTTTAAACAAGTTATATGCATTAAGAATTACAGATTTATCAACTAATTGCAATAAATTATTTTTAAATTTGGTTTGTATTTTGTTCAATTCAGAAGTCAACCTATTAATTATAAGGAAATTCGCTGATACACCTACATTATTTATAGAATTTTGCTGACAAAGCCAAGTATTTAAAATTTATTTATTGCTTTGTTACCGGTCTTATCTATAATACTGCTTAAATAAGGAAATATAGAATTAAGCTTATTTTAGAACCTTGATTTTTCTTAGTTAATTTATCATGATAATACATTGTAGTATACTTAATTTTTTTTAGTTATTTACTCACCAGAAATTTAATCATGACATCTAAATCTTATAGATCCTACTAGCCGAATTAAGCGCATTATTGATGTTGTCTTTAAAATTAATTTTAAGGGAAACGATGTTTATATCATAATCATCCTTGAAATTCAATCTACCATTGATTATTTTATGTCTTCTCGTATAACTACTTACATGGCTCTATTTATTGAACATTTAATCAAATCTGGCAAAGTTAAGCCTGGCCAATTATTGCCACCAATTTTACCAATTGTTTTTTATGATGGCACTAAGACCTGGAATGCCAAAAATAAATTACAGGATTTATTCTTAAAATTACCAAGTGAATATAAGGAATTAGAAGCCTTTATACCAAAAGTAGAATATTATTTAATAGACTTAAGCTCAATGGATAAAAACCAATTATTAGCTAAAGAAAACAGCCTGTTAAGCCAAATGGCTTTAATTGAGATTGATGACGATATTGTCCAAAACCATGTTGATTACTTAAAAGTAGCCCAATCGCAAAAAGACAACCCAAGAAACTTGTCAATATTTAGGATTTGGTTTAAGATATTAATGGAACATAAAGGTGAAAATTTAACTTTAGAAGATATTATTCAAGAGGAATATAAAATGATTAAGCACAAACCTGTAAATGTTTATAAGGCCTATATGGAACGTTTAAACCAACAAAGTCGAATGGAAGGATTACAAGAAGGCAAACTTGAAGGGTTGCAAGAAGGCAAGCTTGAAACTTTGTTAAGTCTAATTAAAGTTAAATTTGGCAAGGTTAATTCTGAAATTGAATCCAAAATTAAAAATTCTACTACTGCCGAACTAGATAACTATTTAATTCGATTATTAACAGCACCAACTGTTGAAGATGTTTTAAAAATTAACTAGCACAGTGCTAAAACAAAAATATGTAAGTTATTTCTCAAATTCATATATACCATTATTATTTTTAATTTCCTG
>DAHXLC010000059.1 GCA_027371815.1 Candidatus Melainabacteria bacterium | reverse complement strand
TGTGGTGTTGACGCTATTATGTTTGAAACGTTTACTTATGACAGTTATAAGTTAAACTTAGCTGTGTATAATTGTAAAAGTGCTAATGCCGCTCGAACTTTATATTCAATTTTAAAATCAGGTTCGACTAATTTAATTCGGCATGGCAGTATATCTTCGGAAGATGATTCCAGTATTTCCTTATGTCAGAATAATTTTTTTGTTACAATTAAGACGCAAACTTCAGAAGAAGAAATTGAAAAAAATGCTGCTTTGAACCTAGCTAAGCAAATCACCAAATTTACTCTAGCGGATAATAAGATACCCAATATATTAAACCGATTACCATCATATGGCAAAATTGAAGGCAGTGAAAAGCTCATAATTGGCGAAGAATCAGCTCGCTATTTTTTTGCAATCCCTTTATTTGATGATTTGAAATTAACCAATCTTATTTCTGGTGCAGTATGTGATTATCGAATGGAAGACCCTTGCAAAGAGCGTTTAAGAATTCTTTTATTGAAATTTAAGGATCATAATAGTGCGACTGAAGTTTATGATGAATATATCGCATCATTAAATAAAAGTGACTCTATTAAAAAAATTCGCCTAAAAGCTGATTCACTGGATTCTGTTTCTAGTCCGGTTAGTGATAAATCCTATCCGCAGATTTATAAAGTTAATAGTAAATTTATGCTCTGTCAGATGAGTGATAATTATTTTCTGATAATTAAAAATGCCCGTAAAGCTCAATCTCTTACTGAATTTGCCCGAACCATACTTTATTAAATAAAAGGATTCCCCATGTCAAAAAAATACTCAGTAAATAAAATAATACTCATTAGTATTGTGTTGATCGTTTTAATTTATGCAAATGTTCTAAAAAAATTAAACTGTCAAGCCGATTATTGTTATCAAATTGCGCAAAATACCGGTAGTATTAGTAATAATTCTCATCAATTAGTAGATAATAAACAAATTAATTCAGCTGATCAAGAAAGTAGCAGTGAGACCACTGTATTAAATAAAGCAGCAATTTTAGAACTATTAGCTAGTATGTATACAACACTAAATCAATTAAATCGAGCTGCTTTAGATTTGCAATCTGAGGCTAGTCAATCTGAATATGATGGAGCCGATCTTATGACTAGTGCTATGGTTATGCAGCCAATGATGGGTGGGCCAAGTGGTATGCCTTATGTCAACAAAGTTAGCCCGAATAAGGATTTTAGCAATGTATTACCTGTTCGTAAGAAGTGGGTAAAATTTACCTATCGCCAGTTAATGCATGTTAGTGGTATTTTAAATAATGAATTTGCTAAGTTAAGTTATGCTGACTTTAAAGATAATCAGAATATCTCTTCATATATGGCTCAATGTAATGTTTTTAGTGATACCTTGGATTCAGTTAAAGGCAATATTGAAAAAGTTAAAATGTTGATTACTCATAATAATTACGATAACAAAGCACTTTATGATAATGGTAAGTTAATTAGTGATGACGTCAATGGTCTGAATGAAATTCGCAAAAGATTAATTAAAGATATTAAAAAACTCAAATTGGATTAAACTTAGAGATGGTTGTTGTCAGAAAAACAAAAATACCATCAGAAACTAGTTCTCGATGGTATTTTTGCTACTATTTGGCTGCTTGAGGCTTACAAGCTGTAGTATTTCTTCATGCTTTAGCCAAAATCACATAAAGCGGGCTACTAGTTGATGTTTCTGGTGGGCGCCACCTGAAGTTTCCACTTTGCCCCTCGGCTCATAGCAATTTCATTTCTTAATTGCTCACCGTTATGATATTAATATACCAATAAATTTACAGGTTGAACACTACCCCAAATTACATTTAATCTAATTAATTAGAGCAAAATATAGCAGTGCTTATAAGATTTTAAATACCGGAACCCATCTAAGATATGTAGCGCATATATGCATGCGCAAAGGTAATGGATTAATAATTAATTAATATTTTACTGGACTATTAATTTGAATTTAGCTTTAATAATATTTTGCGAGCCTGAGCGTATTTTAATTCAGCTTCTTCAGTTCGATCAATTTTTCGTAATACTTTTGCTAATTCACGCAGGCAATTAGCAGTCTCACTAGAAATATCACCAAATTGCTGTTGTTTGAGTTTAAGCGAACGCTCAAGTAAAGGTAGGCATTCATAATATTTTTCTTGTTCCCAGTAAATTCCACCTAAAATTTCTAAGGCTTCAGCCAATTGAAATAAGTCCACTGGTATAACCGAAGCTAAAATACTAATTATTTTAAACATAATTGGTTCGGCTTTTAAAAATTTATTTTGAGCACATAAACAGGCCGCCATGTTATTTAAATCATCTAATAATTCCGGAGAATTGGATGAATAAATTTCCTGTTTATGAAAAATAATTTGTTCATAAATAGCTTCGGCCTGACCAAAATTTTCTGAATCATAAAAAGTATTGGCCATTTGTGCCATCTTCTCTAAAACGGTTACACTTATTTCTGGGGCTGTCTGGTTTTCGGATAATTGAGCTGCAGGCAGTTGAGCAGATTCGGGAACATTTGACGCAGTATCATTAACCTTGGGGCTGGTTGCATTGACTTTGTGATTAGAATTTTTAGTGGCAACGGGTTCTGTGCTGATATCGTTACTTGGATTATTGACAGTGGCTGGTTTTGCACTGGTAGCGTTGCTTGGATTATTAACTGTGGCTGGTTTTGCACTGGTAGCATTGCTTGGATTATTAACAGTGGCTGATTTTGCGCTGGTAGCGTTACTTGGATTATTAACAGTGGCTGATTTTGCGCTGGTAGCGTTGCTTGGATTGTTGACAGTGGCTGATTCTGCACTGGTAGCGTTGCTTGGATTATTAACAGTGGCTGGTTTTGCACTGGTAGCGTTGCTTGGATTATTGACAGTGGCTAATTTTGCGCTGGTATCGTTACTTGGATTATTAACAGCAGCATTGACTTTGTTGGACTTTAGTGTTTCGGTTGAAGCCTTAATATTCGTAGTATTTACTGCTTCATGGCTTACATCAATAGCTTCATTAAGAACACTGGCAAAATTATTTAAAGATAAATTGTCTATTTGTCCATGATTACTAACACTAGAAGAATTGAAAGCTTGTTTAAGACTTTTGTTAATGGCAATATTTTGTTCTTCCCAATTTTGATCTTCCCAATTTTGATCTTGACTAAAACTGGTTTTGCCAATTTCCTCCCAGCTTGGATTGGGGATATCACTAGTCATTTCATTAATATTAATATTTTCAGATTCAGTTGGACTAACCAGTGTGGTATTTTTATCCCAACCTAATTCATTTAAAACATCTTCCAGAGTTAAGCTTATTTCATAGTTAGAATCAACTAGTTTACCATTAAAATAATTCAGGACAAAAGTCGCATCTTTGGCTGCCATGATATTTTTAGCTACCATATAGTAAACTTTTAACGATGTTAGTAAAAGGCTTTCATTTAAGTACCCCGTCATGCTTAGAATTTTAGCTAACACTAAGGCGGTTTTTGTTTTATAATTAAAAGCTTCTTCAATCTTTTCCTCGTTAATAATATTTGCATTATTAAGTAATTCAAAAAATTTAAAATCTAAGCAAGCTCGATCAATTTCTTCTGAACAGACGTTCAATAGGGCATCTTCAATATTTAAACCGGTTTGATAGGCAATTTTTAGGCAATCAACTGCTGCATAAAGTTCAATACTTCCTTGATAGACTTTTTTTTGAATTTTTAATACTGCATCCAAAAGTTCCTGATTAATAAAACCCTGATTAATTAAAATCTGGCCTAACATTTCTCCAGTTTGCAGTTGAATTTCGATGGCATTGGCAATATCGGCCTCATTAAGAATATTAGCTGATACTAGTAATTCACCAATTCTTCCGGTTTGTTTAGTATTACCTTCAAGAATTTGTTTCGCCTGCTCCATAATATAACTATTGGCCGAATTGCTTAAATATCTTCCAGAGGCTACCCTTAATACTTCAACTGCCTGGCTGCGCGGTAACATTTCATCGCGGATCCGAACTTGAACTTCCAGTGCCGCATTTAAACAATTTTCCGTGATAAAGTTATTTAAAACTAAAACTCTACCTAGAGGCAGGCCAATTGACTGCGATCTTTGTAGGCACAAATTTAATTGATCGTGATTTATTAATTGAGCTTCAATTAGTAAATCACCTAATTTATTACTTTTCGAGCCTTGAACGTGACAATTTCGCTCATTAGAAAACACTGTTTCAAAATTTTCGCCAGTTTTAAGCGCTGTCTTAATTAGTTTAATGGCGGTATTTGTATCAATAACTTTATCTTTAACATAAGCTTCAGCCTTGAGGGCTAAATCTACAGTCCCTTGGGTTACATAGCCACCAACAACAAGCATTTGACCTAATTGCATGCGACGATTGGCAGGCAGGCTAGTTATTTCTTTTAATCTTTTGGGATCAATTACACCGGATTTGACCAATAATTCACCAAGCAAATTATCAGAAGACAAACCAAACATGCTTTGTTTAGATTTAAAAAACTCAGTAGCCAATTTTCTGTTCCATTTATTTTAAGCTGAATTCACCTTAACTAACATAGTTATGTAATATTATTATAACTAATTTGTTAGGTTTTGCGTATTTTTTTTTAACTTAAGCTAAGTATTATATTTAATAGTTAAAATCTGGGTTGATTATGAATTATTTTTTAACTACAAACTTTCTTCTTGACTCTAGTTGAACAATTAAAACTGAAATATCGGCTGGGGAAACACCACTAATCCTTGATGCTTGGCCTATGGTTTCCGGTCTGATTAGGGATAATCTTTCGCGTGCCTCCTTAGAAAGATTTAATATTTCGTGGTAGTTAATGGACACTGGCAATTTGTGAAATTCGAGCTTTTCAACTTGTTCAACCTGGCGTTTTTGTCTTTCAATATAGCCTGAATATTTGATTTCAACTGCTATTTCTTTAGCAAAAGGATAGACATTATCAGACTGTGGACTGATTTCTTCAATAACTTCATATTCAATTTTTGGCCGTTTAAGTAATTCATATAAAGATATTGGTTGAGAAATGTTTTCGCAATATTTTGCTAATACTTCATTGATATAAGGGACAGGCTGAATTTTAATGTCTTTTAGTCGTTTAAGTTCAAGGGTAAACGCTTCTTGTTTATTAACAAATAATTGCCAACGGCGATCACTTACTAAGCCAAAGGAGCGACCAATAGGTGTTAACCTTGTATCGGCATTATCTTGACGTAGTAACAGGCGGTATTCAGATCTTGATGTCATAATGCGATAGGGTTCATGAATTTCTTTGGTGACTAAGTCATCGATTAATGTTCCAATATATGAGCTGGATCGTGTCAAGATAAACGGATTTTTATTTAATACATACAGTCCAGCATTAATTCCAGCCACAATTCCTTGGGCACTGGCTTCTTCATAACCACTGGTACCAAGAATCTGACCAGCGGCAAAAAAGCCTTCAATATCCTTGCTTTCTAAAGTATGTTTAAATTGAATGGCTGGCAAATAGTCATATTCCACTGCATAAGCGGGTCTCATCATTACACTGTTTTCTAGTCCTGGTAAAGAATGAATAATTTCCTGTTGCACATCTATAGGTAAACTGGTTGAACAACCTTGCAAATATATTTCATAAGTTGATCGGCCTTCGGGCTCAAGAAATAAATGATGGCTGTCCTTATCTTTAAAACGCACAATTTTATCTTCTATTGATGGACAATATCTTGGTCCTGATGCATCGATAAGGCCAGCATACATCGGCGACTTATCCAGGTTATTTAAAATGATTTCATGGGTTTTAGCGGTGGTTCGTGTTTGATAACAAGGTAATTGATTGAGAACTGGTCGCTTATCTAGATTAGAAAAAAACTCAATTTTAGAATCACCGCAAACTTTTGGTAAATTAGTAAAATCGATAGTGCGACCATCAATTCGAGGCGGAGTCCCGGTTTTAAGACGGTGCATGGTTAGACCTAAGGATTTTAAATAATCGGATAAGCCATTTACGGCAAATTCACCTTGGCGCGAAGCTGGTTGAGTTTCATGACCAATCCAAATTAACCCATCTAAAAATGTTCCAGCACAAAGTACAATGGCTCGAGTGGTAATTGTTTCACCAAAGGCTAATTCAATACCGGACACTTTATGTTGAGCCAAAATGATTTTTTTCATAACCCCTTGTCTTAACGTGACATTAGGTAATGACTCAACATATTTACGCATCCACTGGCTATATAAGGCCTTATCGGATTGGGCTCGCAACGACTGAACGGCTTGGCCACGACTAGAATTAAGCATACGATACTGAATGTAGGTGTGATCGCTAGCATCGGCCATAACACCATCCAGTGCATCAACCTCCTTAACCAGCTGCGATTTACCTGGCCCACCAATAGCTGGATTGCAAGGCATTGCACCAATAGTATCAAGGTTAACGGCCAGCAACAAAGTTTTTAAATTCAATCTGGATAAAGCACTACAAGCTTCAATTCCAGCATGGCCAGCACCTATAACAATTGCATCATAATTAATATTCATAAAATTCACCTAATTTATTAAAGTAACACAATATTAATGTTTTCTAAGCATCTTGCTCAAGCGACATTGACAATCCTTCTTGTTTTAACAATTCATAGTATAATTCAGCTTGCTCCATTGGGCCAGTCCAAACGATTGACAACCCTTCGGTATGGGTTTCTAAAGCTAGTTTATGTGCCTTAACACTATTCATACCCGGGATATGTTTAAGTAAACA
>DAHXLC010000164.1 GCA_027371815.1 Candidatus Melainabacteria bacterium | reverse complement strand
AAAGCCAATAAAGCTGGAATTAATTTACGCTTGGCAAGATCACCATGGGCACCAAAAATAACCATAATAAAGGGGTGGGGATGTTTGATCAAATCAAGACCTTCTAACAGTGGATTTACTGAGCTATTACTTATTAAACTAGGCATTGATTTATCCTTTCAAACAACAGTACTTAAATAAAGATAACAAATAAAATAACTAATTCAGAAAAAATATAGATATTCTTAATAGGTAGGTAAATGTTTCGCTAAAATAATATAGCCGACTTATGTAATCTGTTTGTTTATTTAGACATTGCTATTATGCTTGGGTTAATTTAACTTTAAATTCTTACGGATAATCGGCAATATTTTTAACATAAAGCTATTTCCCTTTAACTGATTAGCCTATTTAATATTCAGGATCTAGGTAAACTTATTAGTTTTGGTAATTTAATACTTTTTAGCTGAATAGAAGCCGCTCCAATTATTAAAACTTTATGATGATTAATTTTCAAATCACTTAATTCAATTTTGTAACCTTTAGCTCGATAGCGGTATAAATTAACAATTGGGTTTATTACGTCACTGATAGTTTTAGAAAAATCAGGACTATCAATGATATCGCAAGAGTTTACGGATAAGTCTTTCAGCACAATGAATGAACTGCCATCAAGGGCTGGACGACCAGTAATAGTGAGTAAAGATCCCGTGTCAGCGCTGGCACCGCTTGATACTAAAAGAGCTTTTATGATTAATTTATCATTGTCAAAAATTACATTAGGTTTTAATAATGATAAATTAACTTGACCAAAATCAGGTAAATTTAATTTAAAAGCCTTGAGTTTAGATATGGTATGTTGGTTGTTGAGCATGGCAGCCACATCAGTTTGACTGACTTTTAGCCTAAAGTTAAATTCTAGAGGCTGGTTTAAACATAAATAATTTTTACTATCAATTTTGCCAGCCAGCAAATTCAGGGTTTGGGCGGTAAAATAATTAATTTTCAAACCTTGATAATTACTGTTAACAATTTTAATTTTAAGTGATTTTATTTTGTATTTTAAAAATTGATTTAATGAATAAAATTTTATAGTTAAGTGAACAGACCCCTTCACTTTATGCCTAATAAAACTATTACCAATAAAATCAGTAATTAGCTCCGCAAGATAGGTGATTCCAGTAAAATTTTCCAATTTATCAATTTTGGTTAAAGTTACCGACTGATTGCTTTGTACTTCTTGGCTGTACGATGCCTTAATACTAAGCAAAGATATGCCAAAGACTAAGATTAATTGCTTGAACTTCATAAAGACTTTCGCCCATACTTAGGAATAAGCCTATGCCAATTCAAGGATTTAGCATAGGCAAGATATTCATCACCAAATTCTTTGGTTAATAAATTCTCTTCATATTTAGCTCGCCTTAGCCATAGATAAGCACCGGGGTAAAGGCAAATAACTAGTGAAATTGGCGATAAGGCAATTAACGCTGCACCGATTAACGACTGAATAATACCAGAATAAACTGGATGCATAACAATTCCGAGCAAACCTTTTTGCGAGATTTTATGATCTGGTAATATTTCCGAATCAGTCGAAAAATTATTACCTAAAGAATACCATCCGCCAATCATAAAAATTAAGCCATGGATTAATATAACTAAGCCAATAATTGAGATCAAATTAGCTGAATCTGGCTGTAAAAGCATATGTAAACTTAACAAATAAGCTATTGGCACAGGAAAGATAATTAACTGATTATATTGCCAAAATGCGATAACTAAAATTCCAATATTAAAGATAGCCATAATTTGGGGCAGTCGTTGAATAAAAAAATTACTTTCATATACAATACCAGTTCCCCGCCTCGTCAGACCTTTGATAAATACAGGCAGGGAAATTAAAATGGCAATGCCCAGTATAAGAAGTAGCGCTAAAGTAAAATTTAATGGTGTCATATCTGAAATTAAGGTTGAAAAACAGAATCATTTATTGTTGCAGTAGTATTAATATTATAAAATTTTGAATAACAGTATAATTTACCATTGTTATAGTCAAGCCAATGAATTGGTAAAAAATTTTGGCTGTCAAATAAAACCCGTTTATATAAAACATTATTGTTGTAAACATCTAAAATAAAATAATTAGCCTTTAAATCATTTATCAAATGGGGCTTTAAAGTTACCATGCATTTCATGCCTTTATTTATATAAGATTTTAATGCATAAGCTAAAGATAAAAAATCCGATTCCACCATATTATACCCGTTAAGACATTTAAGGTCATCATCATATTTATCAAGCGTAACTTTGACTATTTTAAATAATCCGCCAGGATGAGCCGTAACTTTATTATTATTACTTAAAACTGCTACACTGCCATTACGCTTACCTGATGTTTGTTCAATTCGCATTAATTTTGGTTCTTTAAAATACATTTTTCCTGATTCGGTTTCTGATTGATTTTTTTGATAAACAGTCATTAAGTATTCAAAAGTATAAGCATTTAATTTTTTATAGCGTTCCAGTAAGGAATTTACAAAATAACCACCACTGGTTGTATCAGTTAAGATGCCATCAAGTGGGCTGTTGGTCTTAATTCTAGTAAAGAGGATCACCATATTATTGTCAGAATTTTGAGCTAGAGCCAAATTATATCCAGGATTAGTAAATATAATACCGATCAACAAAATTATTTTAGGGATAGTTTTCATTGTAGTTTTTTAAAGCTCAGGATTATTAATGAATTATTGAAAAATCAAAAAATATTGGTTAGGGAGAAAAGTTTCTTTGGCAGTAAGTTTAAAAGAAGCCTGTTTAAATTCATTAATAACTTCCGCTTCACTTAATCGATGCTTTAGCGGTGGACCCATTGGCGAAGCTTGATTAAAATCAATGTCAATTACTTTAGCTTGCGGGTTTAAACAAGTTTTCAAATTCTTTAAATATTCAATTCGATTGTCGATATGATGATAAGTATCAACAATAATGACTATATCAACAGGTTCAGGAAGTTCAAGCTTATCCGCATTGGTTTTAATAGCTTTAAGATTAGTTAATTTTTCATGTTTAGCTAATTTATTTATAAATTTAACCATATCATTTTCAAAATCTACGGCATAAACTGTAACCTTGGGATAAGTTTTGGCAATTCGTGCTGAAAAATAACCAGTTCCGGCACCAATATCGGCAATACGATCATTATTTTTAATATTTAAAGCTTTGATTACGGCATAAGGCTTTTGCCATTCATCACGGGCGCTGTCATCAAAAACTTTTGACCATTCATTAGCATTGGTAAATCTTTTATGGTAAGCGGGCTTATTAATATTAGTACTTTGAGCTTTAGCTAGGCATTGACTATAAGCCAAAACTATTGCTCCTAAGACACAAGTAATTTTAAGCAAAGTCTTTAAAATGGTAGGGGGTTTAGTCATAGGTATACCTCTTATATTTATAATGGTTAAATTGTCTAATAAAAAAGACAATAATTTGCTAAAATTAATAATAAAGTAAAAAAAATATATTAATTAGTTAAGCGCTATTTGTAAAAGCAACAAAATTTAACCAAAAACTAAAATTTTCTAAATAAGCCTACGACAACTCCTTGAATCGTAAGATTACTCGACTTGTCAACAATAATCGACCGAAGGTTTTCATTAGCTGGAACCAGTTTAATACTATCTTTATCTTTATAAAATCGTTTAACTGTTGCATTGCCATCATCAAGCAAAGCGATGACAATATCACCATTATTGGGTGAAGGATTAGGCTTGACAATAACAAAATCACCATGATTAATACCAGCATCAATCATTGAATCACCTTTGACTTTTAAAGCAAAACAGCCTATTTTAGCATAATGTGATTCAAGTTCAAGTTTTTGGGGATCTTCAATAGCATCAATACCGCTACCAGCCGAAATAGTGCCCATAATATTTAACGTTGGTTCACTTATGCTGATTTTAGTGGGAAAAGCTATGGTATTAGAATCGTTATGACTACTGTCAATTTGAGCATTAAAAATTTCCGCAACAACATCATTAAGTTTAAGCGAACGTTTTAAATTAGCATTCCAGTTAACCAGGCCTTTACGTTTTAATGCTTCCAAGTGCTGTGATATAGTCATACGATTTCGGACATTTATACCTGCCGCCAATTCTGATAATGATGGCGGATAGCCATTTTTTTTCATCAGCACAGCTATTAAATTTAAAACTTCACGTTGACGTGGTGGCAAGTTCTCAATAGCTTGATTAGCTTCACTTGTTTCTAGAATAGCTGTCGTTTCAAAATTTTTCATTTAATTGAACCTTTGCGATTTTTTTACATTTCTTTTAATAATGGTGCATTAAACTTATGCAATTATAGTTAGTATCAAAATTATAACCATACATAAGTATATACCTCTTTTAAAATCTTGTCCAGAGTTAATTTAAAAGTTTATATTAAAAAAAATATAAATTTTTAAGAATCAGGAATTAACTGTAGTTTCTAATAATTTTTTAACCGATTGCCGAAGTTTCTTTTGAACTTCATCAATTTCCAAATCAGCTTCAATGCTGATAAAGTTAAATTCATTTACCATTTGTTCATATTCGTGAATTATTTGTGCCTGGTATAATTCAAATGATTGATACAAATCAGTAGACATACCAATATCACGGCCTGATTCATAAAAATCTAACGAACCTCGAGTCGTAATTATCCTCTTTAATAAAGGTTTTAGTGGCATATTTAAATAAAAGACTAAGTCGGGTTCGATGGCATATTCGTATAATTTTCTTACCCAATTAGGATCTGCTCCTCGAACAACGTCACGAGCCAAGGCCGTGTAAATATAGCGATCGGCTACAACAATTAAACCAGCCTTTAATGCTGGTTCAATAATACTATTTAATCTATCCGCTAAATCTGTAGCATACAATAAGGAAAAGGTAATTGTATTTAAAGCGTTTTTCGATTTAGCCTTATCAATGACGCGCGAAATTAATTCTGAAGATTTCCAGCCGGTAACAACTACGCCGTATCCTTCAATAGCTAACCAGTTCTGTAAAAGTAGCGTTTGCGTACTGCGCCCGACCCCATCAGTTCCTTCTAACACTATTAGTTTGCCGGGATAAATATTTTTTTTTAGGGTTAAGGTATTGGATTTGGTTTCTAATTTGCGTTGATTGGCTACCATTGCGTTCTCCGTATCAAGTTTGGTTTTGTTAAGTTGATTTGTCCATTATAAGTCGATTAAATGTGATACTGTCTCTCTAAATAATAATTGTTGATCATGAATCGGCTTAGTTGCTGGCATTATATGAAAGCTATATTCATTAGCCATCGTATCGTATTCATTAATAATCATGGACTGAAAAATTTGGTATGATTCTCGCGGATCACTAGAAATCCCTAAATCCATTCCAGATTCATAGTACCCTGGCAATCTTGAATTAGCAATTCTTTCCAGTGATACTTCCACTGGTACCTGAAAATAAAAAGATCCATCCGGCCTTATGGCAAAGCCATATAAATTCCTTACCCAGTCTTTGTCCACACCACGTGCTACATCACGAGCAAAAGCGGTAAAGCAATAGCGATCAGCCAAAACAATTAAACCAGCTTTTAAAGCTGGGATAATCACATTTTCCAACCTGTCAGCAAAATCAGTCGCATGCAAAATACTGAAAGTTACCGGAATTAATGAATTGCTTCGTTTAGCTTGTTTAATTGTTTTGGAAATAAGTTTGGACGAATTCCATTCAGTAAAAATAACATGGTGGCCTAATGATTCCAGCCAGTTTCTTAAAAGATCCAACTGAGTTGATTTTCCAGATCCATCAACGCCTTCAACGACTAAAAGTTTACCGGGATATCCATGTTTTTGATTTAAGCGCATATAATCCTCACTGAAGTTGTACCTTAAGCATATACATAAAGTTATATAATTTAGGAAAAAAATATTTATTTATATACTTAATATTAATTTTAAATATTTATTTACGTTATGTATTAAGGTTAAACATTAAATTTAATGTAAAAATTATATTATATTTTTAAATTAAATTCAAATATTGTTATTTACAACCATACTTGCATATACACAGACTAAATTTAATGGTAATGGTCTAGCCTTATTTATCGATAATTTTACATTAACTGCAATTACTTTTTAGGGTTAACTGTTTTTTGGCTATTACCGTTAACCAAAAATTTTGACAGGTCTTATGGGAATATTCCCATAATTATGGGAATAACCCGACTTTACTTGTTGCCCGCAAAGATATAACTTAATTGGTAGCAAACCGATTTTAGGGTAAGCGTGAACTCAATAAAGATAAGGTATAGGAAAATGAGTAAGATAATTGAAAATGTTAACCTCAATGAATTTAAAATAGCCAAGATAACAGTTGTCTGCCCCATGTGTTCAAATATGTTTGCAACAGACTATATTGAAAGCATGCAGGATCTTCAGGCTAATTCTATTGTTGAAGCCGACTTACATCGAGTCATTGACAATCCTAAGGTTAGAGCTGCGCTTTTAGCTATGTGTCCAGCCTGTTTATATACCTGGTGGTTTAGCAGTTTTAAAACACATTATTTTTTACCCCAATTAGTCGTAGATTCTCCGGAAATCAACTGTTCGAAAAAATTTGCTCATGCCATCTTAGCTGGCCGTCAATTTAATGCCCATGCCTTAGATACAGCCGTTTTAGCTTTAAATGGCTGGTGGAGTTCCCGCGAAAATCATGAACCCCAAAAATCAGTTTGGAATTGGTTGGAGTTAAGCATTGCTGAACTTACCAAAGCTTTAGCTGATAAAAGTATTAATTTTAATAAATCACGGTATTCATATATCTTAGCTGAATTATTAAGACAAAATCAGGAATTTACTGAAGCCTGTAATTATTTTAAACAAGTTGATAAACGCGCTATGTTACCGCAACAACTTATTGATAATCAATTTAAATTAGCCATTCAAAAAGATTCAAGTCCCAAGTTTTTAAGCCCTGAATTTATTGAACAAATATTCTTACCGAAACTAGCTAATAAAGATTATCTACAAAAAGTATCTTAATTTAGGAGAATAAATTATGGATGACATTACCCCACTAAATTTAGAAGATCACCCTAAGTTATTTGGTTTAAGATATGATCAATTAATTGCTATTTTAATTAGTTTAATTGTATCAACGCAATTATATTCCTGGCTTAATCCAATTCCTTTTTGGGGTCAGGATTTACGGCTTGATGTAGCCATTTTTATCGCTATTATTGGACCAATCTATTGTGTGTTTACTTTAAATCAGACTACGACACAATGGGAAACCTTATTAAATTTTTATTTCTTGCCCCAAAAATTTATGCCAGGCCCTGATCCAAATCCTAGCCAATTCCTTTTAGATGAAGAGTTACCAGTTTTTAGTGAGTAATAAAAAAATGCTTAATTTCAAGAAGAAAAATAATAATAAAATTGATAATATTCAAAAGCAAGCATTAAGCAAATTGCCGTTGCATGCAGTTCCCCGCCCTCATCCATCAGCAGCTGGCCTGATACCGATGTGGGATTTGTTTGAAGATAATGACAGCGGACTTGGAGTTATTGTTTTAAAAGATGGCAGTTATCGCTGCTGTTTTGAATTAGATGGTGTTCATGTAAGTGGGTTTGACGAAGTCCGTCTTTATTCATTAATGAATCATTTTACGGGTTTTTTAAATTCTATTGATACCAGTTGTCAATTAACCGTTGTTTGTCATAATATAAGTAAACGTGAATATTTTGAACGTCACCCCGTTGAACATGTAGCTAGTGATGGATTCTTGAAATATGTAGCTCAAGTAGTTGAAAACGATGAAGCCTTATTGTTATCCAAAAATTTTATTCCTGAATTAAAGTTTTTTGTAACTTTCTGCTATAAACCACCTAAAGAAAAAACCTACAAACAGACAATGATCCAAAAGGCTACCAGTGCCATTAAAAGTATCGTAGTCAATCAGGCCGCAAGACAGTCTGTAGCTACTCATTATAAAAATGTCCAGACTCTTATTCAAAGAGCACATAGCTACGTAAGCCAATTAGGCAGTTGCGGTATGTCCGCTCGGGAAATTGGGGCTACCGAGTATTTTCATATGTTATATAAAGAATTAAACCCGAAACTTGGACAACAACCTTTAGAATGGTTACCGACACCAATTAGGCCTCAAACAGCGCCAGTGCCAAACTCTTTGCGCCAGGCATTTCCTGATGCTAGCGATCAAACCATTCGGGCTCAATTAACACAATCAGTTTATGATTTCAGTAATTCTGACTATGCTGTTATTAGCGATGTCAGTGAAAAAGAATTAGAATCTGGTGATAAAAAGGCACAATTTATCCGCAGTCTATATATGACTCGGTTACCTGAACGCACGGGACCACTTTGGCTTCAGCCACTGTTAAGATTAAATTGTGAATGGCGGATTAATTTATATGCCCATAAACTGGACAAAGATATTTTCCGTAAACAGTTACAAAGAAAACAAGCTCAATCTCATGCTAATACCTATCAAAGTGTTTTAGGTCAGCGTTCGAGTCCTAATCAAGAAGAAGCTGAAAAAGCTCAAGAAGCAGCTAATATTGGCTCGGAATTATATACATCAAATATGGAAGTATTTAATTACGCTATTTATTTTACCCTTAAAGCTGATACTTTAGAAGATCTTAATCGTTCAACTGAATTAGTGCGATCCGTTGCCCCACAATGTCGTGGCGCCCGATTTACAATTGGTTATTATGAACAAAAAGCTCTGCTCATTGGCAGCCTTCCTGGATTAGGCATTGATGTGGTCAGACGTGGTAAAATAGTCAGAACACCCACCGTACGTAATTCTTTCCCATTTGTACATGCCAAATTAGGCTCAGAAACTGGGGACTGGTTAGGTTTTTCCAAAGAAACTCTCGAACCGGTATTTTTAAATCCGCATAATGAAAAACTACCTAATGCCTTATGTGTAATTTTTGGTCAACCTGGTGAAGGTAAATCGATGGTTGCCCAGCAAATTATTCAATTAAAAACTATTGCTGGAGCCAAATCAGTAATCATTGATCGCTCCGGAAGTTATAAAATGTTAGCTGAAGTCTATGATAATACAGCTTATATTAAACTTGGTCCAGATGGTCAGGTCTGTATTAATCTTTATGACTTACCTGAATTTACCGCTGAAGGTAATCCTATTGATATGGCTAATCCACCTGAATCACATATAATTAAAATCTTAAATTTCCATTCGGTTATGTTAGGTGAACGTGGCGAACAAGCTTTAACCAAAGAAGAAAAACCAGTACTGATGCAAGGTATACAAAATATTTATAAAAAATGTGCCAGTTTAGGGCGAACCCCTTTTGAATCGGATTTGGTTGCCTGGCTTAAAGAAGAGGCTAGCACCACTGATAACCAAAAACGTAAAGACACCTGTGAAGATTTGGCTAATCGCTTAGGCTTATACTGTCGGGGGGCAATTTTTGGCCGTTTGTTTGATGGCCCTACCACTTTGCCTTTAGATGCCCAAATAATTGTTTTTGACACCTCAGAATTAGCTCATGATAAAACTCTCGAAGCTGTAGTAACCTTATTCGTTTCTGATTTTGTCTTAAAACGTGCTAGTGCCCATAAAGCCGAACAGTTAAAAGCAGGATTACCCGCTCGTTTTGTCTTCTGTATAGATGAGTTGTGGCGTTTATTACGTTATGAAGGTGGTAAAACTTTAGTTGAAGACGCCTCAAGAACTTCAAGGCATTTAGGCTTATTATTTATTGGTATTTCCCAAGAACTTGGCGATTTGTTACGTGATGAAAGAGCCCGTAATTTAGCCAGTAATAGTGCTATAAAAATTATTTTAGGCAACGATCCCAGTAATTTTGATTTAATCCAAGATGCCTGCGGTTTAACGCCTCAAGAAATGTCGTCAATTGCTCATTTAACAAGAAAAAACCGCGAATATTCTGATGCGTTTCTTATCTATCATAAGCAATCACGTGGTGTGGTTCGCTTAGTGGTACCAAGATTCTTATACTGGGTTGCTACCACTGAACCTAATACTGATCAGCCAATGCGTTCAAGGATGATTGATTTATGTGGTGGTGATATCCGATGGGCCTGTCATTTACTGGGTCAAGGGGTAACACCAGAAACGTTTGAGCATAGTATGCTGAAAGCAAGTTAGGAGTTGAGTTATGTTTGATTATCAGGCTGGTGAAAAATATAAAACGACCCTAATGATGACGGGAATTGCTGGTATTGTGATTGGCATTTTCTTTACCCTATTAATTATGCCTCAAGCTCCAGATCCGCATGTAAGACGCAGTCATGGCAATGTTAGCAATCGCGATGCAACCAATCGGGATGATTCGGCTCACCCTGGTTATATTGAAGGTATGCGTGAATACAATAATAAATACAATCAAGGCGATCCGGATGATGCTAATGATACAGCTTCACCTAGCGGACAAACTAGTAATGTGAAATACGAGGTTAATTCACCGCAAACCAGTGAATCAACAATGCCCGTAGATGTAAATACCGCTACGACCCTGATTGAACGTTGGCTACCTTTAAGTTGGGATCTTAGTGCTAATTCAGCTAAATTTTCCCAAGAAAAAGCCATCACATATATGACTAATCAATGTGCAAATCAGTATCGAAAACATATTTGGACGAAAACTATCAGTGAGCAAATTGTCAATTCTGGCATTGTAAGTCATTTTAAATTATTAAATTTAAAAGCTAATGCCCCTAATGCCGATGGATCTGTTACGATTTGTGTCCAGGCTGAACAAGAATTGGATATACCCGGAAAAGGCAGTAAAGCTCGCGATCTTAGTGTTGAATACATGGTAGTCCAAACTACTAATGGACCAAGAATAGCAAGTATAACTGAAAGTAATAGTTAAAAAGAATAAGAATATAGTTAAAACAACTGGTATTAATTTAAGGAGATTAAAATGACTTGGAGAGCACAATTAAACGATAAAGGGATTATTTATCGTTATAAGGATTTAGAAACCGGCGAAGTGATTTCCGTTAAAGAATATCAGTCTAGAATACAGCATGAAAATGGCAATAGTCCAGCTATGTATAATAATAGTTCTAATTCTAGCTCTCATGGTTATGCAACTGCGCCAATCAGTAATTCATCCAATTATGCTAGTAACTATTCAACACCAGCTACTAGTCCAAGTCAACCTGTTTCTAGTCAGACTCCATCTCAACCAGGTATGCCAACAAGTCCAGCTGGAGCCAACCCGCAACAGCCTAGTATTAACACAGTGATGCTCACTCCAAATACAAGTTTAGCTAATCCCAATAATTTAACTCCTGATACTAATCCATTAATTCAGCCTGGTGCCATTATTCTTAATGCCAGCAATCAAATTCCTACAACTGCTCCAGGATCTAGATATTTTAGTCAGCCAGCTGGTGTAATTCCCCGTGAAGCACACCCACCAACTGAAGGCATGTTAGTTCAACCGAAAAATTTACGCTTGGAAGGCAATCCAAATCATATGCTGGATGGCAGTGGCGTTCACAAGGCTCATGGATTTTTGGATGCCACTTCTATCGCTATTTTATTGCCAACATTAGTGCTTTTAGCATTAATCTTAGCAGCTGCTCATAAGAAACGTTTATTTCCTTGGCAAACAGTACGTACCTTTAATCC
>DAHXLC010000327.1 GCA_027371815.1 Candidatus Melainabacteria bacterium | reverse complement strand
TTTACTTTGCCAAAATCGCTATAGATAAATCCGGTAACAAATCAACAAATTTATTTTAAATGTTAAGCCCTATCAGTGAAATTTTATAAATAAAGTAGACTTATTAACGGACTTACTTATAAAAATGGCATAGAATTAATTTGCCAAAAACATTTAGTAATTGTTGTTAAAAACATTATTAAATTACCATCTGTTAAGCTAGTAATACCATCTTTTGTAACGGAGCTTTTTAAACCATTTCTCTCAGATTAGAAAAAGGTTGTCTGAAAAATAGAGTCCACTTCAATTTTTTTAGCCGTTTCATTGGCAGCTTTAGCGCTATAATTTATGCCTTTGAGGAAAAATTCCAGCCAGTCTTCCCAATTGCCTCTATCCCGGTAAAATATGTTTGTGACTACCGAATATCAAATGTATTACTAAACAGTTTTAATGAAGCAATAAATTCAGGATAAGAAATATCAATACATTTAATATTATCGACATTAATTGGCCGCTTAGCAATACAACTAGCGATTAGCCCCGTCATTGCCAATCGATGGTCGTTATGAGTTTCCCATAAAGAATCACCAAAAATTTGCGAACCCCCTTTAATGACAAATCCATCCGGACAAGCCTTAATATCAACACCGCAATTTTCTAGGTTTTGAATGATTAAAGCTAATCGGTTGCTTTCTTTATACATTAATTCTTTGGCGTCATTAACGTAACTAGTACCATTAGCTACCGACATTAACAAAGCTAAAATTGCAATTTCATCAATACCAGTGGCAATATTTTTATAATCAATATTAAAAGGTTTAAGTCTAGCACCACCCTTAATTTCAATATCACAGACTTCCTCAAAATTAATGATTTTATGATTAATTAATTTAATATTAGCGTTCATTTTAATTAAAGCATCAATAATTAACCTGCGTCCTGGATTAATATTAATACCTGGCAGGAACAAATGACTACTATGCGTTATGGCTGCTAGCGCCAAAAAATATGCAGCACTAGATAAATCCCCGGGTATAGACATATTATATGGCATAATCGGTTGCTCTAAATATTTAACACCACAAATTTGGCTATTAAAATTTCTTTGATAAATATTTAAAGCCTGAAACATTTTCGAGGTATGAGTTCTAACTAAAGTGGGAACTGAAACAATAGTAAAGCCACTGGCATTTAAACCCGCTAGTAAAAGGGCGGATTGGACTTGAGCTGAAGCAATGTCAATTCGATATTTAATTCCTTTTAAATTACCGCCTTTAATTTTAAAGGGCGGATAACCAATTTTATCTAAATATTCAAAATCACAACCCATAAGTTTTAAAGGTTCACAAAGCCTCTGCATTGGTCGCTTATTAAGTGAGTTGTCACCACTTAAAATAAATTCAGTATCACATCCAGCTAATAAACCGGTTAGCAAGCGCATAGTAGTACCACTATTTTGGGTATTAACGGTCATTGATGCTAATTGCATATTCCTAAAGAACGTACTGTTAATTATAAGTTTTTTGGGCGTTTGTTTAAACTTAACACCTAATTGACTTAGACAGTTCAATGTAGTTTGGCAATCAAGTGAATTAGCATAATTTTCAATGATACAATCTTCCTGATTAGTAAATAAAGACAAAAGTAAAGCTCGATGTGTAATTGACTTATCACCAGGAATCTCGATATAACAAGGGTTATTTGCGCAAGTCATTAATCACCAAAGCCTAACATTATTTTAAAATAAATTACCTAAAGCAAGTCCAATTTTTTTTTATTTCCAATATCAATAAAGCAAGCCCTATCTTTAATACCTAATCTTTAGCTTAGTATAATATCCTGTTAATTTAAAAATGGATTACTCTTTTTTTCCGACCAGATATCAGTATTAGAACCATGTCCAGGAATAACCAGGGTATCATTATCCAAAATCAACAAACGTTTTTTTATAGATTTAATAATTGATTCATAAGAGCCACCCCATAAATCAGTGCGGCCAATGCCACCATTAAACAAGGTATCACCAGAAAAAACCAGACTTTGTTGATCTTCAACACAAAAACACATAGATCCTGGCGTATGCCCTGGAGTATGGATAGATTTAGTATTTAAATTACCAATTTTAATGATTTCTTCGTCCTTTAAATAAATATCAATTGGTGCTACCGGATCAGCTTTAAAGCCAAATAAACTACATTGTAAATCTAAATTATTATATAACCATTCATCTTCTTTATTTAAACAGATTTTTGCGTTATATTTATCTTTTAAAGCCTTAGCACCCAAAACATGATCAAAATGAGCATGCGTATGTAAAATATATTTTAAACTAAAATCGTGTTTATTAATTTCATCAATAATTTTTTGAGCGTCGCCACCGGGATCAACGACAATAGCTTCAAGCGTTTCTTCGCAGGCTATAATTGAACAGTTACATTGAATCGGACCAACCGGAAAAGTTTTTAAGAACATAATTATTCAAATAACTCACTAACTGAATCATCATCATGGATTCTCGCTATGGCTTCACCGAGCAATCGCGCCACACTTAACTGAACAATTTTGGGTGATAACGAATCATTTAAATGCGGAATGGAATTAGTTAGAATGAGTTTTTCAATTGGTGAATCATCGAGCAACTTATTAGCAGATCCCGATAAAACACCGTGCGTAGCACAAGCATAGACGCAGCTTGCCCCTTCAGCAATTAGGAGTTCGGCTCCTTTTACCAAAGTTCCGCCCGTATCAATCATATCATCTACCATAATGGCAATTTTACCACGAACATCACCTACTACACTTAAAACCTCAGCAACATTATGCTGACTGCGACGTTTATCAATTATCGCAATTGGCGAATCGTTTAATTTTTTAGCAAAGGCTCGAGCCCGTCTAACCCCACCAACATCAGGGCTCACAATTACTAAATCATTTTTACTGATGGATCTTATATATTCAAGCAATACGGGACTGGCGTATAGATGATCTACGAGGATATTAAAAAAGCCCATAATTTGGGGAGCATGCAAATCCAAAGCCACAACCCGTTGAGCGCCAGCCGTTGTCAACAGATCGGCGACCAGTTTAGCTGTTATGGCTTCACGACCGGCAGCTTTCCTATCCTGACGGGCATAGCCAAAATAAGGCATTACCACCGTTATTCTTCCAGCTGATGCCCTTTTTAAGGCATCAAGTAGAATTAACAATTCCATTAAATTTTGATTTACCGGAGTACAGGTAGACTGAATGACAAAACAATCCAAGCCACGAACACTTTCTTGAACCTGGACATATAATTCACCATCCGAAAATGGTTTAATTTTAATTGGCGAAAGTTCAAGTTCCAAATAGTCGGCAACTTCTTTAGCTAAAACTGGATTAGAAGTTCCGGATAAAATTTTAATATTAACTTTACTTCCAGCATAGGTTTTATGTTTGAGTGGCATAGGCGAAAACAAGATTAAATCCTCAAATTAGGTAGATATAATTAAGCCAACTTTATATTTTGCTATGGTCATTTCAATCTTTTTATATTCAATCGTTATCTTAACATATATACTGTCAATTTTCTAAATTTTCCAAGCTAATTTTGCGTAAATTCATCAATAAAATTTGCCTTTAACATTTCTAATAAAACTAATTGGCTATGAGGCCATGACAAACCACCTTGAAGATAAACGGCATAAGGTGGCCGCAACGGACCATCCGCTGATAATTCAAGCGTAGAGCCATCAACAAAACCACCACCAGCCATAATCACCTTATCCTGATAACCTGGCAAAAGTGCTGGTTCTGGCCGAATAAATGAATCAACCGGACAACATTCTTGGAGTTTTTGACAAAATTTAATCAGGCGATTTTCGGAATTAAGAATAATCGTCTGAATTAAATCATAACGCGGAACCAAAGGATCTGGTATTACCACAAAACCAAGTTCACTAAAAGCTAAGGCAAATAAATGAGCCATTTTAACAGCATTCATTACTACCATTGGTGCCAAATACAATCCTTGTAATAACAACCTTGTCTGATTAAAATTCAAACCCTGATTACCTTCTATTCCCGGAGCGGTGATGCGCGTCAAACAATTATCGACTATTTCGGCTTCACCAATTATATAACCACCACTAATAGCTAGTCCTCCTCCAGGATTTTTAATTAAAGATCCCACAATTAAATTTGCCCCAACTTCAAGTGGTTCAATTTCTTCAACAAATTCACCATAACAATTGTCAACTAAAACCAAACAGTTTTTATTTAAAGACCTTACCATTTCAATAAGACGACCTATGGCTTGATTACTGATTGATTTACGCCAAGTTGCATATCCGGCTGACTTTTGAATATAAACCAGCGATGTATCTTTAAGAATTAATTTCAAATCGTGTTTATGTAAATCAAAGTCAGGATCAGCTTCTTTGTCAATAAAATTAAATTCATGATAACCTACACCCAGCGATTTTAACGAAGCTTTATGCTCCTTATAATAACCAATAACGGGATCAAGAGAGTCATAAAGTCTTCCCGTTAACGAAATCAAATTGTCATTTGGCTTTAAATTTGCCTGCAAAGCAACAGCCAAAGCATGAGTACCTGAAACAAAACCCAGACGGACACAGGCTTTAACTCCCTGAAACACCGTTGCATAAATATCGTCAACAATTAATCTAGACCAGTTGTCGATGCCATAGCCCGTTTCGTCTTTAAACACCGAGGCGGACAACTTATGTTTAGTAAAAGCCTTTTGAATTTTTGCTTGATTTTTTACAGCAATTTTTTCTAAATTTTTAAATTGACTTGATAGTTTTTCCCCTAAATTTTCCATTAACTCATCAACATTAGCAAAATTTAATAGAACATTTGGAGGTTTTCTACGTTTATACATAATAGGAAGTCTTATTTTGATCAAAAAAAGGTGATTATGCTAAAAAATACTTTAAAAATATTATTACACTTAACTGAATTGTTTTTGTCGAGATTTTGTGAAGAAAACTGTAGAATTTGTCATCAAAATATAATTTGGCCAATCCTTCAAACTAAACAATTTAATGAAACTAAAGCCAAGAGTTATCAAGAACTAAATTATAGTAAACCTTACCTAAAAAATTACTTTAAAACATCACAAAGTCTGTGTGAGAATTGTTTCACCAAACTTAGCCTCCATAATTCATACCTTAATACTTATGAGCTTAAACATCAATTAACCTTAACTGTAGTCAGCGCTAATAAATATCAAGGACAATGTAAATGGCTTATTTATCGCTTTAAATACGTAAATGATCGTTTACTAGGTATTGACCTTGCCATATTGCTACTTAAAGCTTTTCAAGATCTCACCCCTTATCTAATCGGTCAAAAAGAAAACTTTCCAGCCGAATATTTACTTGTCCCGGTACCCCTTCACCGCCAAAAACTCCAAGAACGCAAATATAACCAATGTTATATTTTAGCCAAAAATCTTGAACGCTTATTGGCCATAAAAGTAAGTCCCCAGGCTTTAGTTAAAGTAAAAGCCACGAAATCACAAAAAGGCTTAAACAGACACGATCGCTTAGCCAATTTAAATACAGCCTTTAAAGCTAATCCACAAATTGTAACCGGCAAGAAAATAATTCTCCTTGACGATGTTATCACAACTGGAGCCACGCTTACGAACTGTGCGTCCGAATTGTATCGTCAAGGAGCCCTTGCGGTTTATGGACTAACGATAGCGGCAAGTATTAAATAATTTTTTAGGTCAATTAATTGATCGATGCTTGAGTCAAAAACCCAGTTTGCCAATATTTATTAAGTGCAATAGCCAATAAGCAAAGGTTAACCATTAAATTAACGTATTGCCGATAGTCGTATTGGCCGCCAATACACAAATAATTAAGCCATGACCATACTGGATAGAAATAAAAGATTAGGCACCAAATTTTGTAACTAGTATCATATTTTAAAATCTCACCCAGATCTAATGATTTTAAAGTTAATATTGCTGGCAAAGCTAAAATGATAAGATCCTGAGCAAAACAATGTGGTGAAGTCACTAAAAAAATCAAGACAACCGAAGCTATTGACCAGTTTAAATTTTGCGAATTCTTCCATTTGGTTTGGTAAAAAATCGCTAAAGCTAGCATAATTCCCAAACCATATATGGCAATACTAAGCAAATTAGCTATTCCCTTAGAAAAAAAGACATTAACCAAACACCTTAAACTTATAATATATTTAGTATGTGTTGTAAAAACCGGAATTGGTATTCCTTGATATTGAAATTTAGCATGAATTTCATAAAGAATTTTAGGGTAATTTAAGGTAGCCTTGATACCACAAAACCACACCGACAAAAAAATTAATCCCAAAATTATCAATAAACTAGCCAAAAACAACTTATATCTAGCTTTTACTAATGACAAAAGATAAAACAAACAATAATAATGGGGCTTACAAATTATTAATAATGTTGTTAAGGCATAAACAACTTGTTTAGAGAAAACAACTGCGATCAAGAATAAACTAAGACTAGTAACTATTAAAAAATTAATTTGCCCTAATAAAATATCATACATTGTAGGTAAACAAGCAAATACGCCTAAGCAAAAAACAACGATATTACCCTGGGCTAAACCATTAAACTGTTGCCTAAATTTCAGTAATGACCAGAAAAAAAACAGCAATGAAAAAGCTATAAAGAAGATATAGCCATAATTAAAATTCAAGAGTAATAGCGGTAAAAACACTATGCCAACAAATGGCGGATAATCTGTATAATATTCATAGGCTAAGGCAGGCGAAATAAGTGACTGAAATACAGTTTTTTGCAAATCAGGGCTAAAAATATTAGCCCCTTGACCAATATTAATTATTTTAGCAAACATGTAATATCTAGTATAATCGAGAAAAAAATAAGGATTTTTGCCAATGGTACTATAAAAATTATTTGGACAAACGAAATTCAACCATAAACCAAAAAAACTTATTGCATATAAAACTAATAACAATATATATAATATTGAAAATAGCCTTACCCAAGAAATTTTAAACAGCAAAACAATTTACCAAATCCTTATTAATAATCTCAGAGAGAGAAAGAGAGAGAGAGAGAGCTTTATGCTTCATTATTTTCGATGATTTTATTAGCACAAGCCATTATATGTTCAGCTTCTGATTCACGAAAGGTCTTGCCTAAAATTAGGGACATCCCTTTTAAAGATACTACTAACTCTTGATGATTTGGCCCCAAATACTTTGTTTTTAAATCAATGGCTTTTTGCAACATTGGCTCAGCCAATTCAAAATTATTATTACTTACCATATCTAAAGCAACACTATTAAGACTTTGGGCAACTTTAATACCACTATCAACCATAATATTATTTTTAGTATTTAATATTTCACTTAAATATTTTTTTGTTTCAGGAATATCCTTCTGGTAATAGGAACATTCCATTAATTTGGCTTTAACTAAACACAATTCATCAAGATTAGCTTTTTCAAATTTTTGCCTAAGTTCAATAAGCCTTAACCAATATGGCTTAGCTTTAGCATAACGCTTTTGCTTTTGATACAGATTCGCATATTTAAATAAAGTTTCATCTAAAAGCGGGTTATTGAGTACAGAATCATTACGTTCTAAAATTTGCACGGATTGTCGTAAATAATCTTCAGTCTGACTAAAATTTTCTTGCATCTGGCTAATTGTAGCCAATTCCAAAAATAAAGGCACAAGGTTTAAATGATTATTGCCATAAACTCGCTCTTTCATCGTAAGTGCACGCTTTACTGATTTAAAGGCTATATCAAATTTCTGTTGGCCGGTATATATTCTGGCTAAAATTAATAAAGTAGAGCAAACATCTTGGTGATTAGGACCTAATTTTATTTCTTTAATATTTAAAATTTTCAAAGCATATTCTAAAGCCTCACTTAATTCATCATTTAGGATTAAAATTTCGACAATTTGTTCATAAAAATAGATTATTTCCAAATCATTTGGTTCTAATATTTCTTGAACAATCGCTAAAGCTTTTTTTGAATAAGTACAAGCTTTAGTGTAATCTTTAATCATTAATTCTAGATTACTTAAATTAATTAAACTACGAGCAACTTCAATATTATTTTTACCTAAAGCTTTTTCTCTAATTAATAATGCCCCTTTAAGCATTTGACAGGCTTTTTCATACTGATTTTTGGACTGGGCAATTAAGGCTAAATTAGTTAAGCCAATCGCCACTTCCGGATGTTCAGAACCATGAGTTTTGGCATAAATTGACGTCAGTTTCTTACAAAATGGCTCAGCTAAAGCTGGCATTCCCATCTCAAAATATAAAGCTGACATCGCATTTAAAATAGGAACAAGGTTTGGGTCTTCAGCAGTAAATAACCGTTCAAAAGCACTAAAAGCTTTCTTTAAGAATAACTCAGCTTCTTTAAAATTATTATTGCGTTGGTATAACTCACCAAGTTTTTGAGCCAAATTTGCTATTTGTTTATAATCACGTTCACTTTCAAACTTTTCCAAATCATCTTTCAACTGTGACAATAGATTTTGGTTAATCATTGTTTTTTTTACAGATTTATTGGCTAAGTTACCACTTGACGTATAATCAACCATTTATTATTAATACTCCAATAGGCTTTGCGCCAAAATATAGACTCTATAAAATTTATACCAAAAAAACCTTAAATCTAATAACATTAAACATTAAAATTTTATAGATTATTACTAATTGTATTAATTGGAAAATTCTCAACCTGTGATCTACTAAATCATATAATATTAATTACCCAAAAAATGAGGGATGACTCAACACCCCTCATTTTAAACACTGGCTTAAAACCCCTTAAGTACAACAAAATCATGGTATTGGCTTAGGCTGAACGGACACATTATTAGCCCCAAACAGAATAACAAAATCTATACACATTTGTGAAAATTTTTCTTAATTAGGTTTAACGGACTTCAAATAGCCCAAAGAAAGATTAACAAGTTTTTGCATCAATTTGGCATGAATATTATAATATTTTTCACTAAAACCCCATTGCTTCAATTTGGCATCCCAAACCGGCAACGAAATAACATTAAAGAAAACCTTGGTTTCAAAACAACGGTTTTCCCGATAAAACCAGGTAACACCAATAACTTCAATAAAGGTCCTGGCTTCATGATGAATATGAAACCCGTTAGCTGGTTTTATTTGAAAATAACGACGCCAAATATGAGTTTTACCGGTTGCTTTAGGATAAATCATACTTGGCAAGCTGTTGGCAGTAAAATGATATTGGCTAAAATTTAAGCCAATTAAATTATCATAAAGTTCATTCTGCGGATAAATATCCGTATGTTTACTGTCAATACAGTTAATGTTTAGATATTGGGCAAAACTTTCCAATTCATGGTAAAGACTGCTAATACCATGATTAACGACATGGAGATAAAGGCTTCGCGAATTATCCTTAATACCATTTTGCCAAGCCGTTATCCCATCACTGTGACTATTCGGATGACCAAAATCAGGATTATCATTGAGACTTACCGGTCCCAAAGACTGAGAATTATTAGCGTTAGTAGCATGAGCAAAGTAAGCAAAAGCTAAAGTCTCAAGAGCAATATTATGCCCAACGCAAAAACTTAAATCATGGGAGGCTAGCATAACGGTGGTTAAGGCCGTATGCCCAGTCAAACCATGCCCAAACGCCAAAGCATGATCTGTAGTGCTATGGCCACTACTACTACCGCCATGACCACTTGAACCAGTATCCATATTTATCCTCCTATTAGTGAGTTATTTTCTAGCCTAAATAAAGTTCAATAAGTTACAATAGAATTAGGAATACTTAAGAGCCTTAATCGTGACCCCAAATACCCCAGAAAGTGAATATTTAAAACCAATCAGTCTTGTACCCCAAGCTAAACTTAATGCCTGGCTCGATGAATTTTATGGCAAAACAACTAAAATCACTTTTACCCAAATATTAAGGCATCGGGACTTTTCCTACGTAGCCAGGATTTTTATTGAAGATGCCTTGCCAAAATCAATTATATTTAAATTAGTCTTACCGCCTTGGCATATTGAGCAAGACATTATTGAAAGAATTTTAATTCCGTCAATAGCTTATTCGCCACAAATCTATATGACTGCCCATTACAACCAAATGACAGCCTTATTTATCGAGGATTTTGGACCATCAAATTTACTTAGCCATATTAACGCTAAAATTGCCAGTTGCCTAGGTGAAAGTTTAGCTAAATTCCATCGCAGTTACTGTTATCGAGTTGATGAGATAGCCCAATTAAATATTTTAAACATGCTAACTTCAATAGAAATACCTATATTTGTCGAAAAAATAATTAAAGACCTTACAACCTATAACCTTCCACTTAACCCAAATCAACTTAGCTTAATTAATAATTTTGCCAATGCTATTGCCAATGCTTTAGCCCCTGAACCCATTTCCCTAATTCATGGCGATTTTTATGCCGAAAACATCATTTACAACAGTGATAAATTACACTTTATTGACTGGTCCTGGTTCACCGCTTTAAGTTTTCCCTTACTTGATCTAGCTAGTATAATTTCTCATTCATCCAAGAATGGTCAGCTGACAGAATTTAAACAAAATATTCTTGAATCTTATTGCTTTGAATCAGGACGATTTTTATCAGAAATAATCAATTTACTACCTTATGCCCATGTACTTAACAAGTTATTATTTTTAAACTGGCTGATTATAAGAAAAAATATGGGAATTGAAGGAACCACAGTTGGGCCAGTCAATGACCTTATGGTTGTTACCATAAATGACATTAATGAGATTATTCAAAGTATAAAATAATAAAGGCTGTTTATAAAACTTTTAGGTAAAAGCAAAACGTGTGCTAATTATTTCAACTATTAATGTTAACCATAAAAGAGCGGCGGTTCTAGATAACCGTTATTCAACTGATTCACCACTTATTTCAAATCAAGATAAGGAGCCTTAGTAAGACTAATTGAACCTTCCTGGGTCACGAGCATATCATCTTCAATTCTGACACCACCAAGACCTTCAACATAAATTCCAGGTTCATTAGTTATCACGGCACCAGGTTCAAACGGGAATTGTTCATAGTCATAAGGATCATGAACTAATAAACCAACTGAATGTCCAAGCCCGTGGGTAAAATACTGACCAAAGCCACAGCTTTCAATATAGTCACGCGCAACCTTATCATATTCAACCCATTTAAGACCTGGTTTTAAGGCCATAGCTGCTTTATGGTTAGCCGCTAAAACAATCTTATAAATTTCCACCATTTGAGGGTTGGGCTCTAAGCCTGGAACAAAAATTGTGCGGGTAAGATCAGAACAATAACCCCCAGGAAACAATCCACCAAAATCAAGAATAACTGGTTCTCCTACTTTTACTTTGCGCGAACTGGTTTTATGATGCGGAATTGCTGAATTAGGCCCACTAGCCACAATAGAAGGAAAACTATTGGAAATTGCCCCATATTTTCGTAAACGTGTATCCAGTTCAAAAGCAATTTGTTCTTCGGTCATACCTGCGACAATTATTTTGGCTACTTCCTCAAAAACCTTACAAGTTTTATTGCAGGCATATTCAATTAATTCAGCTTCTTCAGTTGATTTAAACTGCCTTAACTGCTCAACTAAATTAGATACTGGAATTAGTTTAGCCTTTATTTTAGCTAACCATTGATTAGCCAATTCATAAGCTAATAAATGAGATTCAAAACCAACTAAACTATTGAGGTTCAGACCATTGAGCTCAAGCGTTCGATTAATAACATCAATAAGATTTTGACCACGTTCTAACTTCACTAAAGTGAAATTCAAAGCCTCTAATTGAGCCCTCGACCAATATCGGGCATCAGTAATAAGATAATTTGCATCATTGGTAATTAATAAAACGCCTGTAGTCCCCGAAAAACCACTTAGATAATAGACATTATTGTTATTGCCTTCAAAAGTTCTAATTAAAAAAGCATCCAGATTTTGCCGTTTTAAAAGTTGCTGAAATTTGTCAATTCGTGTCATAAAATCAATTTGGAAAGCATTAATCATAAAATTTAGCAAGCCTTACAGAAGGGATAAGTATTAACACTTTATTATAAGCTTTAATTTTGAATAAGAATTAATAATTTGCCAAATGCAAGTTATTAATTCTTTAATGTTTTTAAATGTCTTGTTTAAATGGGGATTTCTCTTTTAAAATAAAATGCTTTTATTTAAGCTTAAAACTTAAAATATTTGTAGAAAAAAATTCAAGTAAAGTAAATTTACATTTAGCTAAATTTCTCCCAACTAGAATAATTATTGCCAGATAAGACAATAACCTGACTCTGATACAGTTAACCAAGCTACGCTAACAATTAAATTATGCTAAATTCTTAAATAATTAACTTGTCTTATTAATTTATTCACAAGTAGTTAATTAACTAATAATGCATTTTTTCAAATTCATAGGAGTTTAAATCAAAGACAAAAGCCTCAGACTTAATTTTTAAATCGCCAGAAAAAGGATAACCAAACATTTCTACCATTAAAAGATTAAATAAAATCAATAAGGTAACTAAAACAGTCATAAATATTTGGAGGCTAAAGTTTTTTAAATAAAAGAAATAGGTAAACATAATCGTAATTAAACCACCACACCACAAAAAGCTATGAATCACTGGACCAAAAGACGGAGCAGCTGCTAATAACCGTTTATGGCGGGCAGCCGAAACGTTAGTAATTAAATTTAACAATTGTGCATGCAAATTAGATTCTTGATTATCTTTAGGCTTAAAACCAGCAATAATCGACCAAATCTTTAAAAATTCCATACGGGCACTAACACTATAATCACCTTTGTCCATAGCTTTCCATTCATCAGTTACCACCAAATTGGTATAGGCAATAATCGCATTTTCCATCTTAGTTTTAAAATCAATTGGCATTCCATAACAAATATGATAAATATTACGCAAACAGGTAGCTTCATCTTGCACATTTACTCTAGCAGCTTGAAAATCACTTAAAGCACTAGCTACGATTAAACCTAATACTATTGAATATAATGTTGCAGCTATCGACAAAAATGCACTAGCCTGATGTTCGTACTGACCTGTATAAAATTTATTTAAAATTTTACGCGTAAACACCAAACCTGACAATACAAGTCCAATACTACAAATTGTCAATATAATCAAACTTAAATAAGAACCCATATTATCCCCATCAATCCAATCATATTAATTTAAAGTTTTATACCATTTTACAGCCGCAGCTACAGCTAGACAATGATTAACAGCACCATTAGGCTTATGCGGGCTAGCTCCATCAAAAACTTCAGCTATAGCTGACACACAGTAATCATTAATTAAATGATCAAACAATGGTTGCCAAAGCTTTAATAATTGTGACTTAGTTTGTGAATTCAAACCCCAGACATTTACATAAGCCGAACTATAAAAACCCAATAAATAAGGCCAGACCGAGCCTTGATGATACGATAAATCGCGATGATACTGATCAGCCTGGACAAAGCCACAACCATAATAAGGTTGATAGCAGGAGTCTTTACTAGCAAGACTGCGTAATCCGTAGGGTGTAAGCAGTTCTTCCTGAGCAATTTTCAATATACTTTTTTCTTGTTCAATAGTAAAAAATCGAAACGGCAAGGCTAACGCAATAATTTGATTAGGTCGAATACTATCATCATAGCTTTTATTTAACACTCCATTTTTTTCGATAACATCATAAGCACATTGTTTACTAGGATTCCAGAATCGAGGCAAAGAGTGCTTCACCAGTTGGGATATATCATTTAATTCCTGAGCATAATTTTTATTGTAATTACACAACTTTACAAAGTGCTGAAATATCGAAAGGAAATTAAACCATAAAGCACCTATCTCAATAGCCTTTCCTTGTCGATGCGTTATTGGCATATTCGCTACTTTTGCATCCATCCAAGAGAACTCATTGTTAGCATCAATCGTGCGAATAAGACCATCATGAGGATCCATTTTCACGCCCGGATTAGTACCATTAATAATATGCGTTACAACTTCCTGCATAATTGGCAATTGGAATTTAAGGTAATTTAAATCATTAGTCGCATTATAATAATTATATAAGGCCAAACCCCACCAAAGCACAACATCAATGGCATTGTATTCACAAGTCATGGTAGAAATCTTGTTGGATGTATCCAGGAATCGATTCGGAATTAATCCACTTACCATTTTTTCACTATATAAATTTAAGGCATTTTTAGCTTCAGCAAATTTATTCGGGACTAAAAACAGGCCTTCAAAACCAATCATTGTAGCTCGCCCAGAATCATTAAACCAATGATATCCTTCAATTGCCGTATTTATTTCCTTAGCCTCGCGCACCACCAAAAATTGATCACAAGCTAAATTCAAGGCTGTAGCTAAAGAATTATTTGGCAGTTGGCTCCTTTTAATAATTTGCGTCTGACGCCTAAGCGCTTCCATTACAGTATCTTTGAAATTGGGCAAACCACATACTTCGTCTAAGCTTACACTTAAAGTAAAGGGTATTTCATGGTCTAAATTAGCCTTAATACAGCCTAAATGCATAAGATCTTCAGTATCAGGCAATACTTGAGCCGTTTCATGAAGGTAATGATAATCCCACCACCAATTATTTTCAACCTGATAAGAACCATGATTAAAACTGATACACATCCGCTTTTCTGACTTGCCGAGAATAATAACGGTATGTTTAGGCGAAACAAATTGCGGGAAATGTTCATCACTGCGACCACGAACTTGTGATTTTACATTACGAAAAGCGGTGAGAATATTTAAGCTTAAGGAAACTTTCTTAGGTGCATTAGGTTTTTCGGCCAACCAGTAATAAGCCATTTGCAATTCATTTGTACCATAAATCAGACAAAGTTGTTTAATAAGATAATTACCTTCAAATTCATAGACCCAAGTTGGAACCGGGTACAATGAAAATGATTCGATTTTTTTATATCCAGTTGGTGATATCACACCACTTGACCAATAATTAGTCGACAAATCATAACTATGATTATCAATTTTGATAGTTTCTTCAAGCCTTGATAAAATCATATGGCGATCGACAGGAGGCGTAAGTGCTGACACTAAAAGCCCATGATAGCGCCTGGTATTAGCTCCGGATATAGTCGAACTAGCATACCCACCCAAACCATTAGTAACCATCCACTCACGATTGTCAGGTTCATGGCTATCAGGATAATAAATATTAAATTCATATTTAATATCACCATATTGTGCTTTAAGAAAACTTTTTAAGCCGAATGTCATAGTTAATCCTTGATAAGTAAAAATGAATTATTAGGGATGAAACATGTTAAATAATTTATTAGCGGTTAAACTTATAGCGATCGGCCGACCATGAGGGCAGGTATCATTTCGGGGAGTATGATACCACCTCGTCAACAAATCAATAATCTGAACATCATTTAAAACCATACCATTTTTAATTGCTGACTGACAGGCAATAGACTTTAAGGCATCAATATTTTTATGATCATTACCTCCATTTTGTAATTCACTTAAAATTTTTACCAAAACTTCATTAATACCATTAACCGAAAGGGTAACAGGAATAGCCGTAACATTATAACTATTATCTTGTAAGACAAATTCAAAACCAAATTTTTCAAGCGAATTCATATTGTCTTCTAACTGCATTTTTTCAGACATAGACAAATTTAAAGCAATTGGCAAAGCCAACTTTTGACTATAGGCATCTTTACCTAGAGTGCTTTTAGCTAATAATTCTTCATAGTTAATGCGTTCATGGGCAATATGCTGCTCAACAATCAAAAGACCATCTTGGGTCGTAAGCAGGAAATAAGTGTTATTAAGATAACCAATCAACTTAAAATCCCAGGGCAATCTTAAACTTTCAGAAGATCCACTACCATAGACATTTTCCTTTAAGGCACTAGCCAGACTAGATTCATGGTGAAAGAACTTATTGGCACGCAAATCATAATTATCATTGGCTTCTTTTAAAAAGCTATTGATATTAGTAACTTCAGTAGTACCAAAACTACCGGTACGAACCGGTTGCATCGCTAATGGTAAGATTTTATCATAGACATATGACTGCTGAATATTGTTATCCAACAAATAATCTGCTTGCGCATCATTAGTCACCATATCAAGCCTAGAAACAATGCTATTATTAGTGCTGTCATTATTCATCTCTTCAAAATAGTTTAGCCCGGAAGAAGTTGAAATATTATTGCGTAATACCTTAGACAAATTGGTCTGTAACAACTGAAAAATATTTACCCCATCAGCATATCTAATTTCTTTTTTAGTAGGATGAATATTTACATCCACATCTTGAGCAGCAATATTTAACAATATTATCGCTATTGGGTAACGACCTCGAGGAATAACGTCATTATAACAATTATCTAAAACCTTTAAGATAACTGGACATCTAACCACTCGCCCATTAACGATAGCTAAAATACCTTTGCGATCATGCTTAAACAATTGGGGATTAGACAGAACTGCCTTTAAACTCTTATCATCTATATTATTTTCCGTATGAATAAAATTCTTGGCGTAGTCTTTATGAATAAAATTCGACTCAATAGCTGCTGTTAGAATACTGTTTGATCCCGATGTCTCAAACGAAAGATGATTATCATATTTTAGTCTAAAACGAACATTGCTATTGGCAATGGCTAAGGCTTGAATAATTTCATAAATTTGACTAAATTCAGTTTTCGGTTTTTTTAAAAATTTTTGGCGAGCCGGAACATTAAAAAACAAATCCAATACTTCAATTTTTGTACCAACAGCGCAAGCAAGTTGCGACACTTTAATATTACCATTCATTACCTCAACCAAACTTCCTTCCTTCTGACTCTTGGTTTTGGTCTGACAGTTTATTTTAGCAACACTGGCGATACTATTCAATGCTTCGCCACGAAAACCAAATGAAGCTATCATGCGTAAGTCTTCAAAATTGGTAATTTTCGAAGTTGCATGTCGCTCAAAAGCCAGGATCGCATCGTCCGGATCCATACCGAACCCATTATCAGTAATGGTAAAATCCAGACAATCTTTAGACACCTGAATTTCAATAAAGTCCGCACACGCATCCAGGGAATTTTCCACCAATTCCTTGACAGCACTGGCCGGACGTTCAACCACTTCACCGGCTGCTATTTGGCTAGCAATAAGATCTGATAAAACACTAATTTTAGGCATAAAATAATTGTATACTATTTAAAACCAATTCAATCAAAAAAAACAACAAAATCAAAAAATTACAGTAACATTACACTTAATAGTTTAAAATTTAAATTTTCTTAATCTTAATTATATTTCTTTTCTTATTTTATGGACAGCCATCAACTACTAGCAAATTTAAAACAAATACACCAACAGATTTTACTGTTATTAAGTAATGACTATGTATTTGATCCATCTTCACCTAATGACTTTAATCAAATTGCCTCGGCAACCGAATTAAACAACCAAAAAAATCAATCGACACAAGAATTAAGTCTATTAAATAAAATTTCGGACGATTCAAACAGCACCAATTCAGGAACAACTAGCAATAGTCTGTTAAGTAATGACGACCCTTTAAATGCTCTTTTAGATCATTCCCTACTCCAAAATATCGAATTAGGTAAAGCTGATACCATATCAACGCCTCAAAGCTTTAGTCTATCAGAAGCCATCTTAGATGATCTGTTTGAAGAAAATATCGACAATTTATCGTAGGATGCAAGCTTATAACTAAGCATTAAGTATTATAATAAACATAAATAATAAATTCCTTAATTTATCGTATAAGAATCTCTAAATTTGCTTTAATATAAAAATATAAAAACCTTGATGAGTAAAACCATGGAAAATTCCCAATCTGTAAAAACCACGAAACGTCGTTTCCCACGCTTAAAATCCAGCGCATTTGAGCATCCAGCTGATACTCAGGCGCTAGAAGCCGTGCGCCAAATTCCGTTTATCGACAAAATTTTTAAGAAATTTATGGAATTAGGACTGGAACGAATTGTACGGATCCAGTTATTTGGGCAAGCTATTCATGTCAGTCCCAAACAATGCCCAAAAATTTACAATTTATTCAAAGAGGCCTGCGATATTCTTGACATGCATGAACCGGATTTATTCTTAGCGAATAATCCTTACGTCAACGCCTTTACCTTTGGCGTTGACCGACCCTTTATTGTCTTACAATCAGCTCTTGTCGATTTATTAGAGGAAGATGAACTTATGGCTGTAATTGGCCATGAGTTAGGCCATGTGAAATCTGGTCATGTACTTTACCGCAGTATCGTTTATGTTTTAGTCCATCTAGCTACCAAATTCTTAGGCCTTGGCGCAGCAGCTTCGTTAGGAGCCATGGCTGCCCTGTTAGACTGGTCACGAAAATCCGAGCTTACGGCTGACCGAGCCGAACTACTAGTAGTTCAAGATGTTGATGCATGCTTACGTTTACATATGAAATTAGCCGGTGGCAGTAAAGCTGTGTACAATCAGATCAATCCTCAAGAATTTTTACGTCAAGCCGATAGCTATGAAGAAATTGAATATAATATGCTGAATAAAGTCTATAAACTTCTGTACGAATTAAAGCTATCACATCCAGTACCAGTATATCGTGCTAAAGAATTAAAAAACTGGGCACAAAGCAAGCAATTTAAAGATATAATGAATGGGAAATACTCAACACAAGATACGGAAATTCCTAATCGAAATTGCCCACATTGTGGTATAATTATTAGCCCTGAATTTTTCTTCTGTCCAGATTGTGGCAAAAGTGTGAGGATTTAACAACTTGAATAAATCCAGTATAATAGTAAACCAAAGCCAAAAAATTATTCGTATTTTAAGATTAAAAGTTACCGACAAACCCGGGTTTTTAGCTAAAGTAACTTCGGTTATCGGCGAAGCTCAAGTTAATATTGGCGAAATAACGATTATTGGTCAAGGTCCAGATTTTATTCTACGTGAAATCAGCTTACAGTTAATCGATATCGATCATCTCAATGCGGTTATTTATGCAATTGAAAAAATTGACGGGATTAGTGTTGAATCAATAATTGATCCAGTAGAACAGATTCACGAAGGTGGCAAAATTGCCATGAAAAGCCGGGTTAAAGTAGACAGTTTAACGGAAATGCGTAAAATTTACACCCCAGGAGTAGCCCAAATCTGTAAACTTATTGAACGTGATATCACCCTTAGCCGCAAATATACAGGTATTGGTAATACCGTAGCAATTGTTACCAATGGTTCAGCCGTTCTAGGCCTGGGTAATATCGGAGCGGTAGCGGGCATGCCCGTTATGGAAGGCAAATCAGTTCTATTTGACTGCCTAGTTGGTATTAGCGCTATTCCTATCCTAATTGACTCACAAGATCCCCAAGTAATTATAAATACCGTTAAAGCCATTTCTTGCACCTTTGGAGCCATCCAACTCGAAGACATTAAGGCTCCTGAATGTTTTGAGATCGAACAGACACTTATTAACGAATTAAATATGCCCATTATGCATGACGATCAGCATGCTACAGCGGTAGTAGCATTAAGCGCATTAAAAACAATTGCCTTAAATACAGGTATTGATCTTAATACCTGTAGAATTGGTATTATTGGCCTTGGCGCAGCCGGAATAGGCATTACGAGACTACTTAAAGCAGCATTGATCAAAGATATTATTGGCTGTGATCTTAGAAGTGATGCCATAATTAAATTCGAAGAATTTGGTGGCAAATCTGGTGATTTAAACATGGTCATGAACCAAGCCGATATTGTCATTGCTACGACTGGCGTTCCTCAATTAATTAAACCTAATATGGTAAGACCCGGACAGATAATTCTAGCTCTATCCAATCCAGTTCCGGAAATTGATCCCGAATTAGCCATGCAACAAGGAGCAAAATTTGCTGCCGATGGACGCACTATAAATAATGCATTAGCCTATCCCGGTATCTTTCATGGAGCCTTAAGATCAAAAGCAACTTGTATCACTGACAATATGAAACTAGCAGCAGCCGAAGCTATTAGCCTGCACACTAAAACCAATAACCTTGTTCCCAGCATTCTTGACTATAAAGTTCACCAGTCTGTAGCTGACGCAGTTTCACTTGCCTGGTTTCAAGATTTACATAATTTTAACAATTTAAAACCTTAAAAATCGGGTATATAGATTTTATAATTGTAAAATTGGAGTGTTTAAAATGACTGATCCCAGAGATAAAAATAAAATGTCCGGTTGGGGTCATGCACAAGATTCAATATTTGATCGAGCCTTGCGTAATAGCAAAAGTCGAAATTTACCAGCCAAAAATGCCTATGACACAAACGAGACCGATGTCAATAAACTGCTGTCGCAATCTTTACAACCTAGCATTTTTGCCAAGAAACAAGAAGGAGTTAATTTAACCGTCGAAGAAATGGAAAAACTCTGTTTTTACGACAATTTAACGCATACTTACAACTACAAATATGTAATGCGCAAAATTCGCCAAGAAGTATATCGCGCTGTCAGATACCAAAGATGGCTCACGGTTATGGTGGTATCGGTTGATAGTTATCTCGAATACTTTGAACAGGTAGGGTTTTTAGGCTTAGACTATTTGCTCTTAAAAATCAGCAATGTTATTATTGGTGCCTTACGCAAAGATATTGATCTTATTGGCCGCTATGGTGATAACCGCTTTATTGTTGCCCTGCCGGAAACGCCACCAGAAGGAGCAATAATTGTAGCCAACCGCATTATTAACAACCTAGAACGCTGTGATCTGCAATATCAATGGTTTAGAACAAAAGCAACAGTCAGTATTGGTATCAGTTTTTATCCAGGACATGCTCATACGGCACCAGAACTGGTAGCGTTAGCTGATATTGTGTGCGATCAGGCGAATCTTCTTGGTGGCGATGGCATTTATGTCTGCCCTGACTAACTAGTACTTAAACAAGTGTGAATGAATCAATACTAAATTAAATCTTCTTTAATCCAACTTATTAAATCTATAAAATAATCATCGAATCACCATAACTATAAAAGCGATATTTAGCTTGAATAGCTTGCTCATAAGCATCCCGAATTAATTTAATGCCAGCAAATGCTGATACCATAATCAATAAACTTGATTTACTTAAATGAAAATTAGTAATTAAACCATCAATAAATTTCCACTCATAACCAGGCTTAATAAACAAATTTGTTTTAGCCAATTTCGTAGCATTGATTTTGTGATTATAATATGCTGATTCTAAGGTTCGTACAGTTGTAGTGCCAACCGCAATAATTCTTTGGTTACGAAGCTTAGCCTCATTCAATTTTAAAGCTGTTTCCTGACTAATCGAATATTCCTCAGTTTCCATTAAATGATCGTCAATGTCATTTACGGTAACTGGCTTAAATGTACCAATACCTACATGCAAAGTTATTTCCAAAATTGAAATATTTTTAGCTTTTAAAACTTGCAATAAATTATCGGTAAAATGCATTCCAGCTGTAGGTGCAGCTACAGCCCCAAGATCTTTGGCAAAAATTGTCTGATAATCGGTTATATCTTTTAACCTTGACTTACGCAAATCCTGTTCAATATATGGCGGCAGTGGAGCCCAACCAAAATCATTCAGGCGTTTATACAATAACTGGGCTTGCCCAATATCAACAATCAGGCGTTTAAAACCATCATGATGTTCAAAAGACTCAATTACCGTAATTGTCCAAGAATCCTGCTCATTTACCAGGGTAATTTGTTCACCAATTTTAATTCTTTTCATTGGTTTAGCCAGGGCGACCCAATGACTTAAATTGCTTCTACTTGGCTTGATTAACAGGATTTCAATTAGACCACCGGTTTTTTTGTAGGCCATAATGCGCATGGGGATAACTTTAGTATTGTTTACAACCAATACATCATTAGCATTCAACAAATCAGGTAAATTATAAAAATAACCATGCTTAATACTTCCTTGTTTTCGATCAATTTGCATTAATCGGCTAGCATCTCTTGGGGTAACTGGGCTTTGCGCTATTAATTCCTGAGGTAAAGTATAGTTAAAATCTGCTAAATCCATATTTATTTTACAATTTAAGTTATGATTATTTTATTATCTTTATCATACAACAATGGATCTTAAAAACTACATTATTAACGCTAGCTTTAGAATTGGCTTTACCCAATGTCGCATTGGCAGTTTAGAGCCTTTAAGCCAGGCGCAACACCATCTGGAGGACTGGATCAATCTTGGCTTAGCTGGTAAAATGGACTATTTAAAAAGAAATCCGCAATTACGTACCAGTCCTCAATTATTATTTCCGCAAGCTAAATCCGTAATTTTATTATCGGCTAATTACTATACTAAGCCCAATCTAAGACCTTTAGGCTATTATGGTAAAGTTGCCAATTATGCAACCGGACTAGATTATCACCAGGTGTTGCCCAATAAAGTTAAATTATTGGTTGAGCAAATAAAAACTTACGAACCCAGAATCGAAAATTACCAATGTGTTACTGATTCAACACCACTATATGAAATTCCCTTAGGTATTCGTCATGGACTTGGTTTTAAAGGCAAAAATTCCTTAATTATTGCACCACTCCTTAAGGGCTCCTATAACTTTTCCGTTGAATTATTTACTAATATTGAGTTAGAACCTGATACAGTCTATAATGGTACTTGTGGCAAATGTTTTGCCTGCGGGATTAACTGCCCAACCCTAGCTATTTCAACCGAAACTGGAATTGACAGCAATAAATGTATTTCATATTTGACTATTGAAAATAAAGAGGCAATACCATTAACCTTAAGACCTAAAATAAAAAACTGGGTATTTGGCTGCGACATCTGTCAGGAAATTTGTCCTTATAATCAAAAAAAATATGAAACCAGTTTTCCTGAATTTAAACCAGAATCAGGAATTGGTCATTATCTTAATTTAATGGAAATTTTAAATATTAAAACGAATCAAGAATTTTTGGCCAAATTCAGGCATAGTGCCATTTCACGTGCCAAACGCACTGGATTAATCCGCAACAGTTTAACGGTTATGGGCAACATCTTAGCCAATCCTGACAACGTAGAATATATTGACAAAGACAGTGTTAACTTGGAGCAAGGACTAGATAGTCTTTATCAATTTACCTTAAACGAACATACTCCAATGTTAATTGAACATAGCGCATGGGCTTTAAGCAAACATCCTTATGGACTTAATTATTTAACAAAAATCTATGATCAAAGCAGTGATCCAGAAAGTAAAAAAATAATTAAATCATATTTATTAAACCAATTAGAACCAAATCCCAAAGTTTAATTGCAATTTTACCCCTACTCGGCAAATAACTTATCAGCCCCAAAATGAACAATAACCAAATCGCTACCGTAATTAATATTTTAACCCTTAAATTATCGATAAAGCTTAATGCTTTTAACGAGGATCCTCAGGTTTAAATTTTAATTCTTTTAATGATTCAATAATCACCTGATCAGTTTGATGCTGCCAGTCAAGGGCTTCTAAAATTTCACCTTGTGACATCCAGCCTTTTTCAAGAATTAATTCACCTAAAGGCTTTTTCGTCTTATTTTGCTCATTCATTAATTCTTCTAATTGCTGCAAGGTAATTTTATTGCGTTTTAATAAAATTTCACCAAGCCGCTCTTGCCGGGTTAACAAATCCCACTTCTCACGGTCAGATATTGGTTTTTTATTATCTTCTAAATCCATAATTTATAAATTCCTTAACAATCTATTTTAATTATATATCACATTTAATTTTATTAATAAAGCTCAAATTATAAATAAAATTGAATATTGCCAAAATTTAAGCCATTACCGTTTTCTTTTTGACTTTAAATTCACGCCACCATACCAATAAACAACTTGCATTGAATATTGATGAGTAAGTACCGGAAATAATGCCGATTAACATTGCTAAGACGAAATTACGCATCGTAATACCACCTAAGAAATACAAAACGGTAAGGGTAATAACTACCGTTAATGAAGTATAAATTGATCGAGTTAAAGTCTGGTTAACACTATCATTAGCTACATCACCAAAGGTTTTCTTCACTTCTTTGCCACTAATTGGATCAAGCATTTTACGACCAACTAATTTAGCGTTTTCCCGAATCCGATCAAATACGACAATTGTGTCATGCACCGAAAACCCAATTACAGTTAGAGCCGCACTAATAAACAGACTGTCGACTTCAACGCTAGCAACCACACCTAATATGGCAAAGATACCACATAACGCCAAAACATCATGAAACAAGGCAATAATTGCACATACAGCATAATCAACTTGAAATCGCCAGGAAATATAAGCAACCATCATCGCGAAGGTAATTGCTAGCGCAATAAGCCCATTTAATAAAAGTTCAGGTCCAATAACTCCCGAAACTTTATCTTCAGAAATCACTTGAAACGATCCAATTTGAGACTGAAAAGCTTCATCCAAATTATGTTTTTGAGCTTCGGTATCAATGGCTTTAGTTCTTATCACCATAACTTCATGATTAGCTATATATGCCTGCTGGACTTGCGAACCCGTAAAATTACAACTATCCAAAACCGCTAACACTTTATCCGGTGTTGTTGGTTTGGTAAATTCGTATTGAAGAATTGAACCACCCGTAAAATCAATCCCTGGTCTAAGTGGTGCATGAAATTTTATAATACACATTAATATACCAATTAAGCCGGGAATTAATACCAGCAAAGATATGCCAATCCAAATATTACGGTACTTGACAATATCAATTAAATTTTTATTCATACCGCCTCCTTAACTTTAGCATTATTAGTATTTTTTTCTTGAACATTAAAAATATGCTTTACATTACGCGGAACCAAATGTAACAGGGCTCTGGTTGCCGTAATAGCTGTAAACATGGATACTAAAACCCCAAATAACAGCGTTACCGCAAAACCCTTAACAATTGATGTACCAAACAACATTAACACCAAACAAGCAATAATACTATTCATATTACTATCAAAAATGGATGAGAAAGCTTTATTAAATCCATTTTCAATAGCCATATACAGATTTTTGCCTTGCCTAATTTCTTCCTTCGTACGTTCAAAAATTAAGATATTAGCATCAACAGCCATGCCAATTGACAGAATAAATCCAGCAATACCAGCTAGCGTAAGTGTTACAGGTGTAGCTTTAAAAATCGCTAACGTTGTTAAGGTATATAGAATTAAAGCCATATCGGCAATTAAACCGGGGATCCCATAAACAGCCATCATAAACACAGCCACTAATGCTAAGCCAACTCCACCAGCAATAAGGCTTTTATGAATTGAATCCTTACCTAAAGTTGCTCCAACCGATCGTTCTTCAAGAATTTTAACCGGTGTTGGTAAAGCTCCAGCATTTAGCTTAACGGCCAAGTCAACCGCTTGATCCTTACTATAATTACCAGTTATTTCACCAGAACCAGCCAAAATTGGCTCTTTCACCGTAACACCATGATACTCCAGCGCCGATAGCGGCCGGCCATCAGGGCCGCGTTCAGTTGGTTCACCGTCCAAGAAAATCCCTATTTGACGGCCGACAAGTCTTTTCGTTAATTCAGCAAACTTTGTAGCTCCAGCCTGTTTAAACTCAAAAGTAACGCGCCATATTGAAGCTGATGCGGTGGGTACAGCCTGAGCATGTTTAAAATCAGATCCCGTTAGCCCTACATCAAGCCAGACTGGCTGTTTATTACTGTCAAAACTTAATTCTTTAAACTCCAACATAGCTGTTGTGCCAATTCGATCCTTGGCTGCCTGAGGATCCTTAATCCCCGGCAATTCAACAATTAACCTATCTCGACCTGATCGTTGCACAACAGTTTCAGAGACACCTAA
>DAHXLC010000323.1 GCA_027371815.1 Candidatus Melainabacteria bacterium | reverse complement strand
TGCGTAAGTACAGTTGCGCTACACATAATTTTCTCCTGTATGTGAGTTTTAAAATCTCAGCTTTGATTAAAGGCCAATAACTTCAGTTTTTTCTTCCAGAATTGGACTATCATCAGTGGTTGAAGTAATTAAAGTTGGACTAAGATGTATATTGCTAGTGTTGTCGGTAAAACTGTAATTGGTGTTATTCGTCGCAGACTAACACCAATTAACCAAAATGAACCAATTGTTGAAATGCTGTATGCACACACTATGCCCGACGGCACTATCTATAGTGAATTTGTGCAAGGTAGCGAATGGTCCAGCGGTTTGAATTATCTGGTTGCACTCAAAGACGAAAAAGGTGAAATGGTCACTAAGTCACTTTGGTCGCAAATTGAATACGATAACATGAAAGCGCAGTATTAGAGCCTTGCTATGGGGTCGATTCTTTCGGTTATCTAAATTTATTTTCTATTAACTCCAAAATTAAAAGCAGTCAAAATCCTCAACAAAGGAGAAATAACTATGTTCCTTTTCACATCCCTTATCACTCTAGCTGCCCTGGTGGCAACGCTTATGTACCTTGTGCCGCCGTTCACCAACAACGGAGTGGTTATCAATCACGATAGCGCCTATCGTGCAACACTGGCTTACGCTGGTATCAGTCTTGTCAATACAGGGCTTTGGTTTGCGCTGGCTGTAGTCACGGCCATTCTTGGTGTCAATATGGTTGCTGGCACCATGGTTCCGGTTGAAATTCTGATTGGTATTGTTTTGACGTTTGTCCCTTTCCTGGTTAACGCTGGAGCAATTTTCCTGTTTGGCGCAGCTTTCCCGAAGCTTCTTTATGTGCGCAGTTTTAGCAGTGCGCTGTGGGCAGCTCTTCTTTTGGGCGTGGTCACCAATCTGGTCTTGATGATTATCTGATTAGCCTGATGCAGGCTTGAGACCTGGGGCGCAAGGTATGGTTTACGAGTGTAAACTGTACCTTGCTGCCTTGGATCCAACTTATTTTCTTAAAGATACTGAGTTGATTTTACTACCAGCCAGTAATGTTTTACTTGCTGGTGGTCGTGTCGGTGCCGTTTATGATGTTTTGCAGAGTTATGTCCTTGAAATTCGCAACGCTAGTCAAGATAGCTGGAACAAAAAAATCCGAGCAAGTTTTGAATGACAAAAATTTGATTAGTAAGCCCAGTTAATTCTACTCATCCCCTTTCCACACAAGCAAAAGGAAATGTTTAAATGAATACCCCGAAAGCTTCTTCAATCACTTCTGTAAATTTATCAGGCAATGTTGATGCCCAGGCAGATGAAGCGCAGGCTTGCAGCGCGGACGTCGTTTCGACCAAGCCCCGTCCTGTGATTAAGCCTCGCCCCAAGACTGGTCCGATTATCGTGGAGCACGATATCTATCTGTGCGGTATTATTTCTGGCGCCATGTCTGGCTGACGTTTTTAGATGTCAGCGCCATTTCTTAGTTATAAATCTGACAATGACACGATTGTGTTAACACACCCCAAGAAGAAAGACAAGTCAACAATGGAAAACGACAAATTTATGGGGCTTAACCCTTGGGCTAGGGTTCTGGTAAATCAATATGAAGTTATTAACTTTACTGGTATTAAATCTACCGACCCAACCCTTAAGGCTGAATTTGAACTTTATACCGATCCTGGCAAATCAGTTATTGGTTTGAAGCTTAATAAATCAGGTGTTCCGGTTGATCTGGTACGCAAAAGTTTCAAGCGACATTTGACCAAGCGCAAGGTCATTGATACCATTCGAAGCATATTTATCTATAGCGAGAAACCGCCTTATAAGCTTTATGAATATACTTTGCCTGATGGTAGAGTGTTTCGTGAATATGTCCAGGTGGCTATTTTCACAAAGGGTCCAATTTATTTTATGGCTTTGCGCGATGATAAGGGTCAAGTTGTACCTGAATCATTGTGGGCTGATAGTTATATTGAAAATGTAAGCTAAAAACTATCATTAAATAATAGTGATAATTTGAGTAATACCAATAGCTTTAAATTTATTTTGTAAAGCTATGAAAACCAAAACGAAGAGGAAAGATCAATTTTATGTCACAAAGCCTTGAAACACCAGCTCAGGCTCTAAGTCTGACCGCTGAAGATTGGGCTTGTATCGATCAAATGGTTTTAAGAATTGTTGAACAGCTTGAAGCTAATATTAAAATTAATTATGTGGGTAAACCTTTAAACGATAAAGCTTGTTTTGCCCGAAATACACCAAGAAAGTATTTTATGCCGGTTTTGGAAAAAGCCAGGCTTTGTCTTCAAGCTTCTAATTGGAGGCTTGAATACTCAGCTTCGTACCAAAAGGGTTGGGATTATTATGATCTTTGTGTGTTTGACTATGATAAGTATTTAGAGCAAAAAGCTTGCGAGGAGGCTCTTAAAGCTTGTTATCAGTCTTGTAAGTCATTGATTAAATTGGCTATAAGCTGTTTCATTAAGCATATCATTACTTCAATTAAAAGCAAACGTAAATGATAGCAGCAATATTGTTACCCATTTTTATTGCGCTTATTCTATATTTGTTGTTTTTTAATAATTAAGACTATAGACCAGTTTATTTCTAATACAAATCATTAAGTCCATCATCCCACTTTCTCAATAGAAAAGAGAAAACTCAATGTGTAAAGAAGATTTCATGTACGCATTTACTTTAGTAGCCGTGCTTGTCGTTCTGGCTTTGACTATTTTTGGCGATATTCAACTGATGGTTTTTAGCTATATTGGCGTGTTCACGCTAGTTTTTATCGCCATCCTTGCTTTGGGCAAGACTTGTAAGACTTGCTATAACAAGTTTTGTGAGTTTCATAAAAAGTACCATAACAATTGTAGTAACGACTCCTGTCGTAAGTAAGCTAAAAAATGTAGCAGCGGTTTTTAGCGTCCTGCCTGCTTAATGATGGATTGTCTGAGGGCAGCTGTAATAATTTGGAGTATCCCAACCTACCTCTTTTTAGGAAAATATATGAGTAAGACCACGGCATCCAAAGCCATCCAGGCTGAATATGAACTAGTTATCGCCAAAGCTAATAAGAACCTGTGTCGGGAACTGGCTGAAATACTTGACGAACAAAGTCAAGCCTATGATTCAGCTTTTGCCTTATTTACAGAGTCCGAGCTAAAGGCACGAGAAGTCTATTATGCTACTATAGCTAGCCTTGATGAGAAGGCTAATAGTCGTAAAAATAATTGTGCTCCCTATTGGCGAAATCGAACTAACCCCAGGCAGCATGTAGCTTATGGCTATCTGCCCTGTACTAACCTCGATTGTTCTCACGCATCCCAGTCTAGATTGGCTCTGTCTAAATTCGTAAATCACGACGGATTGAGCGATACTCAACGTTGCGCCCAGCCGGAACAATTTGCCAGGTGTGAGAATTATTGCATCGGTCAGATTCTGGCGCTAAAAGATGAGGCTGACAAAATTTATCACACCAGCGTCGAAACGGCTCGTTTGGACTTGGATAATGTAAAAAAGACCGGCTGGGATAAGGTAGTTATCCGCCAAAAAGTAGCCTACGCTAAGTTTCGGCGAATTGAGGCAAGCGCTATCGAAATTATGCAAAACCTTGATAACCATAACCAGATAGCCATACAACAACTTAAGGACTTGGCTAACTAGTCAGCTTTAAGTTTTGTAAATTAAATTTTGGGGGGATGGTTGGTTATCTTTAACTAAATCGCCCCCTTTTTTAATTAAAACTACTATAACAAGTAGTATTAATTGAGTTGTTTAAGTTCAGTTTCGATAATTTTTTTCGCATTGGAGTATGCTGAACCTAATCAGTTGTTATGGTCACAATAGGTTATAACAATTTATTTTTCGATTACACTGTTGATGTTTTCAGGTAGCCCATAAATACCCAATAAGTTTAATGTCCTGGTATTTAAACTAAATTTTTCATTAAATTTTGATTTGAGTTCATTTTGATTTTTAATAGCCTCGTTACTTAAATAATTTTTTAAATTATCCATACTGTCAATACTAAAATGAATAGTCCAACATATTTTACCTGTCTGTACCTTGTCGGTCGGAAAAAACCAAGCAGCATATTGAAAACCTTTATGCTTGGTGATTCTTTCTAGATAACCTGTTAAAAATCCAGCAAACTCAACCTTTACATCTTCATCCAGGATAAAATTTTCTTCGTACCCAATCATTGTCAATAACTCCTTACTTGCTTGTTAATACTATTCGGGTTTAATTTGTAAAATAACTTTTAAGAGCCTATAAAAGCTAAAGTGTTAGTATTATTTGCTGGTAAAAGTTGTCAAAATAAAAGCTTAAAAATTTCAGTCACGCTCTATTATATAATGTAAATTTAATCTACCTTAATGGTAAAATATGAAATGTTTAATAATTAGGTAATTTGAATGGCTGATGTATTATGTTTAGGTGAAATATTAGTTGATTGGGTGTCTACAGCTGTTGGTGTTGAGCTGGAGGAATGCTTAACCTTTACCAAGGCCGCTGGTGGAGCGCCAGCTAATACTGCGGTTGGCTTGGCTCGTCAAGGGATAAGTACTGGTTTTATTGGTCGAGTGTCTAATGATTGTTTCGGACTGTGGTTAAGATCGATTTTACAGTCTGCGGATATAGACATTCAAGGTACGATAGTAGATTCGGACTCGCAAACACGAATGGCCTATGTAGTTACAACGCAAACTGGTGATCGAAAACTGGCTGAGTTTTCCCGGGTAGCTTGTGCTGATTCAAGGTTGTCTCCGGAAGATATTAAACCGCAAATGTTTGTTGACTCAGTCATACTTCACTTTGGTTCCATCTCTTTAATATCAGATTCCAGTTCTAAAGCAACGCGTGAAGCTATTAAACTGGCTCGGTTAAATAATATGTTAATTTCATATGATCCTAATCTGCGCTTAGCTTTGTGGTCTTCACCGGAAGTTTTAAGACTTACTGTTTTAGAGACTTTAAGTCTGGCTGATATCGTTAAAATTAATGAGGATGAACTTTTATTTATGACTGGATCAAGCACTAATGAATCAGCTGATAATTTTCGCAAAGAATTTGATATTCCTCTGTTAATTATCACTAAAGACAAAAGTGGTGCTTATTTTTCCCATACTGGTGGTGGTTATAATTTAAATGGTTTTGAAATTAAACTAGTTGAAGCTACTGGTGCAGGAGATGGGTTTAATGCTGGTATTTTATCTGCGCTGCTACCTATCGTTAAAGAAAGCCTGAATAGACGTCAGGCTTTATGTGATTTGACGAAAACAGATATTCTTAATATTGGTACCAGAGCTAATGCTATTGGTGCACTGGTTTGTACTAAGCCAGGAGCAATCCCAGCTTTACCAACTAAGTTAGAACTAGAAAATTTTATGTCATCAATGAAAGAAACCAATTTAACCTAATTAAATTACTTATTCTAAAGGAAATATGCAAATGAAATTAAATAACTATATTAGTCACAGTCTAATTCTTTCTTTGACTTTATCAATAATGAATTTACCCGTTGGCTTTGCTCAAATGCCGGATATGCCTGGTGGAAATATACCTCAAGGTGGTTCTGGAGCGCAACAGGCTGGTGGGCAAAATATGCCTCAAGGTGGTTCGGATTTACAACAGGCTAGTGGGCAAAATAATCAAAATATGCAAGGCACAGCCAATTCCCCTTTAGATCAAAATTATCCAGCACCAGGAAGTAATCCAGATAGTTCAAAATCAGAAATTAAAAAAAATCCGCAAGTTAAATTGCCAACAAGATCAAACAATTCCAGTTCGGTATCATATATTCAGCAATATCAATGGTCGAAAAGCGGTAATCTGATTAGACAAAAGGGAACAGCTGGTAATTTAACAATTAAGAACAACACTGCTACAGCTAAAAGCAGTGATTATGAAGTGACTATTAGTGGATCTAAGTCGTTTAAAATAGATCGAGCCGGTACCAACAGTTTTGCTGAAGAGATAAATATTAAGGCTGATCAAGCTGCTAATAAATTAACTTTGGTACTAACCAAAGAAGGCTCAAGTAATTTAAGCTTTAAACATTTAACCGTTTCGATAAATAATTTTGTAGTAGCTACACAAGCTAATTTTATTAATTCGGCTTCATTTTCGGTAGATGTTTCTGGTAAAGCCATTGCTAATGAAAATCAAATTTTAATTGAAATGTCTGGTCCTGCTGGACTAGGGTTAAGTTATAAATTAAATGCTAAAGAATCTGCTCCAGCTAAAATTTTAACTGTAGCTGGACCAAAAACCTTTACAATAACAACCGCTAAAGAAATGCAGTTTATGGATGAAATTAATTTAACTCCAGCACAGTTGGCTGATAAAATAACGTTAACTTTAACCAAGGATGGACCTGACACTAATAAATTTAAAACATTGGCTGTGTCCTTAGGTGGTTATATTGTGGCCACAGAAAAGAATTTTGAAAAAGCAAATACTTTTAGCGTTGATTTGACTAAAAAAATCACAAGTGAACATACGCAAATATTGATTTCAGCTAGTGGGCCAGATCGTACGGCAATTAATTATAAAATTACCGTTCCACAAACTACGCAAATGAAAGAAGAGCAAAGCGATAAACTTCCTTTTGTGATTCAGGAAGGGAAAGAATATACTGCAGCCAATACTTTAGTTAATAAATATAGTGAAACCTTTGATTTGAAACCAGGTGAAGAGCATTTGCCCTTATATTTAACGCTTAATACATCTGGGCCAGGCAATGGCTTTAGTCGTCTTTTGGTATATTTAAATGGGGTTGCGGTTGCCTCGAAACAACAATTTAAGAAAAATACTTTAAGTTTAAATGTAATCAATCAACTTATTCCAGGTAGTAATGAAATTGCTGTTCAAAGCCAAGGACCAAAAGATTCAAAATTTAGCTGGAAATTAACTTGTCCAAAAATCGTGGTTAAGTCAACTAAGCCAGAGCCATGTGCTATGGGTGATGAGATTATGATTAATGGTGATAATTTCCCAATATTTAAAAAACCTAATTTAAAATATGGTTATGTTGAAGAAGTTACCATTGATAATTTAGCTGCAATAGTAACTTATGCTACGAAAAATCAGTTAAAAGTTTTAGTACCAGATACGCTTAAGCCAGGAGAATCTAAATTGCAGGTAAAAGTTGGCCGCGTTAAATCCAAAGAACAAAAGGTAACTATTAAAGCTGATCCAGTAGCTTTTGGTGTAGATCATATTAATATTCAGCCTTTAGGAATATTAAATATTAAGGGTAAAGGGTTTTCCAGCAATCCCGGTAAAATTAAAGTTAAGATGCGCGGACAGGATGCTAACGTTACAGCAGCTTCAGCAACTAGTATTAGTATTCAAATCCCCGAATCGCTTGATTTGACTAGCCCAACTGCTTCAGCTATGGATGCAGCCGATCAAGGCAATGCTATGAGTGAACCAGCTCAAGGCGGATTTACCAATATTGAAATAACCAGTGATGGAGTTAAAGCTAAATATCAGCCTAAACAGGATTGTTTCCCGGGAATTACTCAGCCATCATCACTTGGTGTGGGAATATTTATGCGTGTGATTGGTCCCAGTAATCAAGTGAATATGCCTTAGTTTATGTTGTTAACTGAATTAAAACCAGTTTTAGACTTAAGTCGAGAGCGCCTGATTAAAATCAGGGACTATCTTTGATTTAGACAATATACAAAATGAATTAGTTCAACTTGAACAAAATACTTTGACAGGTAATTATTGGGATAATCAGGAATTAGCTTTAAAAACCAATAAAAGAATTGCTCAGATAAATAATTTGTTGCAAACATACAAAAACTGGCAGATTAAGTTAGATGATTTATTTGGGCTTTATGAGCTTGGTTTAGCTGATGATGATAATTCGATTTTTACTGAAATTGAAACACTTTTAAAACAATTAAATGGTGAATTTGAAAAATATGAATTTAGAAGATTGTTGTCTGGTGAATATGATAAGGCAGGTGCTATAGTTAGTATCAATGCTGGCGCTGGTGGCACCGATGCTCAGGACTGGGCTAGTATGTTGTTAAGAATGTATTTACGTTGGTGTGAAAAGCATGATTATGAAATACAAATTTTGGATCAGTCTGATGGTGAAGAAGCTGGGCTGAAAAGTGTTACTTTTAAAGTTGTTGGTGATTATGCCTATGGTTATCTGTCTTGCGAGAAAGGTGTCCATCGTCTCGTGCGTAAATCACCATATAAAATGGGTAATGATTCAAGACAGACCAGTTTTGCAGCTTTAGAAATAACTCCAGTTGTTGAAAATTTAGATAATGAAGTTGAAATTAGAGATGAAGATCTTGAAATTGAAACTATGCGAGCCGGTGGAGCTGGTGGGCAAAATGTTAACAAAGTTGAAACAGCAGTCAGGGTAATACATAAACCAACGAATATTGTTGTCCGCTGCCAAAAGGAGCGTTCGCAAATTCAAAACAAAATGTTAGCCATAGAAATTCTTAAATCCAAGTTGTTAAATTTAAAAAAAATTCAAGCAGATGAGGAGTTGTCAAGATTAAAAGGCAAGTCAGTTCAAGCCACGTTTGGCAATGCTATAAGATCATATGTATTGGATGATCGATTGGTCAAAGATGTTCGCACTAAATACGAAACAACCCATGTTGAAGACGTCCTAGATGGTGAAATTGATCCGTTTATTGAATGTTACTTAAAACAAAAAGTTTTAGAACTTTTAGCCTAATAATAAGGTAAATTGTTCTATTTTTTAGTCTCGTCTATATTATTTAGGAGAACTGCAGTTACTTTTTGGCTGCGTAAAGAGTTAAACTGTTTTTAATGATTAAGTCTATGCTAAAATTTTAGCTGATTATTTAAATTTACGAGAATTAATAACTGTATGAAAATTAATAATTTAAACGCATTAAAATTGGTAAGTTTAGTTATTGGCTGTTTGATTTTTTTTCAAATCACTTTTTTAATTTTGCTTTTACCGGCTCTGGCTTTTAATAACCAAAACAAGTTAATTGCTGATTTGTCAACAGACTCTTTAACCCAGAAGTCAGCAAAGTCTAAAACAGTTTTGTTTGGTGGCATTGAACATAGTGAAAAATTAAAGCCATTACCAAAAATGTTTAAAAAAGGACAAAGTTTTGTCGGGATTAGTTTAAAACCTGAATTGGCTGCAGCTGATTTATACTGGTTTCAATTACCCAAGTGGGCTGGTGGCACCTGGCAAACTCAATCCGAAACTATAACCGCTTCAACTAAGTTAAATGCTAAACTTAATCAACCACTGAAATGTGAATCAACTGTGCCAATAGGTTCGCAGCTTGATAATAAAGGTGATTTGTGGGATTGTTTTATTCCCAATATTACTAATACGGCAAACAGCAATTCAGGTAAAATTTATTCAACGGATATCTCTTGTGTTCAATTAAGTATTAATGATCAAAAATATGTTATGAAAACTGTTTCAAGAACCAATCAAGTTGATAATAACCAAAAAATTGTTCAAGCTTTACAGTATGAAGCAATAGATATTTATACTTTTAATCAAGCTAATCAGTTAAGAGATTTAGTATCGGTAACCTGGTATGATCAAGATGGGAACTACTTATATAATGATGAACGTGTTAAATATTTTACTTTAATCGCCCCATTTAAACCCATAAATGAATATGACCAAATTAATTTAAATGCTAGTTTTATTGAATATCTCCAAAATCATGGCTTACAAAATTTGATTCCGCAATTGCATCATTAAGTTAATGTTTTTTACTGGTATGTGAGGGTTATTATATCAGAAAAATTTACTCAGGCATTTTAACTAATAAAGCAGGCCGTTTCTATTTGAATTGCTTGTAAGTTAGCGCAGCTGACCTAGAT
>DAHXLC010000157.1 GCA_027371815.1 Candidatus Melainabacteria bacterium | reverse complement strand
AAACATCATAACACAATATAACTACACGGTATTTGGGCAGGCAATAGTTACCAATGGAATTAATGGACAGGCACCAACTGTAACCAGCGACTTTGGCTACGCAGGTTATTACTTCCACCAACCAAGCGGCCTTAATTTAACCGTGACCAGAGCCTACAGCCCAAGCCTTGGCCGTTGGCTCACCCGTGACCCCATTGGTGAACGTGGTGGCATTAATTTGTATGTGTATGTGATGAATGATCCTGTGAGGGGCAGAGATCCAAGTGGGTTGTGGCAATATTATGGTAATTGGGGTGGACCTAATTGGGGTAACAATAGAGTGCAAAATGAAACTTCAGTTTGGCCACATGCTGGTGAACCAGGTTTTGTTCCGTGGATTGATGAACGTGATAAATGTTATTATGAACACGATGCTTGTCTAAGTAATGCAGCCTGGATACGTGCCCCTAAAATTCGAAAATGTCAAAGAGGTCAATGTGATATTGACTTGGCTAATTGTTTAGATGCTGTAGGTGGTAAATTTGACAGATACCCAGGCGAAACTGCAATTGAAGCGATAGGTTTTAGATATGGAGTGCCTAATGGTCAAAGTGCTGGCGTATATTTAGGTAAATAGTTATGGAAAAACTAAATAATTTGCTTTTATTAAAAAAGTTTTTGTTAGTAATACAATTAGAATATTTTGGTATCAGTTTTGGCTTAATATTGAATACTTTGATTGCTAATGAGTGTCATATAGGCATTATGCAATTACTTTATTATTTATCACCTTTTCCACATTGTTTTATATTCTGGATTTCCTTTTTTTATCGGCCTCTTTTAGTTGCTTATATAATAGGCTTTATAGTTATGTTAGTATGTTTATTTTCTCCTGACTATTATAAGGCTCCTTGGTTCATTTTATTCATTGTTTTTACTTTGATTGGTCACATAGGTATAAACTCTATAGTAAGTGGCGGTGAACCAAACATGTTAGACAAAATAATTAACAGGTTCTTTTAAATAACATTCTATAATCAAATCTGAGGTTGATAAAATGCTTAAAAATCAAAGATTTACCAAAAAATTAAATCATTGCACCTTGAAATTCAATAATTCATCATGTATAATTAACGCCTTAACCAATCCTACATATAATAATTTCAACACCAATCGTATGCGTTCCACAAACCGCATTATTGAATTAACTTTAATAGCCTGCTAAATTTAAGCTTTTAAATCCAAAATAAGGAGGTTCAAATGCAGGCTGAAAATATTGTACTAAAAAAATGGAAAATTTTCATAGAAAAATGGCAAGCGAGCGGTTTAAGCCAGAGGGCATTTTGTCAAAATAACGGGGTCGGCTATAGTACATTTTTAAAATGGAAATCACGCATTAATCAGACTGGCGGAAGTAATTGTCCAAAAGCAAATACTAGAACCAAAAATGTTGTTAAATTTTTACCAGTAACACTTAAAAGCTCAGATCAACCTTTTAATTTTTTTGAAAATACGGCAACTATTAAAGTTCAAACCGGGCAGCATTTAATTTCTATATATAATGGCGCAGATTATAATACGTTAGAGTCAGTATTTCAGGTAATAAATGGGCTGTCATGTTAACTGGAATTTTTAACTGCCGCATATTTTTATGTACCCAGGCTACAGACATGAGAAAAAGCTTTTATACTTTATCTGGTTTGGTCAGGCAATCAATGAACCTTGATCCACTGAATGGAGCCTTATTTGTTTTTAAAAATAAAGCTAATAACAGCCTTAAAATTTTATATTTTGATGGAGACGG
>DAHXLC010000254.1 GCA_027371815.1 Candidatus Melainabacteria bacterium | reverse complement strand
TTTAGATGTTGAAATGGTGGTAGGTGCGGAGTCTAGTGTATTGGTGGGGTTAACTTTGCTATTATTTTCAGTTACTGAATTGTTACCATCGTTATCGCCAGTTTTAAGTACTTTACTAGGATGTGGCTTTAAACCAGGTTTAGGTAAAGCTCTTTCTGGATCATTAGGATTAAAATCAGCTCTTTCAAATTGCATAAAATAACCCCTTATTGATTGTTATAGATTCCAGCTTTGGCATCCTCAAAATTTTTGATAATCATATCTTTATTTTTTTTTGATTTAGCTAAACTTAATGCTTTATCTTTATAAGATAATCCTTCTTTAATTTTACCCATTCTATATAAAACTAAACCAAGATTTTCAGTAGTTATCCAATCAATTGGGTCAATTAATAAAGCTTGTTTATAACATTCAATTGCTTTAGAAAAATTATTAAGTCCATCATAACAGCAACCTAAATTATTATAACCAACACCCTGTTCTGGTTCAAGTTTAATAAAACTTTGAAAATAAGGCATGGCTTCTTTATATTTTTTTAAATGCAAATATACATTGCCAATCCCATTAATAGCAGACCCGTTATTTGGTTCAAGTTTTAAAGCTTTTTGATAATAATTTATTGCTTCATCATGTCTGTCCATTTTTTTAAATATATAACCTAGTTTTAAGTAAGAATTAATGTAGTCAGGGTTTAATTCGATAGCTTTTTGGCAATATTCAATTGCTTTGCTATTGTCTTTAGTCTCCACGGCAAGATTATACCAAATAAAAGCATCATATGGATAAATGCTTATAGCTTTTAAGTAAAATTTACAGGCTGCTTCACCATTGGTATTATTTCCTTTATTAAAATATTGATTCGCATTATTCCAGGCATCTTCACTGCCAATCCCAGGGAAATCACCTTCTTTATAGGCAAAAGCTAATAACGGATTTAAAAATTGAATAATTAATCCCACAACCAAAGCTAATTTAACATAAGAATTTGGTGCATGACGAAATGAACTAATCCAGTCTATAAGTTTTAGACGTTTAACAAGTGGTTGAAATGAACTTATCCAAATAATAAGTATTTCCGACTTTACCAGTAATTGAGAATCTTGATTAAGCGAAAAGTTTTTTTTAGAATCCATATTTTACCTACTAATCAAACAATCACAATTTAAATTTCTAGTAAAATTTTCAGGGGTTTTCATTTATTATAATACTGTAAAAATTAATTTAAGCAAGCCCTGCACCTTATCAATTTAATAAGGTAAACTTATAAAATTTAAAAATTAATCTATTAATGCAATAAAAAACTTTGTTTTATAAAATCTAAAAATATAATAGTAATGCTTTGTTCTAATATAGTTATTCATTATTTCAAGCTATCTAACCAGGCATTAATTTTAGCCGAATTAGCCATTTTAAATTTTACATTGCTTGCGATAATTTCTATTGTTTCGGTTAAAGATTGATTGCCAATTTTAAGTGGGTGTTCTTTAAAAAAAGCATGAATGTCAGTTAAATCATTTTGATTAGTTATACTAGCCATTGCCTGAACCATTGGTGGGATGTATCTTGGCACAAAGCGATTATTTAAATCAGTAAAATGGCTTTTAAAAAAGGCTAGGGCTTGAATTTGTGCGGTAGAATTAGCTACATATGCTGGAGCAAGACCGACCGGATTGGAAAAACAAGCTGCAATTAAATGAGGGCCATCTTGGGTTTTTACTTTATCGCTCAAGCTTAAATTTAAGGTTTTTGATATCAGATCTGTAGTTCTAAAATTAGCTAAGGCAAATAGACAAGCTGTTTTAATTTCTGGTGATTTGGCTTTTAAATATTGGTTATAAATCGAATTGTAATCATGTTCAGTACCATTAAATGCTACCACCAATAAGGCGGTTTTTAATTTGTCGCCATCAATAATTGGTGAATCTTTGTAAACTGTAGAATTTAAGTAATTTTGACAATTGGCTAATATTTTTTTATTTTGGCCACAGGTACCTAAAAATGTAAGTAGATAGGATCTTAGTGATTTGGTTAAAGCTGAGTCTCTAGGCTTGTTTTCTTGGCCAATGGTAGCAAAAATTTCTTTAAGGAGAGAATTTGCATACAAAGCAAATGAATTTAACTTGTCGTTGGGAACATAATTATATAAATCATATAAAGTAGTAATCATTTCTTTAATTACATAAGTATCTTTTTCAGTTTTATATTCATTTAAAAGGTTGATAAAATCAGAAAAATTAATATTTAAAGATTTAGTTAAATTCCACTGATCATTTAAAAAAGATAGTCTTTCACTAGGGGTAAAATATTTCTGTAGATTATTTTTTAAAAGGTCAAAATTTGTATTATTATAACTTGTGCGATAATAACCACTGGCATTAATATTAGCCTTATAGGGTTCAAAACACTGGTAGTCTTGAATTTCTTCCAAGGGATCGTTGACAACATAAGATAATGGAATTATATTTTTACTTTTGAAACTGCAAACTGTTAGTGGAATAAGCCATTTAGCATTATGATTACCAACCGTATCTTTATTTAAGAAAAACTGTTGCTGATTTACCTTTAGTTTATTATTATTACTAACGCTAAGCGTTAATAATGGGTAGCCAGGCTGATTTACAAAAGTTTGAGCTAGTGTCTGTACTGGTTTGCCAGATTGAGTTTCAATATCTTTCCATAAATCATTAGTGGTGGCATTACCATATAAATGTGCTTTTAAATAATTACTCACTCCTAATCTGAAGTTTTCATTGCCCACCCATGTTTCAATCATTTTTAAAATTGTTGAACCTTTAAGATAGGTAATATTATCAAACATTTCGACCGCTTGAGCTGGGCTATGAACCTCATTATGAATGGGTCGAGAGCATTTTAATGAATCAACATTCATTGCGTATAATCGCCAGGTTATGTATTTAATATAATATTGCCAGTTAGGCTCTAAATTGTCAACAGCTTTAACCGACATCCAGGTGGCAAAGGCTTCGTTTAGCCATAAGTCATCCCACCAGGCCATGGTAACCAGATCGCCAAACCACATATGCGCAATTTCATGAGCCACAATTGAAGTGACGGTCTGTTTCCTGTCGACCGAACTGGTTTTATCATCAATCAATAATGCTGTTTCGCGAAAAGTAATCGCTCCAAAATTTTCCATGGCTCCACTGGCAAAATCGGGAATTGCAATTAAGTCTAATTTAGGTAAGGGATACTTAATATTAAAATAATGGTTGTAATAGGACAAAAGTTCACTGGCTCTATTTCTGGCATAATCGCCTAACTTGATTTTGTCTTTAACTGACCAGACTCTAATTTCACAACCATCATTATTAATTGGTGCTGTTGAGGTAAAAGGACCAACAATTAATGCCACTAAATATGTAGACATTTTAGGACTTATCATAAACTCAACAATTTCTTTATTCTCTTGTTTGTTTAAATAGTGCTTGCTTATTGGAGAATTGGAAATGGCTGTTAGACCTGGATCTATCTTGACGGTGATTTGGTAGCAAGCTTTCATTGCTGGTTCGTCAAAACAAGGAAACATGCGTCTAGCATCAGCTGGTTCCATTTTGGTGGTGGCAATTTTGTGAACGGTTTGGTTATTATCAGTGTATTTAGATAAATAAAATCCGCGTAATTTATCGTTTAAAATACCCTTATAATCTAGGCTTAAAACATAGGTGCCGACTGGTAAAGTATTGGTTGAGCTGAATTTTGCAGTTTCATTTTCTTGATCATAAGTTACCGCAAGTTTTACTGTATCCTTATTTTTTTTATTAGTAATTTTAACGTTGTCAATTTTTATTTCACAGCTGTTTAAAATTATTTCCTTGGTTTCTTTACTGATAACAAGTGTGATTTTTTCGTTTGCGGTAAAACTTGCATTTTCAAGATCTGGTGATATTTCCAATATGTACAAACTTGGACGTACCGTATCTGGCAGTCTATAAGACTCAGTGGCCTGTGATTTGTTATTCGTAATTAATAACAACGACAGTACCAAAAATACGATAACAAATTGTTTTATATTATATTTCATTTAATCCTTTATGTTAAAAATTTTACTCATAAAATAGCATAAGCATTCTACTTATACAAGTTGACAATAATAATGACAACCAGATGGATTCTTTTACTTAAGCACTATTGCTAATCAGTTGTTAAATTAATGATCAAGATCATACCTTTATAAGTTAAGGCTATTCTTCTTTAAGTATTTTTTGATTGTGTTCTTTTAATAAAGTTTGGAGGGTTAATTTAGATTCATAATCTTTAGGCATTAATTTGATCGTAGTAAGTAATTCAGCTATGGCTTCATCAATATTGCCATTTTTTGCTAACGCCATAGCTAGGCTACGGTGCAATTTAGGGTTTTTCGGTTCAAGTTTTAAGGCTAATTTATACTCAATCACACTGGCTTGAAAATCGTTGTTTCGATTGTATACATAGGCTAAAGTTGTATGATTGTCAACATCATTAGGTGCGTCGGCAACTGCTAATTTAGCCTGGGTTAAGCTTAATGATAAATCACCCATTTTTGAATAAGTATAGGCTAGACAAGCATGAGCTTTAGCATAGTTAGGATCGAGTTCAATGGCTTTATTCAACATATTTATAGCTTTATGATATTCTTCTAACTCATTTAAATATTCACCATATCTAACATATACAGTCGGATCATTGGGCGCAAGTTTGATACTTATTTTACATTCGTTAATTGCTTCATCCCTTAAGCGGTCAGCAAAATAACAACGAGCCAAAACTAAATGAGGCACCACTAAGTCACTGTCTAAATTAATCGCTTTTTTACAGTAATTAATGGCTATTCGATAATCACCAAAAATTCGATAACATTCGGCTAGATTTGCATAGGCTAAGGCGTTAGATTTATTGAGCTTAATTGCCAGATGATATTGTTGAATTGCGGATTTAGTTGATCCACAAATGCGTAAAGCTTCAGCTTTCATAAAATGGGCATCACTACTCAGTGGGCGAAGATTTACGGTAATGTTGAATTCTTTAAGTGCTTCTTCGCTGTCACCTAGTCCTAAAAGAACTTTGCCTAACATATAATGAGCTTTATAATTTTTAGGATCTATTTTAATGATTTTTTCGTATTCAATTAATGCATTGGTATAATCATTTTTTGTATAGAAATAATCACCTAATTTAGAAAATTTTAAAACATCTTCTTTTTCTTCGGGTTTTAAATTAGTCGAAATATCTTGAGTTAACACAGTTGGCTCAATTTTTATTACTGATTTTTTAGCTGAAAAAAGTTTTTTGGATTTGGGTTTTGATTTGACAATAGTTTTTGAAGATTTTAGAACAGATTCTTTATTGCTAGTATTAGTATTGTGATTTTCACAATTTTTTTGTAAATAATAAATGGTTTTTTCATCAAGCAAAGCTTGGTGATTATGGATTTCATCACTTACATTTAAAAGCTGTGCCTTACCGGTCAGGTTTAAGCTAGCTAAAAATACGTATATAAGCAATATCGCTAATGAATATATTGACTTTGGCATGTAATAAACAAAATAAAGATTTATGGTTCAATATTAGCTTATCCCACGAATATTGTCTAGAATGCGTTTACTTACACTTGTTGGGTTAGCATCTTTAAAGTCTGGTGCTTTCAAATGAAAGACTCCAGCAATACTACCAACTCGATACGCAAAATAGGTTCGATCATCCTGACCAATTAAACGATCAATATTTAATTTTTCTTCATCTGATATCATTTCAAATTGTGGAGATGAATTGACTCGGTTAAAGAAATTCTGCATAGTTTGATGTTTGCGCTTGCGTCCATCAACTCTAAACATTTGTGGTCCTAGAAGATCGGCATCCTTTTTAGCAAGAGCAAAAGCGATTAATGAACCCACGTGAATTAAGAGGTAATTCCGGTATTCTTCAGGTAAATGTTGAATGGACTTTGCAACTGCGGTTATACCGACTTGAAATTTAGCCGTATCTGAAGTTAAAGAATCAAATGTTTCTTTTTCAATGAAACTATCAAATTCATCAAGGTATAAACTGGTCTTATTTAAATTTTTTACATCCTGAGTACTTAAATTTATGGCTGCCTGTTTTAAGCCAGTTACTATTAAACTACCTAATAAATTGGCATTTTGATCTAATTGACCTTGGGGAATTTTAACCAGAAGAATTTTTTTGTCAGTTATAATTTCGCTAAGATTTATCGTGCCATTGGGATGTGTAAGTATAGGCCTTATTCGTGGATCACTAAGCATTGGTGTTACTCGGTTTAGGATAGGCTCGACCCAGTTGACCCATTGTTCAGTTCTGGCTAATTTTTTGTATTGCCCCCATGTCTCTAATAAGGTCGCAAATTCAATGTGTTCACGCTTTTTGCGTTCAACACCTTCAAGCAGGATATCTCTGGTGTCATGATCCTGTAATAATGTAGGTAAATCAGTTAAAGTTTTGCCATTAGCCGTAAGCAGTAATGCTGAATTACGCAGGATATTTGCCGTCTGGGCATTCCACTGGCTTTGTGATCCTGGCGGTTCGCTGTAGATAGCTTTAAAGCCATATACAATAGATGAGGCTGCTGCTTGGAGATTGCCATCAGGAGCTAATTCAAGTGGGTTGTATGAATGTTTCTGATTCTTTTGAGTGGGGTCTAATAAGATGACTCTTTTGGCAATAGCTTTTCCTTTTTCATGAGAAGCAATCCATTGTGAGATTAAATCAACTAAGCCACCGTCTGAATCAATGACGACAACTGCCCTATCCTTGGCTAGAATATCTTGTGTTATGAAATTGGCAACCAACCTGGTTTTACCTTTATTGGCTGTGCCCAGAATTAATGAGTGGGGGTTTTTGTCACGAATTTTTGGAGTAAAAGCTAATTCTTTAATTTCCCAGAATTTAAAGAATTTCCACTCACAACGTGTTCCTAAAGATAAGCCACCAATTTTATATGGAGCACTCATTTCTTTTAACATTTTTATATGTTGTGATTTAAACTGTGAAGTGACATAACGTTGTTTTTCAGAAATTTGAATTTTTCCATTAGGTCCAAATAAATGTATCGAATAAAATATTAAAAATACAGCTAATCCTATACCACCTATTGCTGCATAGGTAAAAGAATTAGTTAAATTGTTTAGGGGATTAAAGCCTGTTGATTGAATATGATGGACTTTATTAAAACGGGCATTATCGGTTACCTGATTATTCATTGGCTTAGCTAAAATACCTTCCCACTGTCCAACAATAGTAACCGGATGACCACGCCAGCCATAATTTTGGCGGAAAGTACAATTAAATGAGCCTTGAACGTAAAGCGGATTCTGTTCGAAATTGATTAAACCATCAAAAGTTACTGGTTTAAATACTTCTTGACCGTTTAAATAATATTTTTTTACGAAATTAATTTTATTAGGAGGCGTAAAAGTTCCCATAATTTCAAAATTGCCATTATTATCGCGACCGTCTCCAGCTATTTGATTATTACTTTGTTCTAGATTAAAATAACCTTCACATTTTTGACCTTGAGCTACAGCTACAAATTTCCAGGCTCCGTTTAATGAAGGTGTATTATTATTACTCATAATGTTAAGGTTGCTGCCAACTGAACCTAATCCGCCAACAATTGAACCAATACCACTTACCAGTTGCCAGAAAATAAACAGACCAAAAATGCCGATAATTAATATCGTTGTTAATGGTAGCGATATTCCTAAAATGTCAATTTGGCGATTGAATAAATTTACATTGTCATTGTCTTCATCTGTATCTAAGTTATCTTTAGCTTTTTTACTTTTTGATTTTGGAGATCTGGCATTGTCTTTAATAATAGTCTTTTCATTATCTTTGCTTTCATCATCATCATCATCAGAACCATTATTGCTTATTTTGTTTTTGGTCGAGAATTTACGTAATTTGAGTTTCGCGGAAATGTTTTCTTCTTCTCCTTCTTCTTCATTACCGTCATCAGGGATATCTTTAGTGGAGAATTTACGTAATTTAAATTTCGGAGGATCATTATCAGGATCATTTTCGGTATCATTATAAGTACTTTTTTTCTGGGCGGAAGGTTTACCGGATTTAGCTTTCACCGTGTGATTGTAATCAAAATTTTCATCATCATCGTCTTCTTCATTAGTTTGAGCATATTTAAGATTATTTTGGGCTTGTTTGACAAAATTCTTAGGTTTCAAATTATCAGATCGAATAGAAGTTGAAGTTGTATTTAATTCAGCTAAGCTAGGAAAATCATCAAAACCCTTAGATGTTTCAGGTTTATAATCAGTTTGGCTATTTGTTTTATTAGTATTTGGTGTTTGGGCTTTAGTTGGTGATTCTTGGGGAATAGGATTAAAATCAAAATTTAGTAAATTTAAAGTATTACTTGAAACTGGATCCTTGGTTTGACTGGTATTATTATTAGGCATTGTTGCATTAGCAGTATCTACTGGAGAGGGTTTTTGTTGATCTTGAACGTCATTGTTTGACTTCGATTGGTTGGTATTGTCGATATTTTGTTTTGTGTCTGAATTTGAATTATTATTTAACTGACCAAATTCACGTTGAGTTGACTCGTTAACTGGTGGATTATTTAACTGGCCAAATTCACGTTGAGTTGACTCGTTAACTGGTGGATTATTTAACTGACCAAATTCACGTTGAGTTGACTCGTTAACTGGTGGATTATTTAACTGACCAAATTCACGTTGAGTTGACTCGTTAAGATTATTTTGTGGTAAATTTGAGTTTACTTCATTGGCAGTTAGCATATTATTTAAACTAAGTGTTAAATCCTCAACTAGTTTTTCTAGAGATGGTTCGGATTTATCATTCTTTAGCTTGGCTGACGCAGTAAGATTAGGTATTGGTAATTGACTAGGTTGAGCATTATTAATAACTGGCAAATTGGTTGGCTGAATTGATTTATTAATATCTACCGTTACACTGTTTGGAAAACTTAAGTTATTATCATCTTCAAATAAACTAGGACCACTTAGTGGAGCCACTTGGTCTTTGTTGCGATAGTTTAAGTCATTATTTAAAATATTTTCTTCATTAAATAAGGTTATAGATTCTGGATTTGGTTGATTAAGGGTTGGATCAGTAACGGTAATTTGGTTAATACTGTTATTTGTTTCTTGGCTAAGGTTTGGATTGGGTTTGTTATTATCAGCTATGAGTTTTTTAAAGCGGATATTGGTTAACACTTTTTCGCTTAAAGTTAGGTCTAGTGTTAAATTGATATTTAAAGGCTGAAAAATAATTGAGGGGTTTGGTAATTCAGTAGCTGAGAAATTTGAAATTATTTCACCACAATTTAAACATGGTTGACCATTAACAACTTTTGAATTCCCACAATTATGACAAATATTAAAAACTAACATGTTATTTTTTTACTATTTATTTACAGCATATAATTATTTGATACCAAGATCTTAAGGATTTTAAACTATGGATGGTAATATTAATCAAAATAGCTAGAGAAGGGCAAATTTATAATTATTAACAAAATTTTATATTTAATGTTATAATAGCCAGGAGACATGTTAATGTCAATGTTGTTTACTTAAAATGCACATTTAATATAGGTCAGTTTAGGAAATTCAGGAAATTGGTATAAGATCATCAAATGAGAATTAATTTTAACTTTAAAAACTAGAAATCTGGATTAATATTATCAATGGTAGCAAATGAAGATAACCGACAATCAGCAAAAGCTAACAACGAGTCTGAATCTTTAGCTCAACGTCGCGCTCGGCTTCGAGGTACATTAACTAAACAGGCTGTGTCTTCTGACCCTTTTGGTTTAGCCGTTTTCCCGAGTACAGCTGGAGCGGCCGTTAATCAAAATATAGCTGCTAGTAATCCTAGTAATAATGGTCAAAGCGATAGTAGTCAAGTTGACAATCGGCAAACTGTGTTAAATCAACAAGTTAATTATAACCAGTCAACTGATTATCAATCTGAATCAGCAACTTTTAATCAGCTGGAAAGCCAAACTAATGAAATTATTGTCAACAACATTTTTGATGATAATTTAGATACTGGAAATAATTATCAAATCGACAATGAGATTCAACCCGTCAAGCCTTTTAATCCTGAATTGGCTTTAGATTTAGCTAATAATGAAATTTTTAACGATGAAGAAACTATTCCCCAAAATCAAACATTTAATAAGGAAACCCTAACATTGTCCAATCATGAAGATTTAGTTTTAGATGACGCAAGTCTGAATTTTAACCTTGAAAGTAATTCAAAAAATGCCAGTGTAAATTCTAATAATGTTTCAACTAAATCAGTAAAGTCTAAAAATAAAGGCAATTCAACGGAAAAATCTCCAGAAATTGTTAATAAAGATGAAAAAGAAATCTTTAAAAATAACCCTGGATTAAGTCAAGATACTTTAGCCATAATTCAAAATCTTGATCTTGGCGTCGATGTTTGTGCGACCAATATTGCTCAAATTCATCATCTGATTAAGGAGTTTATTGAAACCAAAAATAATTCTAATGTTAATTCTCTTGGTGAATTAGGTGTTAACCTAACTGTTCTGATTGATTCTTTGGGAGCTGCATTAGAACCACTTCAAGCCGTTGGTGAATTGGTTCCAGCTATATCCGAGCTAGTTTCGGCTATTGATTCCAAATTAGATCAAGAACAGTATAATCAGAATAAATTTACCCCTGATGAATTAATTACTAATTTGGCTGATCAATTATCTAATGGTTTAATTGATCCCTGGACATTTAAATGTGCTTATACGTCAATTTTCCCTGATGATCATCCAGCTGATTTATTACATCGGCTAGTTGAACTTTTGGGTACTCAGCGTTTGGCGGGAAATTTATTTAGGGCAGCTTATGATGCAGTTCAATCGACTGGACCAGTTAACAACTCAGGTCAATTTGAATCTATGCTTAATCCGAAAATACTTAAAGAACTTGATGAATTAAAACAGGCCAATACTAAGCTTACGGAAAATTTATTAATACAAGAAGAATTGTTAAATGAACAGTTAAATATTCGCGATCAAGAATTAGCTGAAGGAAGTGATGAATTAAGACTTAAATTTGAAGATCTCAATAATAAATTTACCGAATTAAATAATTCATTTAATGATCAAAGTTCGATTCTGGTTGAAAAAGATAGTATTTTACAAAATAAAGATTACGAATTATCGAATAAAACTATGGAAGTCAGCCAGCTTAAAGCTCAAATTGAAGAATTAAAGGATCAATATAAGGATATGATAACTAATCTTCAATCAGAATTAAGTAAATCTGCTACTGAATCAGCAAATTTACAACATGAAATTCAAAATTTAAAAGCTAATCCAACCCTAAGTCGTGAGGCTAACATTAAGCCCGGTAAAACTGATAATGTTGTGGCTCAAAATAACCAACCAGCTAAACCGTTATTTAAACCCGAAAATAAGGCACAAACTATAGAGCCGGGTTTTTTTGATGCTAACCCCGTAGATGAAGATTCTCCATCGCTATTTGATAGCGGTCCGGCTCGGCCAATGTTTGACAAGCCTGTTCAGACTGGTTTATTAGAACAAAACAATGTAATTGCTAAACAAAATGTAACTCAAACCCCAAAAATTACTGCTCCAGTTTTAAATCCGAATCAACCAGTAGTTAAGGAAAGTAATCCAACCTTTGCGCTTAATACTCCTAACCCAGCAGTTAATCCTTTAGTATCGCCAGCCTCAACGCCTAATCAAATGCCTAGTTTGGCGCAAGGGAATAAAGCTTCAACTTATGATTTTAGCTATAAAAAAGCCGGAAGTACTACAGTATCTGGAGGAGGACTTGGTTCTGGCAATTATGGAACTGGTATACGATCTCAGGTGTTTGAGGTTATTGTTCGACAAGCACTTGAAGGACAACCGTGGAAAGAAACTTGTGTTGGCCCAATGACTTTAAATGCGATTTCAGTTGATGAAGTTGAAGCTGAAGTAGAAAGACGAAAACGCTTATTACAAAAGTAGTCAGGCTAATTAATTAACCTAACTACTCTTGTAATAAGAATGATAATAAAAAATTATTTATTAGCCTTAGCTGCTGCATTTTTGATTTGAGTATTCTCAATCACTTTCCACTGTGTTTGAATGTCACTTAGTTTACCCATATAAGTCATAATTATTTGATCAGGAAGGGTATTAAATAATTGGATAAATGTGTAGTAAATGACTCCAATAACAGCCATACAGCATATTACTACTAATGATCGTGTAAATCTTGCCTGACTATCAATTTTATTACTTAAATCAGTTAAAACTTTGTTTAAATCGTTACCTTCCATTTAATTCAACCTCTTGAAAAATTAATTAGCATTACTAATTAATGATTATAACCTTTAATTTTCTGATAAAACATGCTTGACAAATACTAAATACTTAATCAATCTTAACTTTGTTTAAGTATTTAGTGTTTACTCCTTTCCCATCTTAAAATTAATTAGTTTGAGTTATTGTAGTTCAATAAATCGAACTAATTAATTTAGTTACAGTTAACTTAAATCAAGTTCTTTTATAGCTTGGGCAAGGTAAGTTAAGTCATCATTTAATAAAGTCGTAAAGTCAATTATATATTGATTGTGTTGAATTTGACCAATTATTGCTGGTTTACCTAAGCGAAAAAACTTATTAAGAGAATTAGCGGTAAGGTTTTTCTTTGATTCAATAATTAATCCGTAACTATTAATTTTAAGGTCACTAATACTACCGCCACCTAATATTGCCTGCGTTTCAATGGGTCTAAGTGTTAGCGAGTTAAGTTCAGGTTTAAGCCAATTGATAAAATTCAGTACATTTGACTTTAAATTGGTTTTATCGATATTTAAGACTTTTAAACCCGGAAACTCTTGAAAAGATTCTTGTTTAAGGTAAAGTTGTAGGCATTTTTCTAAAATCATTATTGATACTTTGTCTAGCCGTAGGCAGCGATAAAGTGGGTTGATCCTTAGTTTGTTTACGTATTTCTGCTTTCCTAATATAATTCCGGCTTGTAAGCTGCCAAGTAGTTTGTCTGCGGAAAAGCAGAGCAGGTCAAGATGTTGGAGCATTTTAGCGTTGATGATAAAGTCATTGATTGGCATTGCTTGTTTAACGTCTAAATAACCTTCAAAAATACCACTACCAAGATCATAGACTAAGGGAATTTTACGTTTTAGTTGATTAATACTTAACAAATCAACATCCTGGGTAAAACCTAAAACCTTAAAGTTAGATTTGTGGCATTTTAAAATAAGACCCGTTTCATTATTTAAAGCCTTTTCATAGTCAGTAATTTTAGTTTTATTAGTTGTGCCAATTTCTTTTAAAATTCCACCAGATGCCTCAATAATGTCGGGTAAACGAAAATTGCCACCAATTTCGACTAATTCACCTCGGGAAATAATTACATCTTTATTTAGCGAAAAGGTATTAATGATTAGGGTAAGTGCTGCAGCATTATTATTTACAATAAGACAACTTTGGGCATCAGTTAAAAATTTCAATAAATTCTCAGCATTACGAGTTCGTTCAATTCTTTTACCGGATCCGATCTCTACTTCTAAATCAAGGTAGGCGTTTAGGTTTTGACTTAGGTATTCAACAACGGTTTGGGGTATTGGGGCGCGGCCTAAATTAGTATTTAAAATTACCCCACTGCCATTTATTACCCTTTTAATATTATAATTAGTTAATTTTTCAACGTCTTTTATAACGCCGGTAATGATTTTTTTGGTTAATAGCAATCTTTCATTCTTGTCAACAGTTAAATTAAGGCTGTCCTTAGAGGTTTCTTTTAAAATGTTAATTTGTTGTCGAATTAATTTAGCTAAGAGGTTTTGCTTTAATTTGCCAGATAATTGTGGGTGATTTAGCAGTGAATTAATATCAGGAATATTGCGCATTGGTTTATACTGACAACGATGTTGGCTAAAATTAAAAATTAAATTATTTGTTTTAAGAAAGCTTATTGAAGGTATGTATTTATTAGCTATCTTATTATAAGCTATATATAGCATAACCCTAAAATTTTTAATTGGATTAATTCATGGCGAAAAACTTAAGATCAACAAAATTCCTTTATCAAGATAAAAACTGGCTCATGCAAAAATATGTCAAAGATAAATTAAGCACTGTGGAAATCGCTCGATCTTATCGTGATGAAGAAGGAATGTGGTGTGACCCAAATACGATTTCGCGATGGCTTAAAAAGCATAATATCCCGATGCGTTCATTAGCCGAAGCTCAACAAAACAGGCATTTTATTAATGCGGCGGTTAAGAAAAAAACGGCTGAATAAAGCCGTTAATTAAAATAAAACGCCACCCATCATAAACATCGAACACAAATAAAATATTATGGCTCGGCCATAGCTTAGGTAAAAGATGCAGTATAATGCAAAGCAAATAGCCGAATTTAAAAAATAGACTTCACGATGCCTTAATGCTACCATTGTTAAAATGATACAAGTTGATAGAGGCATACCAAAAAATAGGATATCTATTAACATTAAATCTTAAAATAATTATTCCAACTTTTAATACTTAATTTATTTTATACATTATTTCCTGATGAAGCGAAACCGCAATAATACGCAAAACAATTTTACCTCACCAAATATGGATAGTGAATATGAAAATTTAGCCAATATAATTTATGGCAAAAATTCAGTTTGGGAGTATTTATCGAGATTAAACGTTGAAGAAGATAAGCTCGATCAAACTGTAACTAGCGATGACAAACGCTGGCGAATTTCTAAAATTTTCATGGCTAATGAAATGGCTAACGATGCTAAATTAAAGGCTATAAAACATCTGGCGCTTAAATTAGGTATTATTGTTCAGGACTGTTCAAAATTTAAACTTGAGCGAATGATCCAAAGTAAGGATAATCATCAGGGTGTTGTAGCTCAGTTAACGACGATTAATGCGGTTGAATTTAGTGATTTTTTTGCTGACTTAAGTAAGTCTAATCTACGAAATCAGTCAGCCAACACGGACAGTTGCGTTCTAGTACTTGATGGTATTGAGGATCCGCGCAATCTGGGAGCTATTATCCGAACAGCTGAGGCAGTCAAAGCTTTAGCTGTAATTGTGCCCAAACGTCGGACTGCTACAATTAATGCGATTTCCATTAAGGCTAGTAGTGGTGCTATGGCTTATTTTCCCATTATCGAGGTTGTTAATTTAGTCCGTAGTCTCAAAGAGTTAAAAAAGCTTGGTTATTGGATAACTGGGCTAGATGTTAGTGCTCAAGAAAATTTATATGAAGCTAAACTGGCCTATCCTATGGCCTTAGTCTTAGGCGCTGAAGGCAGTGGAATTTCCCGCTTGGTAAAAGAAGAATGTGATTTTATGATTAAGATTCCCATGCTTGGTAAAACTGAGTCCTTAAATGTTTCAGTAGCTGCTTCGATAATCTTATATGAAATTTTACGGCAAGCTCATGTGAATTAGTAGTAAACCAATTTGTTAGTAAAACATGCTAATTTAAGCGCGCGGGTGATATAAATTATGAATTTTTTTCAGGCGATCCAACGATACATGAGTGTATATTTGAGTGGTACTAATTGAAGCATGTCCTAACAGATCTTGAACTACCCGTAAATCGGCTCCACCTTCAAGTAAATGTGTGGCAAATGAATGTCTTAAGGTATGGGGTGATACTATTTTTGACAACTTAGCCAATTTGCTGTATTTCTTGATTAAACGCTCAATACTTCTGGTTGTAAGTTTATTACCATATTTGTTGACAAATAATGCTGTCTGAGCAGGGTTTTGTATCAGTTGAGGGCGTAAACAAGTAAGATATTTTTCCAGACTTTGTTTGGCCTCATTAGTTAGTAAGACAAGTCTTTCTTTTGCCCCTTTGCCAAATACAATAAGTTCTAGTTGAGATTTGTTATAATCAGTAACTTTTAAATTAACTAATTCACTAACTCGAATTCCTGAAGCGTAAAGAACTTCAATAAGTGCTTGATCCCTTGTGCCAAATTCTTCTTTCTCACAGGCTTTTATAAGTTTGACAATTTCATTTTTATTTAAAAGCAAGGGCAATTTTCGGTTTAATTTAGGTGTCTTAATTTCTTTAAAGATGTTATGGGCTAGTTTTTTGCCGCGAACTAAATAATTAAAATAATTTTTTAATGAGGATAATTTGCGGGCATAACTTGATTTACTGTAATTTTGCCGCAATTGATTTAAATACAATCTAACGTCATTAATTGTTAAATTAGCTAAATTGCTAGTATAAAAATTTTCAACTTCGATAGTGTCAGTAAAGTTGGGATCGATAAAGTTGATAAAATCAGTTACATCATGACAATAGGCCGTAACGGTTTTATCAGAATAATTACGTTCATATAGTAAATATGCTGAAAACTCAGATAATAAATTGTTGTAATGGGATTTTGTAATTATTTTTAAACCTTTCGAAAATTTATCAGGATCAATTAGCCAGATTAATATTAATGCAATTTAATGTATTCTGTCAAAATTTTTTCGGCGTTAAATTCTTTAAATTTTTAAATAATTGAATTATCGGTTTTTATTTATGTAGTTTTATTTATGTATTTTTATTTATGGCGGGCAGGTGGATAGATGGGAATTGAACCCAGGTATCGATAGCTTTTATCGATTTAGTTTTATTTATGGCGGGGATAGATGGGAATTGAACCCATCCTGGAATTTTTGTTCCAACATCGATTTTGAAGACCGAGCCTTACACCAGTAAAGAGCTATCCCCATAAAAGCAATAGAAATAATATAAAAGCAAAAAAATATTAATATCTATATAACAATATATAGGTATTTTAACGCAAATGTTAAATTGTGTTGTTCATATATTTAATAATTATTTAGAATAAAATCCTTATATTTATTGAATATACAGATTCTGAGAAAAAATTTATCTAATAAATGTCAACATATCTTGGTCAAAAGCCCAAATCTTTATAAAAAGGATTTAGAATTAATAATCCATATGTTAGTATCTATTTCAATTTGCATACCAACACCAAGGGCATGATTAGCTAGCTGTTTGTTCATAGGGGATATCAATGACATCAAAATTAATCGAGCGCGTCCGAACCTTTGGGGTCGGCAGTACTCATATTGCAGATCTTCCAGATTTAGCTGAAATTCAAAAAAGTTCGTATCAGTGGTTTGTTCGTGAAGGTTTGGGTGAAGAACTTAAGGCCTTTAGTCCAATTAAAGATTATACGGGACGATTAGAATTACATTTTTTACCTTCTTACTCATTTGATGAACATACTGAGCCCAATAAGCCTAAAACAGCTGAAGAAGCTAGGATAATGGAGTCTAGCTTTACTAAAAAGCTACGTATTCAAATGCGTTTAGTCAACCGTGAAATTGGTGATATTAAGGAACAGGAAATTTATGTAGGTGATATTCCGATGATGACGGATCGCGGTACCTTTATTATTAATGGTGCTGAACGGGTTGTAGTTAGTCAGATTGTCCGAAGTCCAGGGATTTATTACAAACGTGAAATTGATCAAAATGGTAAACGAACGTTTTCGGCTACTTTGATTCCTAATCGAGGTGCTTGGCTTAAATTTGAAACTGATACTAATGATGTTATTTATGTCAAAATTGATAAAAATCGTAAACTTCCAGCTACTACTCTTTTAAGAGCTTTGGGCTATACTGATTCGGAAATGGAAGGGATGTTTAGGCATCATGAATTTCTGAAAAAAACCTTTGACAAGGATTCGACTAAAACTAGAGATGATTCATTAATTGAAGTCTATCGCAAATTACGACCAGGGGACCCACCTTCGGTAGCCGGTGGTCAAAGTATAATTGATAGTCGTTTCTTTGATGATAAGCGCTATGATTTAGGCAAAGTTGGCCGCTATAAAATGAATAAAAAACTGGGTCTAAATATTTCCGAAACTACCCGAACTTTAACGCGTGAAGACATTGTTGCTTCAATTGATTATTTAATTGGTTTAAACTATGACGAAGGTCAAGTTGACGATATTGATCATTTAGGCAATCGTCGTATCCGTTGCGTGGGTGAATTATTACAAAACCAGTTTAGAGTAGGCTTATCCCGGCTAGAACGAATTGTGCGTGAGCGAATGACTTTACAGGATGCCGATTCGCTTACACCAGCTAATTTGCTGAATACAAAACCACTGGTAGCAGCAATTCGGGAATTTTTTGGTTCTTCCCAATTATCGCAATTTATGGATCAAACTAATCCTTTAGCTGAATTAACTCATAAACGAAGATTATCAGCTTTGGGACCAGGTGGGTTGTCGCGCGAAAGAGCTGGTTTTGCGGTTCGCGATATTCATCCATCTCATTATGGTCGCATTTGTCCGGTGGAAACCCCAGAAGGTCCAAATGCCGGCTTAATTGGTTCACTGGCTACCCATGCCAGGGTTAATGAATATGGTTTTATTGAAACACCATATCATCGAGTTATTAATGGAATTGTTGGTAAAGAAGTTGAATACTTAACTGCTGATGAAGAAGATAATTTTAGGGTTGCTCCTGGTGATGTAACGGTTGATAATGATGGTAAGTTTTTAACTCCATTAGTACCAGTTCGGTATAAAGCTGAATTTATTGAAGCTCCACCAGATCAAGTGGATTATGTAGGGGTAAGTCCGATCCAGATTATTTCTGTAGGAACTGCACTTATTCCTTTCTTGGAACATGATGATGCCAATAGAGCGCTTATGGGATCAAATATGCAACGGCAGTCAGTGCCATTGGTGCGTACTGAGCGTCCCCTAGTTGCTACTGGTATTGAACGACATGCCGCTCGAGATTCTGGGATGGTGTTACTTTCTAAAACCAAAGGTGTTGTTGAATATGTTTCAGCTACCACTATTCATATTCGTAATGAAGAAAATCATTTGATTCGATATAATTTATCTAAATTTCAAAGATCTAACCAAGATACGTGTTTAAATCAGAAACCTTTTGTTGAAGTAGGTCAAGCAGTAATTCCTGGACAAATTATTGCTGATGGAGCTGCTACTAATAGTGGTGAATTAGCGGTCGGACGTAATCTGCTTGTAGCGTTTATGCCTTGGGAAGGTTATA
>DAHXLC010000249.1 GCA_027371815.1 Candidatus Melainabacteria bacterium | reverse complement strand
CGTGAATAAGATTATTTCTTATTGAATTTATTGCATTAAAAAATTCAATTGAATTTATTATAGTATTATAATTATTTTCACCTAAAATACATTTAACATCATCCTTATTTGTTTTAATTAAACCCTTTAAATTTACGAATTTAAGATTTTTGAAGTCTTTTTTATTAAATTTTACAGCCTCATTTTTCAATAAGTTATTTTCAGATTGATTAAATTTTTGAAAATATACATCACACAATAAAATATAAACATAATCAAAAATAGATCTAGAATCAGTAATTATAGATTGAATTAAAGACCTTAATATATACGCTTCAATTTGTTTATTGGTATCAGGGTCAGAATATCGTTTGTCATCTGGATTGCATTGTAATACATGGTTTTTAATTTTATAAATAATAATCATATTTGTAATAATGGATCTAAAATCATCGGCCAAGTGCCTAAGCGATTCTTTAGTTTTAGGCTCGAAATTTAACGAACTACCATTGCTAAATATTAAATTAGCCAACATCTCGAATCTTCCATATAGGCATTCAATATCAGTCATGGAAGCAGCAGCAGTTATAAAATTATTTTTAATAATATTCTCTATTACTTCTTTAAGCATTTCCAGCCTATGTTTAATATTATCCATAATTAAGACCGCCGTTAAAGTTTTATATTGTGGTTTTATCTAAGTATTGCGTATCCTGTTTAAATAAATCTTTTGATTTATATTGCTTAGTCTTCATTGGCTACAAATTCTAGCCCTTTAGTATCCTTCTCTATATTGGTTCTTAGATAGGTAATTTCAAAAGCTTTACAAGATCGGAATTTCTGCATTCGACTTGGCATTGAAAACAAATTACCAATATCGTAATGCTGGTAAATATCAAGACCTCTATCCAAAAGAATTTTCCAGCCCGTATCGGTCAATATGTGTCTGGCATGAATTGAATTGGTTTTATCTAACTCATAGCTAAAATTAATGCCGCATACTTGAGCTGACTGCATGATTCTTTCTAAATACTCAATTTGTTGAGGCTTTTTAAATTCATCTTCGCTAGTAATCAAATGGACAGCTATTTCATCCTCGTTATTTTTAAACTTTGTTATTGTTTGAATTAAATCCATTAAATTAGATGCCTGGTATAAAAGCCTAATATACGGATCAGTTATAAGGATTTTTTTAGCCCCAACTAAGTAAAGCCCAAATAATTTGTCGTAGGTAACACCCTTTTGGTTATCCCTTATGGTTAAATGTTTTTCTGTAGCTGAATTATTGTTTTTTTGGCTAACAGGGGCGTCAGTGGCATTTGTTAATTTAGGATTAACTGAATCGTTGCTACTAGCTAATAAAACATCATTGTCATTGTTACTAGCCGGATTGCCATCAGGCTGTATAGAATTAAGATCAATTAAATTATCAACACAACTTGTCGATTTATTATTGGCAATTACTGTAGCAGTGGTCAAAGCTTCAATTGCACCATTATTTGTATTCGGTTCAAAGGTATTGTAATTTCCAGGTGGCTCAGAATCTTTATAATTATTAGCAAATTCACTTAACTCATCAACAAAACCAGGCTTATTATCATTATCAAAGCGTGAATGTTGCTGGTTAAAATTACCATAATTATCAAAATATTGCGGGAACTCTACTTCTTCTAAAGATTTAACTTTAAATTCATTATCACCTTTAAAATAACTAAAGTTAACCTTAGTATAAGTTGAATCAATTTTTAACAACTGCGTCTTAACTCTCTTTCGGCCTTCGATAGAAAATTCCAATAATTCTTTGATTTCTTGCTCACTGCATTTTCCACTTGGATAAAGAATTTTCATAAGACCAGAAAATGTTTTGTTAATTCCATCTTTATCTCTTGTGCTAATGTCTTTGGATAATTTAATATTATCGGTATATGCTTGCGAAAAGTCATGAGTTCTTAGGGTTCGTAATATTTCAGCCAAATAGTCAACTACAAATCCATACCCATCGCTGAACATTTCACCTCTAATAATATCCATTTCCCAGCCCGGTAAGTAAAAATGCAGCCTGTCTAAAAAAGCCGAATCGTAATATTTATCTGGCAACTCCTCAAACAAGTCAGTATGCTTTAACATATGTGGCAAAGAATGCTTGGTATTGCCAACAAAAACCATTGAAGCATCAGCCCCAAGCGTTTCGACCCCACGTGAAAATGATTTATTGGCCATATAATTTTTCATAATGTCAACAAGTGCTTTATCAACCCGTTTATCTTTTCCAGCGAATTCATCAAATGCTACCACATCCCAATAGCCAACCAAGCCAACTTTGCCATTTGAATTATTCACGAATAATTTAGGCACCGTAATTTCGCCACCACTAATTAAAATTCCATGCGGTGAAAATTCCGAATATATATGTGACTTACCGGTACCTTTAGGTCCAAGCTCAATTAAATTATAATTCCTTTCGCAATAAGGTATTAATCTGACCAATTGCAACAATTTCGTGCGCCTATTGAAATACTCTGGATTAAAGCCCATACTTTGAATTAAAGTATCGATCCACGCTTCAGTTGTAAGCTTTTCACGAGACTCAAGGTAGCTATCAAATTCAAAATTAGATAGTTGAATTGGTTTTAATGTACTTAAAACCCAAGGTGATCCAGCTTTATCTTCAGTAAACATATACTCAATATCACATATACACCAAACACCATTTACTAAAAGTCGAGGATGTTTTTTTATCATTTCAGAATCAACAATAACTTTTTTTATTCCTAAATTAGAAAATGAAGCCTCATAATTATCAGTTTTCTCATTTAAGTTAACTGTAACTATATCAATTACTTTATGCCGACTTTTTTCTTTAATTACAGATCTAATTAAATTTGCTTCATTACGATGAACATAATGTTTACGTAAAATTTCTTTTACGGTTTCTATGCCAGAATTAATACTTTCTTCATCGCTGGTAGCACAGTATTGCCCAAGTAAATACTCAAGCACATAAGTTGGTACAATGGCATTGCCTTTGACAATTTTTACTAAATCTTTACGAACCACAACACCAGGAAAGAACTCGTTTAATTTTTTATCTAATTCATTCATTTTAATACCATATATTTAACTTACACAAACCTAATCAAAATCACTTTTAAAAGTTACCTTAGTAATAAAACTTTGTTCCCTATATAATTTATATGTGGAAGTTCCGGGAATTAACTCTTCAACAATTAGTTTTACTTCCTGATTATCTAATTCAGTAGCTTTGCGATTTAACATAAACACATGAGCTTCTTCGCGCTCTTTAGCTTGGTTAGAAGTAAAATCAAATTTAAATTTAAATACATCAGAAATTTCAAAGTTTTTTTTATCTAGCAATACAGCCTTAAGTTCGCGTGGCTTAAGCTTATCTGAAATTGGCTCGCTTTGGTAAAAAGTAATAGCTAATTGATTGGTAGTAATAAATTGAGATTTTTGATAAAATAACTCAATTTTAACTTGGCCAATTTCATCGTTTTTATCTTTTTTTACCATAATAAGTGGTATAACTAGCTCTTGAAGGCTAGCGCCACCATGTACAAAATGCATACCGGACCCTTTTTTAGGCATACGCTTAATAGATTTAGGAAATAATACCTCAATATTACCCTTAAGATTTAATTGAGAGGCTTTAAATTTTTTAAAGTCTTTATTTTCATTTAAGTCTTTGCCAATTATAAAACGTCTGTCTATATATAAAATTGTATTACCAGTTACCGTATCAGTGGTAAATGACAAATCATCGGGTTTAGAGCGCTGATACAAAAACCCATGGTCGCTAGTTATATAAATTTTATTAGACCTAGCTGCGGTTAACTTTTTAATAAGATCAAACAATTCTTTAAAACAATCTTCTACAGTCTTAAAAACCTTATGCTCTGTACTTCTTTTATCACCAGTACTATCAATAATATTATGATATATATATATTAAATTATTTTCTGTTACTAAAGACCGTGTCTCTTCACTATTCAAACTTACAACATCTTCATATTTTATTGCTCGGCAGCTAAAATTACTACCTTCTTTAGAATTAACTTGAGCAAAGTCAGTTAAAATTTTCTGTCGATACTCTAGCCCTTTGGTTGACTTACCGTCAATTAAAACATCACCACTCTCGTTATCTACAATTTCAAGTTCATTATTTGGCAATAAGGCTGCCATGCCTAGCTGGGTATAACTAGGTAACATGGCCTGCATATTTTCTAATTCGGCTTTGTAATTTTTTTGAGCATTAATTATACAACAAAGCTCTTCACCAACTTCAAACCTTAATGCATCCGAGATAATTACACAGACTTTATGCCCTTTATTTAATATTGATAAGATTTTATGCTGTATAAAATCTTTTTGTAAAAATACATCTGGCACACGATTGTTGTTAAGGTTATCAATAATAAGCTGCCAATTATCATTTATTGGTTTTAAAAAATTATTAACATAGGTATTTTCAATAAAAGTATTTAAATTCTTTAGCAACGAAGCTTCGCCTGCTTCATCGCTATAATACAAATACTTACGGTAGTATTGATCTATTTTATACCAAGTCGTAGCATACAAATCAAAACCATGCTTAAACGAATCAATTGCCAAGGATTGTTCAAAATTATTTTTGGCCATAAGATTTAAAAATAAACAGGCATATTTTAGGGAATTATAAATTAGCGCTTTATTGGCATAAAAGGTAGTTTTTTCTCTAAAACTAATAATAGCTAAACAGCTATTCATGTCAATAGTATAATTAGTTAAAGCTTGTTCTAATTGACTAATTATAGCATCATCGATACATTGGCAAATATCAATTTTAGCCAAATTATCTAACTTAAAATTAAGAATAGAATCAGCAATTTCTAATTCTTCACTAAAATACAGTGCAAAGTATTCATAAGAATCTGTATGACTTCTACTTTCTCGCCAGGTCTTAAAAAACACTAAGGCATTTTCATTTAAAGTTAATTTATCAGAGTTGCTATTATTTACAGATTCAATTCTAGCCATTTTTTTAAAAGCAAAATCAAATAAATTAATAATAAAATCTTTTAAATTAGGCTTATCTGAATTATAATTAAATCGTTCGGTTAACTGTTGAAAAAAGAAATTTGATAAATTACAATCAATAATTTTAGTAAAGATACGCCCACTAGAATCAATAGCATCATTTTTATAAATTTCGTTTATTAAACTCAATAATATATTTTCAATATTTATATCAGAACTATCGTGCTTATCGCATAAAATAGCCAGCATTTTTAACTTAAAACTATTTACAGTTTCATTTGAACTATTTAATAAATTAGATAATGAATTTTTATTTTTTTCATCATCAAAAAAATTAATATTCTCAGTTATTAACGATTTAAAAGAGTAATCAATCTTTAATTCATTTAAGATTAAAGAAGCTTTATCAGTTGAATATTCTTTATAAAATGCGCTTAAATCTAAAAACCAATTTTTTGCTGGCGGTGGCTTTTGCCCATTGATATATATAAGAAATTTTAGTTGGGGCTTATCATAAAATATAAGATATTTAACATAAAACTCATTATTATTAACCTTAATTATTTCAATACCAGCTAAATTACCTACGTCATTTAATTGATTAATAATGAGTTCAAATTCTTGATTTTCATCATACCAGAGCACTATACGGCTTGAGCTAAATAAGTTATTTAAATCTTTGGTAATTTGATTTAAAGTTATATTCGTGGTGTCAATCAATTCCATATTTATCGCTAGAATTTAACTTTTTTAAAGGCATTATTAAATTTGGCATAATTAACTTTTACACCATCGTCAAGGTCAATATTAACTTTTTGACTTGCTAAAGGGAAAAGCGTATCCTTTTCATAAGCATTTAATTCATTTATGATTGTGTTAAATTTTAAAATACTTTTGGTAAGCTTAGCTGAATCTTTACTATTTTCTTTTTGTAAATTTAATGAATCAACCTTATTCTTAAGCTTGCTTTGATAAGCCCGTAAATAATCATTTAAAACATTGTGAACAGTGTTTTCTGTATAGCGATGCATATAGATTAATGCCTTAAAACTGCCCTTAGGGCTTGTAAACTGCCAGTAAATTGGCCTTTTTGCATAGGTTTTAAGATGATCATCATAAAAGTATTTATTAAAATAATCTCTAATACTCATGCTGCTACTATTGTTTTCAATTAGCGCCTGTTCAATAAATTTTAAATTGGTTAAAAAATCAGCTTCGCTAAAAGTTAATTTTATAAACTTATAAAATAAAGCTACAATATCGTTTTCAAAATACTCATCGTCAAATATTGTTAAAATATTATCTTTTACTGGCGTAAATTTAGGCTCTGGAATATGTTTTAAATAATCTTCAACGGTTTGCCCTTGGCTAACCAATATTAAGCCTTCTTTATCAAGGCTATAGCGGCCAAACATACAGCCAACAGCATAACTTATAAATTCTTTAATAGTATCGGCCTTAAATTTATTTTCTAAGTTTAAATTTAAAGATTGCGAATCTTCGTTATTTTCGTTATTTTCGTTACCTTCGTTTTCTTCTTTATCTTCGTTTTCATCTAGTTTATTATAACGATAGTAAGGATTACAGGTTAAAGTGATATCACGCAAATCGATATCTGAATTAATTTCACAACCTAAATTGTAAATTTCATTAATCATTTTATTATTTTTAACTTCAAGAGCCTGCGATTTGAGCGTAATTTCTTTATAGTAATCTCTTAAACAATTATAGGTAGCTTCAATACTTGGCTTATAAAATTCTGACCTTAACAATGGGTTAGTTTTAAAATCCCATGAACGCTCAAAATTATCCCAATCCTCTTTAGCTATATTAATTAACTCTTCAGGGATATTTTTATCAAGTTTATCTAGTATTTCTGGTGATACAGGAATCCTTTCAATATCACCAACTTGAAAACTTAAAGTAGGGTTAAGTATATTTAAAAGTTCCCGTGTTAAATTAGACGCCACTAAAGCATTTAAAGGTTTAAGATATTTTTCTTCAGGATAAACCGATGGTCCTGCGTCAGAAAAAATAAAACCAGTTGGTGAATAACGCACACCAAATTTTGATGAACTAATTCTAGTCCAAGTAACGCTGGGGCGAAAGTAGAAGCTTGGATTGCGCGTTACAGATCTTAGCTTGCCGTTTGAATCATAAAAATTACGAATATTCAAGCCATCATTTTCCCAATTTACGATATATTCATTATTACCATAATATTTACGGAATTCACCGCCTTTGTTATAAGGGAACCATTTTAGTTTTGATTCTATAGATTCTTGTATAGATTTTAAGCCAAAACCAATTTTATTTATAGAAACTTCTGGCCATAGTCTTAAGAATTTATCATTATTTGCTGTGGATAAACCTTGCCTAGGTTTAGCGAAATCGCCAAGGCTAGGGGTGTTTTCAAAAATTTGTCGAATATTATCGCTTACCCAATAAGCAATAGGGCAACCTGGAATTTTCCTGAAATCTTCAGCATTAGCTTTATAGAACCACCCGCAATCTTGATTTTTAATTGCTGTTAGCAAATCTAAGTTTTTATCTAATTCGCATTTTCCTTTTATTAGTCTCAAATAAGAACCTTTAAAAGCTAAATTAGTGGCTCTTTTTACACTAAAAGCAGTAACAGATGTAACCTCACCACTTATACTATCAAAAGCATTTGAACCAAGATGTGCCATATTTAATATTGTATTATTTAACAAAGAATTTCTTAAGTTATCAAAACTAATTAAAAACATCCAGCTTTGCATTGTAACCATAGCCGAATAACCCTTAGGAATGACTAGCTCTAAGCCACGCTCAATAAACATAGCAAATAAATCAGTTTTAGTATCTTCATAATTTGTTTCAGCAAATTTAGTTAAATTACCTTCCATGTTTCGGTTACCCATATAGGGTGGGTTCGCAACAATGACATGATATAACGATGTTAAATAATCAACTTGATTAAGAACCTTTAAAATTAATTTCTGCGTTTGTTCATTGATTAAATCACCTTTTAAATCCAGCTCTTTTATAAACTTATAAAACCCACTATTTAAAGCAAATTTAGGCCTTAGAAGCGTTCCATAATTTTTAGCTTCTTTAAATTGGCGAATCGTTTCAGTTAATTGAATAATCAATGTATTTTTCTTTTCGACTTTACCAGATTCTTTGCCATCAGCTAATTGTTGGTGTGATTCTTCATATTTTTTATTTAAATCATTAAAATGAGGTATTTCAAGCAAATAATCAAAATATTTTTTTAATTTATCACTGTCAATACTTACGTTTTCAATCAAACAAATATTAGGTTGAATAGGGTTTTTAAAAAAGTTCTTATCTAGTTTGCGAGCTTTCATTGTAAGAGCAAAATTAGCTAGTTGACTGGCTCTTTCATCAATTTCTATGCCATAGAGGTTGTTTTTCAAAATCAAAGCTGAAATATCTTGAGGGCTATAGCCTAGTTCCTCATAAATAGCGTACAATAAATCAAAAGCATACGTTAACATATGCCCTGAACCACAGGCAGGGTCACAAATTTTCAACTCTTCAGGGTCTGTTATTTTGATAAAATCAGTTTCAGCCGCATCAGGTTTTATATAATATTCCATTTTAGAAGCCAATTTTGATTGTGGGTGATTTAACAGCCATAATCTACCTAAAGAATTTTCGACTAAATACTTTACTATCCAATGAGGTGTAAATAATTGCGTGGCCGCTGGTATATCATCAGCACTAGCTTTTACATTACTTTTAAACCCAGCAAATATCTCATCTTTTCTTTCGGCAATATAATACTGATAGAGCCAGCCAATTACCTCAACATCGTTACAATTTTGTGGCGTTAAAACCTGACGAATTTGTGCCAATATTGATTTTTGGGATAAAAGATCACTTGGCATAAGTAGCTCTGTATAATCATCTATGGGCTCAAATAAATAAGGCATAAGCTTATGATAATAGTTACATACGTTGATTATTAATAAGCAGTATGCATCGTTCAACTGGTCATTATTTAGGCTTTTAATACTTCCGTTCAACAAGCCAGTAATCTGGTCTTTACTATTATTTTTGCTTATTAATATATCGTTTATAATTCCTGATTCGGCTTGTTTAAGAATTTCTGGGTTTTTTTCACTCTCTGTAGCTGGTGAAACTATTTTAACAGCATTATAATTATTTAAATCCATGAATCTAAGCGCACAAAATCTATTGAATAGTGTATAAGCAACCTTTTCAGCCAATTTATTTTTTAGCTGGGCTTGGTTTGTGTTTTGGGCATTGTTTGAAACACCTAAACCATGGCTTAAATTTGGATTTATTGCCTTTTCAATAAATTTTACCGCCTCTGGGTTGACTCTTCTGGCAAGGCTATCGCTAGCTAAAACAGCTTCAATTTTAATTAGTACCTGATCAATAAGGGCTTTTCTGGCATCTTGAGCAAAACTTCTAAGGGCAGCTGTATCAATATTTTGCACTTCTGATTTAGTAATTTGGCTACCGGCTATTTCTAATTCATTTGTTCTTGACATGGCGGGTAATTTGTGTTTAATTAAATGGTGTGGTTTGGGTCTTAAAACATTTTTATTAAAAACTATTTGCACTATTTAAAATAAAATTAGTTCATTATTGTCAACTAATTTTCAACGGAACTAATATTTTAAGTTCTTGATTAAAAGTTTAATGCCATTTTAACATACACTTTCATCTCATCACATATAAATTAATTTAAAATTTGAAGTAATAATTATTTCACAACCCCAGGTTGTCAACATGAAATTGAGTAGACTCAGTCAAATAATTTTTCAAATTTCTAGGATCTGTTACATATTTAAAAGCAGAAAAAAATTCTTGCATTGGCTGAAACAATAATTCTGGAATAATCACCTTCATTTTGCTGGAATTAGCTTTAAATTTAATTTCAATGTTGTTGGTTGTATTTTTATAATTTTTTGCATTTAAATCATAAAAATATTTTGCATCTAATACATCATTTATCAGATTGTCAAATGGTACTAGAGACCTTGGATTTGGTGAGAACCAATTGGTTTCAAAATTTAATTCTATATTGTCGTGATTTATTATTTGAAATAGTTTAGATACAAATGCAATTGAATTACCGATAATAGAAACGGGACTTTGGCAAAAATAAACTGCACCAGGGTCAACTTTAGGAATAATTCTAGCCGGTATATCTTCAACATGACCTGCTCTAATATAAAAGTTAAGCTCTTCCGTTATCACCCAATAAATTGCCCAAGCCGAATAATTAAAGGGTACATGGTCAAATAAACAAAAACTTAAATAATTTAAATTTGGGACTAATAATGCATTAAAATTCTTGTAAAAGCCCCATGGGCACTCACTGAAGGGCTTGTAAATTATCTGACCCAAAGCTTTATAAATAATATCTATAGAAGTTTTTTGCATTAAAGAACTTGGTTCAATTACAACTGTATAGAAACCATTTTTAAATCTATCATTATTTGATTTCTGGCTAACACTGTAATTCCAGTCATTTTCAAATTTTTTGAAATTATAATTCATTTTGATTACTTTTAATTTTTTAAATATTATAGTTTTTTACATGGTTAAATAATGTATCCGAGAAAGATTTTGCTGTTTCGTTTATGAAAATCTCAATGACTTTCTCGTTTAAAATAGTTTTAAAATTTTCAAGCTCAACAGAAAGATTGCGTTTTACCATTCTATTAATAAAATCGTTCCATTGATCTGGTGAACCAAGACTTACAACTTCAGGTTTTGGGGATCTGATAAGCAATTCATACTTTTCATTTTCATTTTTATTACAATACAATACAGGCTTACTGTTACCCCCAGCCACCTCAACAATTGGATAAAGTATACTATTACATTCAACCATATAGATTTTACACTCAATCTTTGGCACTAAATAATTGTTTAAAATTTGATGAAATTGATCATGTGTCATTACTTCCTTGTAACCTTTTGGTGGATTTGTTTTCAATACGCTTGTATTATTATTGTTCAACTTATTATCAACACCAAAAATTATCATACCACCATCAGTATTAGCCATAGCGCAAATACACCTAACGATACATTCCTTAAAGCTAAAAACTTTTTGATTTTTTGTATCTTTTGAGCTAGGATTTTTTTGATTCATTGTATCTTTTGCAAGCCAACCCTTATACTCCAGATCAACCCTTTCATCTGGCAAATTTTGCAGTATATTCTTTAAACGCGTTTCATTAAATAAATTAGACATAAAACTATATACCGATATTTAAGTTAAAAATTATTTGGACTTCTTTTTGTTAGTTTTATTAGAATTACTAGTTTTATTTGATTCTGTTTGCGACAAAGCGCTACCAGCAACAGATTTTGAATTATTACTATACCTTTCGTCAAGAAGGATTTTGCTTGCCTGTGAAGCCACTTCTTTACTAGTTTGTTTTTTGTTTGCCATATAAAAACTCCTTTATAAATAAATATAGATTGAATAGTTGTCGTATATATATCTGATGTCTAAAACGTCTAATGCCGGAAAATTAACATGTGAAATTTTTATAGTATCAAAACGTGGTTCTCAAAACACCACAATCTAATACTAACACATTTTTACTAATTGTCAAATAATTCTTTAAATATTTTCTCTTTTTCGATTCTTATTTGTGCGACTTTTTGACTTACGCCAAATACCTGGCTTATAGTTCTTGCAATATATTCAATGAAATTATTAGACACTGGCAATGAAGTGCTATTTTTCCACATTTCAATTTTATCCTGCATTTGATTGACGACCTCTATTAATTTATTAGGTGGTATTAATAATCGGCCAGCAAATTCATTTGCCTGAAATTCAATATCTTTATATAATTTATCTTCAAAATTATTAAAAGTACTAATCCAGTCATCAACAGAAGAAAACTTAAATAACTTAAATAAATCCGAGTGTAAAATTAAGTGACCTATTTCATGCGCAAATGTAAACCTTAGTCGATTTAAATTTTTTTCATTTACAAATTGTTCTAAATCTACCAATACTGACCGTAGATCATTTGAAAGCAAAGCATCTGTATCACACTTTGGTTTTAAACTGGCGATGGGAATTATTTGTAGTTTTAAGTCAATTTCAATTAATTTCTCGACATCAACAGGAATAGTATTAGCTCTTGGATAAAGATCACAAAACTCGTCAACTTTTTTCTGAATAATTTCAGGCGCTAAATAATGTACTTTCAATATTCTTTAAGCCTTAAATGGATTCTTCACTTGCTTTAATTGTATCAAAAAGCTTTAATAACTGCTCCTTGGTTGGTTTATCATTGCTACGCAGTGATCTGAAAACTAATGGCAACTTTTCTAAGTATTTTTTATTATTAGCTAAGTCTTGGGGGATTTTACCCCTGCCTAAAAAAGCCAGATCGGTCAATTCCTTATATTCTGGGCTTGATAGCTTTAGCCCTAAAACATAGGCAATTCGATTCAACAGGTTTTCTTCTATTGGTGGGTCTATTAAACCACGTTCAATTTTACTCCATCGGCTTGGATCATAGTTTAAACTTGTACAAAACTCACGCAAGCCAATTTCTTTGCCTAATCTAATACTTTTAACGTATTCACCGAAATATTCCATAAAATTACCTATAAAGCAAATTATACTAAATAAACAATAACGAAACTTGATTTCAAAATGTAGACTAGTTTAGTCCACATTTTTATTTTAGCACAAAACGAGAGAATCGTTATTGACTTAATAATTCTTTACAATTCATGCGAGGCCTTATATTCCCTTCAATCCAGATAAGCTGTTAGCTGACATGTGATTATATTTCAATTGAACAAGGGAATGAATTTATGCAAAGCTTTTATCTTAAAATTCATAAATTGCATATTCGACCTGCGTATATCTGGCGGATATACGCAGGTCGTGCTAGAATGGAAATATAAGGCTTATAAAATATAGGCAAGGATTTATGAGAACATTATTAAAAACAAAAAAAATTATTCAGGTAATTCATTATATTGTAAGTTGCTTAGATAATATTGATAAAATAAAAATTATCAAACTTATTTACCTGGCTGATAAATATCATTGCATTCACTATGGCAGAACTGTAACAAGGGATGATTATTACGCCATGCGACTTGGCCCAGTAGCTAGCACAGTTAAAAATGTTTTAGATTTAGACGAAATTTCTTTGTCTTCCCCTGAATATGAATATGCTACAAAATTAATTGAAAAATCTGGCTATGATATTTATTCTTATATTACTAAAAATAAAGAACAACTTGATTATGACATGCTTTCAGAATCTGATATTGAAGCCTTGGATTTTGTTATCAATTGTTTTGGCAACAAAACCAATTTTGAACTTAGCGAATATACGCATAAATACCCAGAGTGGTATCAACATGAAGAACTATTTGAAAAACAGCCAAATGCAAGAGGTGATATAGAACTTTTCGAACTCGTAAGCTTAATAAACAATGATGATCCTATTGGTGAAGGTTTAACTTCTGAACAAATAGAACAGTCAAAACTAATGCTTATAGGTGATTTCTCTTAGTATTTGATAAATGTCAAATTATAATTCAACTAAGCTAAATATTAAATTTAAAATCGATAACCAACTAAGCGACTATTGTCTTTGTTATTATAGAGATTTAGCTTATCGAGATCCTCAAAATCGGCCACATTATTATATAAATATACCAATTAAAAGTGATTCTTATTTATTATTATGTATAATAACTTCTCAGATAATCAAGCGAAAAGCATATTACGCTAACAACGGCAAATTAGCTAATAAAACACTTAAAGCGCTTGTTGAAATTAACCATAATGAGATTACCAAATTAAACAAACCAAGTATTATTGACTGCAATCAAGCTGAACTGCTTACTAAAGAAACCCTTATAAATAAAATTGATACGTCTTATAATGAACCATTTGTAATTTACAAGAACAATATTACTGATGATTTAAAATCAAAAATTATACAGGCAGTAAAAACAAGCCCAATAGTTGAACAATATATTAAAGATCTGTTAATAGACTATTCAGAAACTCAATAGAATATAGATTTGTAGGTCAGCTAATTTAACTAATACTTGATCAATAAGGGTTTTTCTGGCAGCCTGAGCAAAACTTCTAAGTTTGGTTGATCTATATTTTGCACCCCTGTATTAATAATTTACTACTAGCTATTTCTAATTCATTTGTTTTTGACATGGCGATTTACCCGAATTTATTCAAATCATAAAAATGATAAATATTAAAATGTAATTGTAATTTAATATTTAAGGAAATTGTAGGTATTGACTGATATAAATGAACAAACTTAAAAGTCAAATAAAAAATATAATTTTAGTTACATTTTAACCTTAAAACCCAACTAAAATTATATTGGGACAATAACTAAAAAAATAAATATTATTTTTTAATACTCTGATATTCTACTTTACGTCCTGAATTTGCAAGAATTAAGCTATATTTATTATCCAACTCTTTAATCTTATCCTGAGGTAATGAATAGTTTTGAGCTATTATAGTAGCAAAGAACAAACCAAAGGAAATGGTTTTAAAATATTCTTCATATCTATCAAATGACAAACTTCCCTGCGATCTCTGAAGTTTACCATGGTCTGCAATAGAAAATACATCATTTATAAGTTGGGGTTTTCCATGAATTAAAAAACTTGGAATAGTATAATGAAAAAAATAATCTTCATCAGATTTTGAAGAACCAATAACTTCCTCCACCATAGTTTTAAAACTACTTTCTTTAAAATAATTATCGAACTCATGGTGATTTTTTAACCATTCTTTAATATTGTTTATAATGATATTTTTGGTATCATGACAAAAGGCATCACCAGATTGTTCAACCTCTTTAAGAACTTTTTTGGGCAATGTATTTAGCCATTCGGTTGCTTTCTCGGGCTTCATATACAGCCATTTAAGCCTAATAAAATATTCAAAAAGCTGTCTATTTAAAATGGCATGGGATCTTGTCATTGCAAATAAACCAAGTTGATTAGCTGCTATTAATTGCTCATTAAAAAGTGTTGCAATATACATTGTAAAGCGTCTCAAAGACTCTTCAGCCCTAGCATTGCCGTTTATTGGCCTATTACCAATTACCTGAATTTGATCTTCAATCAAATCAAAGAATTTATTACAAATGTTCGAAAATTCTATAACATTTTGATCACTCTCATCATAATTACAAAATAAATTTACCATTTTACCTCCATTAACAAATTATTAAATTAATTTAATTTACGCTTTTGCGCTTTAGCTACCACTAGGTATATTGTTGAAAAAATAAGTTTTTAATAATTCCTGAAAATCATTATACGATTGATCAACAAATTTAAAAGTTTTATTAAGATCGACACTGTAATTATGATATAAATACAACAGTATTGGAAAATATGAATATTTTTGATCATTAGACCAAGCTCTAATAACATCGAATATTTGTCTACCATTATTATGCAAATGTACCAGGCATTCAAATTCAGAAAAAGAAATAACTTTTAGGGTGGACGTATTCCCAGAATTTAGATAATTCCTGTTTTTTAAAATTTCTAAATAACCCTCAGAGTTAATATCTTTACTATTTAACCAAAAGATAGGTAAACCAGGGAAGATGTATTCGGTTATAATGATTGGGTTGAATTTTTTAATATTTATAGAACCTAATT
>DAHXLC010000237.1 GCA_027371815.1 Candidatus Melainabacteria bacterium | reverse complement strand
TTTCTAATTCTCGAAAATGTTCCCAGTTAGCCCATTTGCCAACTAAATTACTATTAGCAATTAGCACTCTAGGTGAATTGGGCGTTGATTTAAAAATCCCCACTGGTTTGCCTGACTGTACTAATAAAGTTTCATCATTCTCTAAATTTAATAAAGATTTTATTATTCCTTTTAAACAGTCCCAGGAACGAGCAGCTTTGCCCGAACCGCCGTAAACTACTAATTCGTCTGGCTTTTCGGCTACAGCTGGATCTAGGTTGTTTAATAACATCCGTAAACAGGCTTCTTGAATCCAACCTTTACAGCTAAGAGTTGATCCGGTGGGGATTTTTAAATCAACGCCCAATTCACCTAGAGTGCTAATTGCTAATAGTAATTTAGTTGGCAAATGGGCTAACTGGGAACATTTTCGAGAATTAGAAAAAAAAGGTTTAATAATGTACGGACAAATGACCGCTGGATCATGGATATATATTGGTTCGCAAGGCATTTTACAAGGGACTTACGAAACTTTTGCCAGTTTAGCCAGTAAACATTTTAACGGTAGCTTACAGGGTAAAATTGTTCTTACGGCAGGGCTTGGTGGCATGGGTGGAGCTCAGCCTTTAGCCGTAACGATGAATGGTGGCATAGCCTTATGTATTGAAGCTGATCAATCACGGATTCAAAAACGACTTGATACCAAATATTTAGATGTAGTGGCTCACGATTTAACCGATGCCATTAACCTTTGTAATGAAGCTAAAGCTCAGGGCAAGGCTTTATCAGTTGGCTTACATGGTAATGCCGCAAAAATATTACCAGCCCTATTTAATACAAAAGAAATAACTATAGATGTTGTAACTGATCAAACCTCTGCTCACGACCCACTTAATGGTTATATACCGGAAAATTTAACAATTGAAGAAGCTAATCTTTTACGCAAGGAAAACAGTCAAAAATATCTTGAATTAGCTAATCGAGCAATTGTTAAACATGTTGAATCCATGTTAGAATTTCAGGCTCGTGGTAGCATTGTATTTGATTATGGAAATAATATTAGGCAAATAGCCCATGACAATGGTGTTAAAAATGCCTTTAATTTTCCCGGTTTTGTACCAGCCTATATTCGCCCGCTATTTTGCGTAGGAAAGGGACCCTTTCGCTTTGCAGCCTTATCCGGAGATAGTAATGATATTGCTAAAATTGATGAAGCCATAATTAAAAATTTTAGTAATGATAAACATCTTACCAACTGGATTAACATGGCAACGAAACATGTTAAATTTCAGGGCTTGCCAGCGCGCATTTGCTGGCTTGGCTATGGGGACAGGGCTAAACTTGGCTTAATTATCAATCAAATGGTGGCAGATGGCACATTAAAAGCACCCATTGTAATTGGTCGCGATCACCTCGATTGTGGTTCAGTAGCTTCCCCTAATCGTGAAACCGAAAGTATGCAAGATGGATCTGATGCTATTAGCGACTGGGTTTATTTAAATGCATTAATGAATGCAATTGGTGGAGCCTCCTGGATTTCAATCCATCATGGTGGTGGTGTTGGCATTGGCTATTCTGAACATGCTGGCTGCGTTATTGTGGCTGATGGCACCAAAGAAGCTAATGAACGCTTAACCAGAGTATTAACCAGCGATCCTGGTCTTGGGGTAATTCGCCATGTTGATAGCGGTTATGAAATTGCTAGTGACTTTGCCAAACAACATGATGTTAAAATTCCTATGTGGGATCTTGAATAGCAAATTGAATCAAGGCCATAAACAGCATTAGATTAACTAACATCCAAACACTATGATTCCAATAATTTAGGCATATTTACAATTCCTAATTGACTTGGATCAATTGACAAAGTTTCAGATACTGGATTATTTTTTATTTTTAGATATTCATTATATTCTTGAAGAGCTTTGGTATCATTTCCTGACTTGGCTAAAATATCTGCATAGTTTTTATGTAATAGTCCAGATAATGTATGAACATTTTTTTCATCAGAAATTGTTTCCGATAATTTCCCTAACAAATCTTTAGTTGAAATAAAATCTTTACGATCTTCTAAAGCTAATTTATCTAAACCACTATATTGCTTTAAGTTATTTAAAACAATTTTATACATTGGATCATTTTCCTGCATCGTTAAAAAATCACTAACTTGCATATCAAGTTCATATTGTTTATGCTGTGGAATATTAGTTTTAAAAAATTTCTGCAAAGTTTGCTTTAATCTTATATCAGTATCTAATTGGGACACAAAGTTATTTTGTAATTTATTAAAATCACTATCAAGCATTTTATTTAAAGTATTGCTAATGGTTATCGAAGCCTCTAAATCATGGGAAACTGACTTTAGATCATGCTTGGGACTTTGATTAAACTTTTTAATAGCATTGACAGCCAATGATTGTGCCTGATTAAACAGGTTGACTTCAGCTGATTTAACATTATCTGATGGTATATCAGAATCAGCTTTTTCAGATGGGATAACGGAATTATTAACCTTATATATTTGAGTAACGAGTTTAGCTAAATTATTTAATTCAGCTGTGGATAATTTGGAGCCTTGATCACTGATTTTAATTGTGTTTATGTTATCCATATGGCAAATCCTCAAGAATTATTTCTAAAGTTTTAACATCTTCAACTTTCAGTGTAATTGGGGAAAATACGTATTTTATAAAATTAAATAGTATTATCCGGTGTTAACTTTAACGGTTTTTGATTTTTTCTCATTGAATCTCCTTTAAGATTTTGCTTGTGTGCTGACGACGGCGGCTGATCACCTTGCTGTGGATAAGGCTGATTACCTGGATTAAGCAGCTGCGACTGGTCAGCTTGCTGTGGATAAGGTTGATTACCTGGATTAAGCAGCTGCGACTGGTCAGCTTGCTGTGGATAAGGCTGATTACCTGGATTAAGCAGCTGCGACTGGTCAGCTTGCTGTGGACAATGCTGATTACGGGGCTTAGGCAGCTGCGACTGGTCAGCTTGTAGTGGATAAACCTGATTACGAGGATTAGGCAGCTGCGACTGGTCAGCTTGTAGTGGATAAACCTGATTACGGGGATTAGGCAGCTGCGACTGGTCAGCTTGCTGTGGACAATGCTGATTACGGGGCTTAGGCAGCTGCGACTGGTCAACTTGTAGTGGATAAGGCTGATTGGGAATTAAATTAGTTAAACCCATTTTTGTTAAATAAGCTTTAAAGCTGGCAACAGCACTTTCACCATTTTCTAATTTATTGTCCAAGGCAAAGCTTTTGATTTTGATGGCAGTTGCTGTTCTTTGATCATTGGAGATATTAAAGCCTAATTCGTTATACCATTGTACTTTTGAATAGCTTTGGATCTGGTTTTTTTCTAAAAATTTAGTAACAGTAACAGATTCATTTTGTTGAACCTTATCAATTAAATTAGTTAATTTATTAACATATATTTGAAATGATCGGGTTTTAACTACGAATTCAGTATTGTTGCAAATTAAGATTTTAAAATAGGTTAATATATTTTGGACGTTGTAATTGAGGCTATTAATACTAGTAATTGAGGGTAGGCTGCGATAACCCCAGATATTGCCTAATCTATCTAATTGAGAGCCATTCACCATGTAAATTTCGGATAAAAACTCGGGGTTTGCGGTATATATATTGTCTTTAGCAATAAGCCGTTCGTTTTTGCGATACCAGGTTCCGCCTAGCCATTTAGGTAAGGCAAACCAGTCTAAAGTTTGATTAACTTTAGGTAAGTTTTTTTCATCAAAATGAACCCCAGTACGTAAATTAGTTGCTATTGGTTTTAGTCTGGTTTCGTATTTAATTGATTCCGTTAAGGCAATGGCACCTTGTAAGAGTTTATTAGCTCTACTAAGCTTAATTTGGTTATTTGTTGATGTTGATAGAGAACTATCTAACATTGGTTGTAAATAGCCAGTATTGTTTTTAACTGATACAGATTTAGCCTGAATAAGTTGATTGATATTTAATAATAAAATTAAGATTACGGCGATTAATTTTGTTATTTTCATAATTAATGTTTTACTACCCCAATCACCAAGGCAGTTGTCAATACGCAAATTAAACCTGCAATCGATATGGTATTCAGTCATCCCTGCCAAATCCTTTAAATCTTTTAGAATCAAGCTTAGTATAAATTACTGTATGCTGGATATTTTTGTGACCTAAATAAGCCTGAATCGCTCTAGTGTCAATACCGTGTGAAGCCAACTGATAGCCTTTGGCGTGTCGTAGCATATGCGGGTGGACTGGGAATTCTATACCAGCTTCAATACCGGCTCTAGCTATAATTTTATGCACTGTTCTTTCAGTTAATGCGCCACCACGTTCTGAGGTAAAGACAAATGAGCTTCCTGGATAATCTTTTCTGAGCTGTTTTAGTGAACGGATTTCATCGCCTTCAAGATAATGAACCGATGGGTCACCATTTTTTAGGCGATTTACATGTAGTTTACTAGATCTAAAGTCTATCTGTTCCCATTGTAAGTTTACGATTTCACCAACTCGGTAGGCATGGCGGTACATCATTGTTATGAGCAGATAATCTCGACAGCCATAGCGACCAATGTTTCTAGCTGTATCTTTTAAATCCTGGACTTCTGGTGGGGTTAAATATTCTCTGGTCCGGACTAATTTATTAGCCTGTTTTATTGGTGGTGGATTTAGCCGTTTTGGTTTAATTTTTTTGTGTTTTTCTTTTATGTTTTTCAACTTTGCCGAAAATGGTTTTTGGGGTGGCTTGTTTTTTATTGTCATGATATTAATGGTTGTCTGATTTATACTTTTTGATTATAGCACAACTATACCGAAAGGAATTATTTTCGGTACTCTATTACTGAAGCAGATCCAGATATTTACTGTACTCACTGACTGCACCATATCTGGGAGCGTATTATATAAAATTGCGCCCATGGCTATTAAGAGCCTATCCGCTTGACATAAATTAAGTATATAGAAAATGCGCATAGTTGATACAAACCAGACTAAACACCTATTCTATTGACACTAACTAGTACCATACATTGGATTATTAATTATGACAGAAAATAATATAAATACAATATCTGATCACTATTCTATGAATAAATTTTTACAGGAATTTCAAAGCTCACCTAACTATATTACATTAGCGTAACTTCTACAGGCGAGCATTAATATACTAATTTACCAAAGCAGGATAACCGAAATTTGGCGGCAACGGGGAGACTTAAATATAATTTACTTGCAAACAAGCTCTTAAGCATCCATATGTCTGTAACTTTCTACCAAAGGTTACGGAATCGCTGAGAATTTGTAAAATTTCTAGCAATTTTGTGAAATTTAAGTTATCATTAATTGTTGAAATCATCCCTAACAATCAACGATTATATATATACTAAAGTTATCTAAATGGCAAGAATAGTTCAAAAATTTGGCGGCAGCTCACTTAAGAACCCAAAGTTTATTGAAAATGCAGCTTCGATAATTTGTCAAGAGGCTAATTCCGGCAACGAAGTAGTCGCTGTCGTATCAGCCATGGGTAAAACCACCGACGAATTGCTTAATTTAGCTTCATCTTTAAATGACAATCCCAATTTACGTGAATTAGACATGCTTCTAGCTTCAGGTGAACAGGTTTCTTCAGCCTTAATGTCCATTGCCATTCAAAAACGTGGGTTGCAGGCTAGAGCCTTTACCGGGATCCAGGCCAAAATTTTAACTGATACCAATCATGGTGAAGCCAATATTAAGGAAATTGAAACAGATTCCATTGAAGCCAGTTTATCACGTGGGGAAATTGCAGTTGTAGCAGGATTTCAGGGCAGTTTTGCTCAAAACGAAATAACCACTTTAGGTCGTGGCGGCTCCGATACAACAGCCGTAGCCCTAGCCTATGCCATTGATGCTGAGCGCTGCGACATTTATACCGATGTAGCTGGCGTTTATACTGGCGATCCTCATTTAATTGAAAACTCCAAAATGATTAAAGCTATTAGTTATGATGAAATGTATGAAATGTCTATATCAGGAGCTAAAGTGCTAAATGCTAACTCCGTTGAATTAGCAAAAAAATATGAGGTTCCTGTGCGCGTTCGCTCGACCTTTGAACCGGATAACATTGGTACATTAGTAACGCATAAGATTTTTACACCAACCCGTCATTTAACTAGTTTAAGCCTGGATTTAAGCCAAAGTCTGGTTAGTTTAAAAATGGTTCATAATTCAGAAAACTTGGACTTTGTCTCAAGTTTATTTACGCGCTTAGCTGAATTAAAAATTAGTATTGATATGTTTATGATGATTGCCCCTGAGGATAATTTAAATTTTGAACTAGTTTTTGCCATTGCCAATAAAGAAATAGTCAAACTCAACCAGATAATTAACGAAGATAACATTAAACAAAAATTTAAAAGTGTCGAAATTAAGGAAAAACTTGCTAAAATTTCTTTAATCGGCAGCCAGTTAAATTTACGTTCCGACGTAATTGCTCAGTTATTTGAATTAGTTAAAGCCAATAAAACCAAATTACATTTGGTTGCCACAAGTGATTTACGGGTTAGTATCTTAGTAGACAGGGAAAAATCAAAGTCTTTAATTAATTTAATACATAACAATTTTTTTAATATATAAACCGATTATGCCATTACCAAATTTTGACAATTTAGTTAATAAAGTAAAAGATGCTACCAAGCAAACTCTAGATAAAACCAGTCGCACGGCTAAACATGCCAAGCTTAAACTAGAAGCACGTGCTTTAAACAATGATCGTAATTGCAAATTACAAACAATGGGCAGCAAAATGCTTGAACTTTATCTAAACAATAAAAAAATTGATGGTGATTTAATCACTAGTAAATGTCAAGAAGAGATTAAATTAATTGCTAATATTGATTTAAGACTAAAAGAAATTGAACGCGAAATTGAAGCCTTACAAGTTGACATTGATGACATTGAAGTAAAAGATATTACCAGTATAGTGAAAAAGGATTAATAATTAACAACTAATTATGAGTATGTATCATGTTTACTTATTTGAAGAAAGTATTGTTATACCTCAAGTTGTGGTAACTGAGGCAGGCTTTTATATTGATGATTTACCAATTGATGTTATTCCCGTAAAAGACATTATTAAATGGCAAAAGCTATTCTATAAAATGTTTATTCAGGAGAATAAAAGTATTCGAACGCCTGATAGCGAGTCCGAAACAGGATCATTGATTTTAGAAAAATTAAATATTGACAAATGGTCTGATTTTGAAGCCAAAGCAACTATGTATACAATTCATTTTTCACCTGGCTATACCACCATTTATTCCACGATAACCAGTGAGGATAAAACCTGGCAAGTAGGACAAAATATTCGCAAATTTGCATCATTTGCCCCAATTTCAACAATTATTCAGGCCTTAACCACCGAAATTTTAATGCTTCATACTACTTTCAAGTCAAGCCGTAATCTGCTTAAATTAAATAGCTAATTGCCGTTAACGACAAAGACTAATTCAAGTAATAATACTTAAAGACCTAATTCTTCTTCTTCGCTAGCTTTAGCAAAAGCTTCAATATGTTCCATTACGGCTTCAAATTCATCATCGTCTTCAATGGTTTGAAAAGTAGATTCATTGCCTTTACGTATTAAACGCATAATTACCAGACGGCTATTTTCATTATCGGCTTCTTCACTGTTTTCTTCTAATTTAATTAAAATCACATATTCTTTATCATTAAATTCAAAAACATCAAGAATTTCACATTCATGCTTACTGCCATCATCACCTTCTAGCGTAATATAGGCTCTTTCATCATTAATTTGATCTTTTAATTCATTTTCTGCTTTCATTTGATTAATCCTTTATTTTTATTTAATCATTTATTTTTTTTATTAACAAGATTTTTTAATTTTCCTAAATCTTCATCCGTGCCTAAGGCAATTAATTCATCACCACATTCAAAGACCATTTCTGGCGGAGGGTTTGTGATCAAACCGCCATTTTGGTAAACCGCTAAAATCATTACGCCTATCATTTGTTTAATATTAGCATGTTTCAATGTTGATCCAATTAAACTAGATTCTTCTTGAATTAACAATTGCTCCATCCGTAAATCATATTCAGGCGAATGCATAATGACATCCAGAAATTGACAGACCAGCGGATGTGTTATAGCTGATGCCATGCGGCGACCACAAATAACATAAGGCGAAATGACCATTTTAGCACCAACTCGTTTCAGCTTAGACTCAGAGCCCGGGTTAGCCGCTCGCGAAACGATGGAAATATGCTCATTAAGCCCACGTGCGGACAGGGCAATAAATGTATTAGCCGTGTCATCAGGCAAAGCACAGACTATTCCCGAAGCCGTCTCAACATTGGCTAACGCTAAGATTTCATCATTAGAAGCGTCACCAAAAATAGCTAAGTAACCCATTTCACAAGCATAATCAAAGCGATTCTGGTCACTTTCGATAATTACAAATTCAAGTTTATTTTGCATAAAATGCTGACAAACTTCTTGACCCGT
>DAHXLC010000222.1 GCA_027371815.1 Candidatus Melainabacteria bacterium | reverse complement strand
TAGCTGTTTTACTGGCAGAAGTAGCAAAAAATAAATTCACTAAAACAATTACTCAGCGCGTTTTTCTTTATTTACTTTCAAATTATTAGCTTTAACCCTAAGTTTAGGATCCGAAATAGGCGTAACCTTAGCTGTTTTACTGGCAGAAGTAGCAACATTGCTTGCATTATTAACCAAGTTCGAACTTGCTGAATTTTTACTACGATTATCTTTACGGTATATCTTGATGACATCACTAATTTGACTAATCGATTGAGATACTTTATTTAATTGTTCGACATCTTGAACATCTAAAATAATATGAATTAAGGCAATTTTCTTTTGTTTATGCGTTTCTACTTTTAAATCACGCAAATTGATTTTCGAATCAGAAATTTTCTTTAAAATATCTCCAGCTATACCAACCCGATCTAGACACTCTACAACCAGACCAGCTGGATATTTAGATACCCGCTCTTTAGACCAGTCGACAGCCATACGACGGTCTTCATCAACTTTACTTAAATTGTAACAGTCAATTTTGTGAACCGCTATACCATCGCCACGACTAATTACCCCTACAATTTCTTCACCAGGAACTGGCTGACAACATTTAGCCAAATGATGCAACAGACCACCAAGGCTACCAACATTACTTTGTTTACGTTTTTCATTATTATTTATGCTAAAGTTTTTTAAAGTTTTTTCCGGATCATCTTTAACCTTATTGACCACCTGAGCTACAGATAAATCACCATAGCCAATAGCCGCTAAAATATCATTAGGTTCAATAATGTTTAATTTTTTACCGACATCACGCACTTTATCTGATTTTAAAAATTCATCAAGACCACTTTTACCAATTTCGGCTTCAAGCATTTGTCGCCCCTGCAAAATGTGTTCTTCACGGTGATATTTCTTAAACCATTGACGAATTCTATTTTTAGCCTGATGAGTTTTAGCAAAGTTTAACCAGTCTAACGTAGGATGGGCATTTTTACTGGTAATTATGTCAAGAATATCACCATTTTTTAACACTGTATTTAATGGCACAATACGATCATTGATTCGTGCACCAACACATTTATTACCAACATCAGTATGGATTCGATAGGCAAAATCAATTGGCGATGAGCCTGAAGGCAAATCATACACATCACCTTTAGGACTAAACACAAAAACTTCATCCGAAAACAAATCCATTTTTACTACATCAAGATATTCTTGAGCATCTTTAAGATCTTGCTGCCACTCAACTAAATTACGTAACCAAGCCAGTTTTTTATCTAGGCTTGAATCAGCTTTTACTGATTGGCCAGATTCCTTATACCGCCAATGAGCAGCAAAGCCATATTCAGCAATATGATGCATACGCTCAGTTCTAATTTGGATTTCAATTGGTTTGCCAGTAGAGCCAATAACCGCAGTATGTAATGACTGGTAATTATTCATCTTAGGCATAGCAATATAATCTTTAAACCGTCCTGGTATTGGTTTAAATAAATTGTGAATTAGCCCCATTACTTCATAACACTTAGCCGTATCCGGATCGCTTTCTAAATCACAAAACTCCTTATCATCAATACTTGAAATAATAATTCGCACCGCTAAAATATCATATAAATCATGAAAACTCTTATTTTGAGTTTTCATTTTTTTCCAAATCCCAAATAAATGCTTGGGTCGTCCAGTGATTTCAGCCTTAATTTTTTTGGAATTTAATTCATCTTTAATTTTTTTAACTGTATCATCAATTAAAGCTTCAAGACTATCTCGACTTTGGGCAACTAAATTAGTAATTTCGGCATATTCGTTAGGATGCAAATATTTCAAACCAAGATCTTCCAATTCCCATTTCATTTGACCAAGACCAAAACGATTGGCTAAAGGCGCATAGATTTCTAAAGTTTCTTTAGCGATTTCGGCCTGTTTGTAGGGAGCCATATGATCAAGGGTGCGCATATTGTGCAAGCGATCGGACAATTTCACTAATAAAGTTCGAACATCTTCAGCTACAGCCACAATTAACTTACGAAAATTTTCAGCCTGACGTTCTTCTTTGGAACTAAAGCTTAACTTGCCAAGTTTAGTAACGCCTTCAACAATTAAACGCACATCAGAACCAAAATTCTCTTCAATTTGTTGGCCATCAATATTACAATCTTCAATCACATCATGTAAAAGACCACTAGCTATAGTTTGTTTATCAGAATCAAGGTCAGCCAGTAAAATTGCCACATTAATGGGATGAATAATATAAGGCTCTTCAGATTTACGAACTTGACCATCATGAGCTTTATAAGCAAAAGCATAGGCTCGTTTTATATAATCAATATCAGTTTTTAAGCGATTCTGCTTAGCTAATAAGGAAAATAATTTTTCTTCTTCCTGTTTGACTACAGGATGTACTGAATTGGCAGTCATAAATCCTTTTATACATGTGCTGAGTACAATATATTATACACAATATTAATATTTTGTTAAACTGCTGTTTAAGTTAATCATTCAACAATAAAGGTTAATTTTTTTTTAAATACTAGTAAATTTTAATCAATATCAAAGTTAAGACAAATTATATATTCAAATAAATCTGTTTGAAATACCTAACATCACTTGGCATATTTTTAATAAAGCCTAAACTTATCCTAAAAATATGTGGTATCAAAATAATTAATAGTTAAAATCACTGGCTTTAACATGATGAATAAACCTGGACCATTTTTGATGTTCATAACTTAAACAAAAATCATAAAGATTTTGTAAAAGTACTTTTCCAGTCGGTGATTTGGGTGAAAACAAATAGACTGGGACATTTAACGGTTTTACTGGTTTAAATTCCGTATTTGAAAGAGTCTTTTTCGAGATACTTACTGCAATTTCAGCTTTAAGGACTTTGCTTATCTGAGTATTATTTTCAGCAAAAGTTAAATTTTCCCAAAGCCACCTTGCTAATATAACCAGAGCCGATAACTCAGGATCACTTTTTCGTAAATAGTTAGCAAATGCATCAATAATCAATGTAAAAACCTTAAATATAAACAAATTGTTAATTCTAAATCTTATTTACCACGCTTTAAGCTAAAAGAAACGATAAAATTATGTAAATATTGATAATTAATTTATTTTAAGATCCTGTCTAGGCGTTTTTTTTTGTTATAATAATTAAGGTTTAAGAAGTTACTTGAATCGTAAGTTTTAAATTGTTTTGGCTATCCAGTGTTTAAAGCATATTTTAACAAAACAATAATAACAATAAGTACTAAGTATCAAAATTAAAATTGATATCTTTAATGATTTGTTTTCATTAAAACCAACAATTTTAATTTCTTAAGTTTGAACCACAAAAATTTAATAATATTATCAAATTTTTGTGAAAACAAAACTAATTTGAACATTTGGTTTTAATCCTTCAATCAATACATAATTATCCATGTTTGGAAATTCGCAAATTTTTGTCTTTAATGACTTATTAAAAAATATACTTAGTTTTAAATCAGTAAAACAGCAGTTTTTATTGACATTATGGTCATAATCAATATAGAGGTAAATAATGAAAAGATCGCTAATTATAGCAGAAGAAGATGGTATAGCAACACTTTTAGAAAATGAACGTGTAGTTGAGTTTTTTGTTAATCGAGGAGAACTATTACTTGGTGATGTATATACAGCCATTGTCGAAAATATACTACCGGCTATAGATGCTGCATTTGTAAATTTAGGCAAAGATAAAATGGGTTTCCTTCATGCCAATGACATTCGTGGTCAAGGAAATTTAAAAGAACGACTGGTTCCTAAACAAAAGCTTTTAATTCAAATAACTAAAGAACCAACTGGACACAAAGGGCCTCGCGTATCTACAGCGGTAAGCTTACCCGGAAAATTTCTCGTTTTAGTTCCTGAAGAACAAGGGATATCTGTTTCACGTCGAGTTAGTGATATTAGAGAAAGACTACGCCTAAAGTCAATAATTAACTTAATGAAACCTCCTGGAGTAGGTGTTATTATTCGCACTGAAGCTAAAGGACACACTGAACAAGAACTTTTTGATGATTTTGAATTACTCTGGGATCGCTGGCAGTCAATAGTGACTCAAGCAGAGGCAACTATCGGGCCAACACTTATTTATCGCGACCAAGACTTGTTATACCGAGTTATTCGTGATACCTACAGCCAAGATATGAATGAAATAATCTTAGATAGTCAAGACGCTTGTAAACGAGCTCAAGAATATTTAAGTGGCTGGGCTAGCAAAAACACTAAAGTTACCTGCAATGATTCTAATGCAAGTCTTTTAGTCAGTCGTAATATCGATAAGGAAATTGAACTGGCTCTATCTGATCGAGTTGATTTACCTAGTGGTGGTCATTTAAATATTCAACCGACAGAAGCTTTAACGGTAATCGACGTCAACTCAGGAAGATTTACCAGTTCACGAACCCAAGCCCAAACTGTTAAAAGAACCAATCTTGAAGCGGCCACCGAAATATCCCGTCAA
>DAHXLC010000184.1 GCA_027371815.1 Candidatus Melainabacteria bacterium | reverse complement strand
AAAAAAACTTCGTTTATTCATTTTGGTCTCCTAAAATATTTCCCTTTAAATCAAACAGCTTAACTTTAAAATTATTTACTCGTTTAATTTGTAGTTTTTTAACAATTTGATTTTCTATATATTGCCAAAAAAGACTAGCCCGAGGATTATCTTTTAATAAAGTACAAACAGCTTCAACAGTTGGACAAGCTTTAATTTGTTTACTTATGTTTAAGTCACTAAAAACACTACTGGCCATTTGCGACAGGTTAGACATAGCCATAGGGCTTTTAGCCGAATGAGTATCAAAATTATTAGTAAGAGTCTTAGCAATTTTACCCGGATGACCTAATAAATAAAGATTTTCTAAAGTGGTATTATTTAAATTTCTTTCAATACTATCTAGTGAAAAACCGATAAAATTTGAGATGTGGACAATTTGCTTAGAATTCAGTTTTAAAATATTCTTAGCGTAATTAATACCAATATTTCCAGGTAAAATAGCCACAGTATTATTACCACAGCTATCTAATGCACTAGCCAAAGCAACTTTCAAATAAACTTCAATAGCGGCTTTATAAGCTTCAAGTGACATTGGCTCAACAATACCAGTAGTACCTAAAATAGAAATACCACCTACAATTCCTAATTTCAAATTAAAAGTTTTTCGGGCAATAGCTTCTCCATTTACACAGCCAATAGTAAGGTCAAAACCAGGATTAATAGCTCCTTCCAAGACTTCATTTATGGCATTATTAATCATTAAACGAGGAACTGGATTAATAGCCGGCTCACCGATAGGTAAATTAATCCCCGGCGCCGTTACAGTTCCTACACCGGATCCGGCAAAAAATTTATTAAAACCTCTATTATTAGGCTTAATAATTGCAGAAATACTGGCTCCATTAGTTTGATCTGGATCATCACCAGCATATTTTACAACCCGAGCTTCAATAGTATTATCTTCTGACAGTTTCAACACCTTATCAATACCTATAGTTAAAAAATGTTCGTAATCTGGCAAAGTTATTTCTACAGTGCTTAATGCAATATTATGGTAATAATAAATCACAGCAGCTTTAACAGCTGCTGTAGCACAACTACCCGTGGTAAACCCACGTCTTAATCCATTTAGGGCTAATTTACTTAAGTCAAATTGTTTCATCAATTATCTAATGACCTCTGTACTTATAATTTTACTTTGTGCGACATAATTAATACCTTCTATTAACAATGCATTTATAACACTAGCTGCCCAAGGCGATCCACCTTTATTACCAGAATTGGTAATGCGCGGAATTTGCAGACAATTTATCAACTCATTTTTAGATTCAACAGTGCCAACAAAACCGACTGGTAAAGCAATGATTAATTGTGGACGCCAGTGATTATTCTTAATTAATCTTAAACATTCAAACAAAGCTGTTGGTGCATCCCCAATAGCTAAAATGATGTTATTGCCAAACAAATCAAAAGCCCTACGCATAGCAGATGCTGATCGAGTAATATTAAAAGCTTTAGACATGATATAGCTTTCTTCATCATGTACACCACACCATACATTGATTTTTAATTTGGCTAGTAAATCTTTTTTTATACCACTTTGAACCATCGTTACATCGGTTACAATCTGTTTACAACGCAATAAATTTCTGATACCAATTTCTACGGCACCATCAGAAATAAATAAATCTTGAATATTATTATAATCACCACTAGTATGTACTAATCTTTGCGCAACAGCTAGATTTTCTTTATTAACTTTCGACCAGTCAAAAGAAGTACTAATAATTTCAAAACTCTTACGTTCTATATCATTCATTACATAAGGTTCAAAATTATTTATAACAAGTTTAGATTGCTTGGAATTACTTTGACTTTCAAAGCCAATTAATGGCACATTATATTTACATAAGCTACAATTCATTAATGCTATACCATTAGCTGCCTCATTTGCCCTTTCTAACAAAATTGAAGCCAGCTCAATACTAGCATTCAAATAGTCCGCTTTAATCAAGCGCACATCAGGATTTGCCTTAGCTATAAGATCACAAGCATCATAAATTCTTTTAACTAATACACCATCAAATAGCATAAAAGGAAAAACGATAATATTTTTATTGTTTTGTTTAAGCGCTCGCTTAAGACCCTCTAATACAGAAGGCTTAGCCGTTCCAGAATAACAAATAATCGAACTTTGAAAATGCATACCTTCTTCTAACAATCGAGCTAATTTATAAATTTCAGAATTAGAATCGGGATCAGTTGTTCCCCGACCAACTAAGACTAAACAAGTTTGACTTGCCTTTATTTGATGGCTTGACCTTCCCATAGCCTCAATTAGTAATTGTCGACACAGCTTTAGAATTACATAATGAATTCCTATGGCAGTTCCATAACTAATATTAACATCAGGATATTTTTGGCGCAAAACTATTATTTCCTTGGGAATATCAATTTTTGAATGCATGGCATTAATAAGCAGCGCAGGCTGCACTATAATATTTCTACTACCATTTTGCAAGCTCTCTAAAACGGCTTCATTCAAAGTGGGTGATTGAAATTCAAGATAAGCCTTTTTAATTATTTTATCAGGCGACAACTGTGATATAATTTCTACCAAATTCTCAAATTGCTTAATACCTGCATTATCTTTAGTCCCATGACCCATTATAATTATAGTAGTTAAATTTTGTTGCATTATTTTATAATTGACTGGTAAGTGGTACTAAACAACGAATTAACATAATGCTTATATCACTAAAATCTTGATTTAAGTCTTTTAGGAAACCAGTCCAACAGCTTTCAGCTTGGGTTAAATTTTCCCACACCTCAACTTGATGAGTGGTATCAATACCATTATCTAATAAAAAATGGGCAATATCATTAGGCATGAAATCAAATGGCCTGGGTATAATTATAACATTACGCTGATCATTTAAACTACTAATTAAATGCTTTTTAAAAGGTTCAATATTGCCACGTCGATGAAAGGTAATAAAACTAGTTTCATCAAAACAAACTCTAGCTCTAGATGCTAAGATTTGGCTTGAAGAAATTCCCGGAACCGTTTCAACATTATGACCACATGCTAATTCGACCCGTTCGAATAATTGAAAACCACTAAAATGAATATCGCCCATAAAAGCAACAATCACATTTAGCCCCTGGTGATGGAGCCTGGCGATTTCCTCAAGTTTACTAACCTGATTCTTATAAGTTAAAACATAGGTTTTAGTACTGGATTTAAGATAAGTATCAATTATTTTTAAGACATATTCAAACCCAACAACTACATCAGCATTGCTAATTAATTCAATTGCATAATTAGTTATATGTTTTTTATCACCAGGACCAACACCAACACAATAAATCATAACTGCACCACGCTTTGAGAATTAATTAAAGGAGAAGAGGTAGATGATGATTTTTTAGTCTTCCACAATGGCGATAAAATAACTACCTGACCGATAATAATTAAAGTCGGGCTTATAAATTGAGCTTTATTAACTAATTCAGGTAAATCTTCAAGACAGGCTAATATCTGTCTTTGACTTGTCCGGCTACCATTTTCAATAGCCGCAGCGGGGATTGAAGCAGGCATTCCGGCTTCAATTATACTGGTTACAATTTCTTTAAGTTTAGCTAAACCCATAAATATAACAATAGTATTGTCCGGTTTGGCTATGTCTTTCCAAACCACATTAACAGTATGATTCTTGGAGCTACCAGTAATGAAAATAACCGATTGAGCATAATCACGATGCGTTAATGGTATGCCCAAACAAGCCGGAACATTACTGCCTGCTGTAATTCCACTAATGATTTGTGTCTTAATTGCATTATCGTGCAAATATTCAATTTCTTCACCACCACGACCAAAAATAAAAGGATCACCGCCTTTTAAGCGGGCAATTTTTTTTCCCAGCCTAGCATTATTAACCATTAGATCATTAATAACAGGTTGAGGTGTTGATTCTTTACCACAGCCTTTACCAACATTGATTATTTGAGCATCGGGTCTAGCAAATTGCAGAACTTCTGGATTAACCAAACTATCAATTAAAATCAAATCTACAACTTTTAAAATTCTTACCGCTTGCAATGTCAAAAGTTCTACGTCGCCAGGTCCAGCACCAATTAGATAGACAATTCCTTGGTTAAGGTTAGAATCAGGCACTTGTAAATTTTGCAGAAAATTATCCATTTTAATACCAATACTCAAAAATCACTTTGCAAACAATAATTATTAATAGCCAAGGTTAAACTTTCACTGGTAAGCTTATCTAATTTAAGATATTGAGCTTTTAATAACTTCGCCAAGCTAACACTTTTATTAAAACAAACAGATCCAACTTCAGTATCAATAACTATGGATCTTAAATTTAAAGAACTAAATTTTAAAGCTTCTTGAGCCAGATCAGTTTCAAGAGAAATATTAGCATTAAAATTAACATTGGCTTTGCCATCAGTCAGAAAAATAATGAGCGGATCTAAATTTTCCTTTAAAGAATAAAGCGCTTGTTTAACGCCAAAATTAATTGCTGCCGCCAAAGGAGTAGTCCCACCAGTTTCTAACACAGTCAACTGGTTTTTTGCTAAATCAATTGACTTAGTTGGACGTAAAATTAGTTTAGCATCATTGCCTTTAAAACTTACAACAGCAACTTTATCTCTTCTTTGATAGGCATCAGTTAAAAGTGATAGTACTGTACCTTTTACTACTTCCATTCTCTTTAAAGCCGACATGGATCCTGATGCATCAACAATAAATATAATTAAATTAGCCTGTTTATTCATTAATTCCTGGCGGTGAAAGTCTTGTTTTTCGACTCCTAGTTTATTTCCATGTCTTAATAAACTATGATTAATAGTCTCATTAACAGCTAATTTAAAAGGGTTTTCATCTGGAATAGCTTTGATAAAATGACCGCGACTATGATTATTAATTTTACTAGTGCTCCCGCTTAAAGCTAAATTATTTTTACTGTTTAACTTAAATCTTAAATCAGTATTTACAATTGATGGTATATTAACACTTTGACCATTATCATTTGCTTGAATAGTTATGTTTTGCTTATTATCGAACAAATTTTCGATGTTAACAGGTGAATTATCCACTTGCGTTTTGGTTGCTTCCATCTTGTTAGTTGATGATTGAGCCTTTGCTTCATTAATTAAATCATTTAGCATTTCATTATCTAAGCCATGCGAATCATTAATACCAATACGTTTTCGATGTGGCAGCACAAGCTTACTGGCTATATGAATATCATCAATATTTACTTTTAATCTATTATCTAAAGCAGCCAATGTTTTGCTAGCCTTAGAAATAGTAATATCAGCCCTTAAACTTTTAATACCTAATTTACAGCAAATCAGACTAATGAATGACAATAAATTATCGGATAACTGCACATTTGGCAAAATATTTATAGCTCTAAGAATTTGTTCCTTTAATTCTAGCTCCGGAACGTGCCAAATATCAAAAAAATCATCAGGACAGTTTTCGTATTTTAATCTGCGTCTAATTATTTCAGTTCTAATTTCAGGATCAATTGAAGCCTGAATTTCAACCATAAGACCAAATCTATCTAATAACTGTGGTCTTAAATTACCTTCTTCAGGATTCATGGTACCAATCAGCGTAAATTCGGATTGATGTTTTATTATAATACCATCTCTAGCTACGAGATTAACACCCATCGCAGCTACATCTAGAAGGATATCAACTAAATTATCTGGCAGTAAATTAACCTCATCAACATACAAAACTCCTCGATTGGCATTGGCTAATAAACCAGGTTGAAAAACGCGTTTTCCTTCTTTAATTGTTCTTTCAAGGTCAATTGTACCAATTATTTTATCTTCAGTTGCACCAATAGGCAAATTAATAAAAGGACTAGAAATAAGGTTAAAATCAACATTATCATGACAAATATGACATTCAGCAGCAATATTATCAGGTTCACAATTGTAGGCACAGTTAAGATTAGCCTTAATTAACGGTAATAAATTAGCTAAAGCTCTAGCAGCTGTACTTTTAGCCGTACCTTTATCACCTATAATTAATACGCCACCAATAGCTGGATTAATAGCACAAAGCAATAACGCTTGTTTTAACTGATCCTGACCAACAATTGCTGAAAATGGGTATATTTTATTCATTTATTATTACTAGCCTCTAATTGATCTTCTGTGTGTAAATAAATTTGTTTTAACTCTTCGATGGTTTCTTTACTAGGATTAACCCACATTCCTCGATCAATTGCTTCAAGTAGTCTTTGCGCAATGGCCATAAGAGCCCATGGGTTATTGACTCGGAAAAATTCTTGAATTTCTTTAGCTTGAACATAGTTTTGAGCAACTGCTTCATACATCCAGTCTTCTAGAACGTTAGCGGTAGCATCATAGCCAAACAAATAATCAATCGTTGCATTAAGTTCAACCCCACCACGATATCCATGTTTGAGAATACTATCAAGCCACTTAGGATTGATAACACGAGTGCGAAAAACTTTATTAACTTCTTGTTTTAAGTCATTAACTTTTACATTTTGGGGATTTTGACTGTCACCAAAATAACTCATCGGGGTCTTTCCGCTTAAACTTTTAATAGTAGCGATCATACCACCATGATACTGAAAATAGTCATCACTATCAAAAATATCATGTTCACGATTGTCTTGATTATGAAGGGCTATTTGGGTATTTTTTAATCTTAAACTATAAATATCAAAAGCTTCTTGTCCAAAGTCCTCATGACTATAAGCATACCCACCCCAATTAATATAGACTTTGGCAAAATCATCACAATTTTGCCAGTTTTTTTCTTGAATCAATGGTAAAATTCCCGCACCATAACTCCCTGGCTTAGAACCAAAAATTCGATAGGCAGCTTTAGCCTTAGCTTGAATTTCAGGCATGCCAAGAGCAATGTAACTACTTAATTCTGCAAGATAGTTAGCTCTAATATAATTTAAATTTAAGGGTTCATCCTGTTCAATGACAATATTTACGGCCTTAGCTAATAAAGAAATTAAATTACCAAAAGCATCGCGAAAAAAGCCACTAATTCTAGTAGTCACATCAATACGTGGACGTTTAAGTTCAACTAGAGGAATGACTTCTAAACTAATCAAACGTCGATTTTCTTTCTGCCATACAGGCCGAACACCCATTAAAGCTAAAACCTGAGCAATATCATCACCATGGGTGCGCATTACGCTTGTACCCCAAATACTAATACTAATTGTTTTAGGATATTCTCCAGTATCAGTGTAATAACGTTGAATAACTTTATCCGCCATGAATTGACCAGTTTGCCAACTAGACATTGACGGCAAAGTGTTTGGGTCAACTGAATAAAAATTTCGTCCCGTGGGTAAAATATGAACCATGCCACGGGTAGGAGCACCACTAGGTCCTGGTGGAATAAATTGACCATTTAAGCCTTTTAGTAAATTATCAATTTCCAAACTACAATTTAAAATATTAGGATAAATATTAAGACAAATATACTCTAAAATTGAGTGTATTTCACTACTAATCAATTTGTTTTCATCATCAGCTCTAGGTAATATTTTATTAATACAAAGATTAATGCTATTAAGCGTAAAATTATTAAGCATTAACTCATAGATTAAATCATGACCTAATTTATCAATTGTTTCAAGCGCATCACTATAAGTAACGATATTTTTACCAGCTAAGGTAGTCACGTGATTACTTCGATTCGTAATTTTATTGCCTTTTTGGGTTAGTAATTCATTTAAGTCAAAATTAAAATATTGAGCTAGTTTGGCTTGCAAACTAGAAATATCAATATTTGGCAATCTGGTTAAGGAATATAAGGTATCGACTAAGTCATTGCCACATGGAGCAACACCTAATGTATGCAAGCCACTACGTATTTGAGCTAGACCTAATTCACATAAATAGCCATCAATTTCTTGTATTAAATGCGAAAATTTAACACTGTTTAATTTTTCTAATTGACTTTTAATATTAGTATCATTTAATTTAAGCTCTAAATTAGTACTTATTACTGATTCCTGATTTAATTCATTTAATTCAGCGGCTAATAATACCTCTAAATCATATTCTAAATTAGCTTGTTGAATAAGATCATAAATTTGTTGTTGAAGCGCTGGTAACTTAGTTGGATCTAATAATTCTAACTGATAGTATTCATCAATTAATTGAACCAACTCTGCCATACTACCATAAGTATCAGCCGTAGTCATAGCCGGCATCATATGATCAACAATAGCCGCATGACTGCGTCGTTTAGCCTGACAGCCTTCACCAGGATCGTTAATTATAAAAGGGTAGAACAATGGTAAATCAGCTAAAACAGCATCAGGGAAACAATTATTTGACAAACCAACGCCTTTACCCGGTAACCATTCAAGGGTTCCATGTTTGCCCATGTGAATTATAGCATCAGCCTGAAATATCTCTTTAAGCCAACGATATACAGCCAAATAGTGATGAGTTGGTGGCAAATCGGGTTTATGATAAATAGCATCTTGATCCATGCCATAACCTCTTGGCGGCTGTAATAAAATTGCCATATTACCAAAACTAAGTCCAGCTACCATTAAGCTGTCCTGGTAATGATAAGCCGTTCCTGGAGGCAAACCCCATTGTTCAATCATATCATTTTGTAATTTTAAGGGTAATTCATTAAACCAGGACTGATACAAAGGTAAACTTACATTACCTAAAGCCTTACTGTATTGCTCTTGAGTTAGTATTTCCGTATCATAGGATCCTGATTCAATTAATTGTTGCAACATTTGAGTGCCAGTGTGAGGAAATTGCCCTACATTATAATTAGACTTTTCCATAGCTTTAAGAATATTTATTAATGAAGCAGCCGAATCAAGACCAACGGCATTACCAATTTGTGCAGCTTTAGCACTTGAGTTAGTAAAGATAAAGGCAATTTTTTTATTAGTATTATCTTTATGCTTTAAATTACAATATTTTTTTGCCAGTTTACAAACCGCATCAATTCGATCATCAATAGCTTTATGGAGCGAAAATTCCAAATTGATATGCTGTTGTTTTTCCTTACAGGCAATTGGTTTAGTTATAATTCTTCCATCAAATTCCGGTATTACAACATTCATCGCCGTATCCAAAGGATTTAACCCGCGTGCTGAATTTTGCCACTCTTTAATATCCATAGAGCTTATAATAGCTTGCAAAACTGGTATATTAAATAAACTTTGATAATTATCCGATTTAACATCAAGACTATTAGCGCTTAATTTAGCAACTGAAAATGATGTAGTATTAATTATAATATCAACTATATTATCAGGATTTTCTCCTAAAAATTTAAGTGCTAGCGGAATCTTAAAATCTTTATCAACAACACTTAAAGATGCAGTAAATACTGGCAAAGCATCTAACCCAATCTTATTCAACTTGTCTACAAGTTGATTTATAAAATCAACATTACCACTAACATAATGAGCTCGATAAAAAACAATTAAGACTGTAGCTTTATATCTTTTTATTTTTCTAAAGACATCAAAATCAAAGTCGTTACTACTATATTGCGGATAATAAAAGCCATGCATCGGAATATTTTCAGCTTGAAGATAACCATATTCAGAGCAATACAATTTATCACTTAAAAACTTAAATAACTGAATCATATTATTTAAGCCACCAGCTTGAAAATAACTATTAACCGATTGAACGATAGAATAATCGTTGGGGTTTAAATAATTAAATTCGGGGTTAAATTCTAGGCAGCCACTTAAAACAATTAAATGTTTACCTTTATCTTTTAAATTTTCTAATAATGTTTTAAAATTATTGATTGACTCCAGGTTGCCAAGCAAACGGACGATAACAAGATTAGCTTTTGTTAATATAGCATCTAATTTAGTTATATCTTCATGAAATGACTGTAAGTTATAGCCTTGAATTTCAGGAAAATTATTAGGCAGTAATTCAACAACTTTAGCTAAAGTAATTAAATCTGTATCACTATGACTTAATAAGACAATTTTATTAGGATTATTTTGGGGCATAACTGTCATTTGGTTCGATTTCAAAAGCTTCAGAACGTGAATTTAAACTATCCTAAATCTTAATTTAAAAATAGTCAGTTTATTACTCAATTAAATAAAACTTATTATATACTTCTCAAATAAACCCTTTAAAAAATATTTAATTAATTGTAAAACCTATATTTTCCTTGACAGCAATCAAACTATCTTAACTAAAAGTAATTTAAATAGTGCTAATTTTTTTTAAGGCCTCTTGTAACTTGTCCCAGTCACTTTCTAAGGCAGGAATACCTATGCGAATACTTAACGGGTTGTCAAAGAGTCTAACCCAAATAGCTTGATTAGCTAAAATATTTTGAATTAAATAAGCCTTATCATTAATAATCCAATGAAAATAATTAGTACTACCAGTTATACTTAAATTACATAATTGAAGTGTTTTTTTTAAGCGCTGACTACGTTGTTTTAAGTCTAAAATATTTTCATTTTGCCATTTTGTATCCAATAACGCTTTAGTTACAATATATTGAGATGGCCCAGTAACGCTCCATGGCCCTAATTCATTTTGAATAAGTGCTAAAAAGGTGGGTTCAGCAACAACAAAACCTACTCTAGCCCCAGCTAAGCCAAAAAATTTGCCAATAGACCTTAGAACAATTAAGCCCTTTTTATCCGTTAAGCCAGTTAAACTATTAGCTTCTTTATCAGCATCAATAAAAGCCTCATCAACAATTAACCAACCATTTTTAGCCATTAATAAATTGCGACATTCTAAAAGTTCATTAACTGGATAAAATCGTCCACTAGGATTATTAGGATTACAAATTATTACGACATCATTATCATAAGCAGCCTGTAATATATTATCCGGATCAATATAATTAATTTGATGTTTATGTTTAGACCAAGCATATTCGTGTTCATTGTAACTAGGAAAAACAAGACCGATTTTAGATAAATTTCTTAAACGCGGTAATAATTGAATGACTGATTGTGAACCATTACAACTTAATAAAAATTCGGTATTATAATATAATTTAGCGGCTTGAATGAGTTCATGATCACAATCGGGCAATTTAAGCCAAGCCGTAACAGGAATATTATTCACTGGATAACCATTTAAATTAATTCCAGTAGATAAATCTAGCCATTTACTAACAGGAATATTGTATTTTAACGCAGCTTTACTGATAGCACCACCATGATTTAACATAAACTTACCCATAAATTAGCTATTAAAATTAAAAATAACCATAAATATATAGTTTTAGCGATTAAGTTATTAGCTAAATAAATGTCGTTCAAATTTGGCTCACGACCCATGCCTAGCTTTGGCCTTACTTTTAAAATACCATCATAAAATGCATCGCCACCTAAAACTATATTTAGGGCTCCAGCACCACTAGACATAACTGGACCAGCGTTAGGTGAATACCAATTATTACCTTGTTCGATCCAACACTGAAAGCCTATTTTGAAATCACCTAAAATACAATAACTAATAGCAGTTAAACGAGCAGGTATTAAATTCATTAAGTCATCAGCCTTAGCAGCTGCCCAGCCAAAATCAAGAAATTTAATGTTTTTATAACCCCACATTGCATCAAGCGTATTAACTAAGCGAAATAATATCACACCAGCTGGTCCAGCCAGGACAAACCAAAATAATGGTGCAAAAATCGCATCATTGCCATTTTCTAAAACAGATTCAATAGTTGCTTTGGCTATTAAAAGTTCGTTTAAGTTCGCAGTATCACGGCTAACAATATAACTTAAATTTTTCCGAGCCAAGTTTAAGTTATTTTGCTTAAGATTAGTAGCCACTATTAAACTATGATCCTTTAAACTTTTAGCCCCTATTGCCAAATAAAGGCATAGAATACTTATACATTGACCAAATAAATTATTTGGTAGTTTAAAATTTATAAGTAATGGCAAAGGTAAAACTAAAAATATCACAGCTAATAAACCTTTAATTTTTAAAAATTTACCATGGTTAGCCATTTTTTCAAAAAAATTAGCTAAATTTCCAAAACCAACTAATGGGTGAAAGTATTGAAATTCACCGAATACATTATCCAAAACAAAAGCCAAAACACATATTAAAGCAATTTTCATCTTAATCTCAATGCATATTCTCAAAAAAAATTTAAATTACACATTCATTCATATTAAATATATAAAGCAACAATTTAACAAAGATAGGCAACTAAAAATTAGGTTCTTAAGTAATATTAAGTTTTCTCAAAGCAGATTAAGTACAAGGATACTTTTTATGTGATCAACGATAATTAGAATGACATATTGTTTAAAGAATAATTATTACTTTATTTTAGTTAAAATAAAGTAATAAGGTCAATAATACAAAAATACTAGTAATAAACCAATTTATAAGCTAATTTACCAAAAACAGTTGTAAAGTAGAATTTGGTTTAAATATTTTTAAATAGTTTATATCTCTATTGACACATTTTTATATTCAATGATAACATTTGTGCAATATTTGTGAAATCATAATATTCCAACAGGTTGCCCAAGTTAAATTAAAAAAATCAAGGCAGTAAAGGTAAATGTACCAATGCATAAATTAATTTTGGCAGTTTTATTATTTGGGCTAATAAGCAATTATCCAAGCTCGCTGGCCGCATCTGATTCGGTTAGCTATACTTATGATGCCTTAGGTCGATTAATAACTATTACTTTTGCTAATGGTACTATTATTACCTATAGCTATGATGCTATGGGTAACCGTAGCACAGTAGTAACAGTATGCGGGTTAAATGGTTGTTAGAGAAATTATTTATTAATAAGTATATTAAGCAAGAACCCTGTTAATGCTAGTAACGATTTTGTTTACCAAGTTACAAGGGTAAGGCTTATGGCGGGTGCTAAAATTTAAAGATTATTAATTAGCGGTATCCAGACAAGTATTATTTTTTAAAATGTATAAATTATTTAAAGGTTAAATCAATCGTGTTTAAAATAAAAAATAAGTCTACTAGAGTAATCACAATTGCAGTGCTTATGTTATGGCAATTATTGCTTACAGCAATTGTACCATTAGCTTATGCTAAGCCCGAGGTTTTACATCCACTTGGGTTAGTTAATCTACCTGGCAATGGCAATATTCACAGAAAGTCGATAGCGTCTGACAAGGCAAGCAAGATTATTAAAGCAAATAATATTAAGCCCATAAACAACCCCCATAATGTAATGCCAAGCCATCCTGGGTTTCATAGGCTTAAACTTAAACATATGACTCCAGCGCAAGCTTATGCATTGTTACTAAAGCGTAAACTGCCCAAGAATATTAATCATCCAGCTAATGCTAATAGCTTAATGCTTAAACCTAAAACATTAAATAAAACATCTAGCCCGATTTCTAGCAAAACATTAACTAAGACTTCTGGTAAGACATCTGGTAAGACATCTTCTAATACTAGCCCAACTGGTTTACACACTACAGCATCATTACCAACGACACCAGGATCCATCGCTGAATTAGCACGTGCTTTAACTAAAAATACAGTTAATGATGAAGGTATACAAAATATATTTCAGTATGTTTATAACAATATTGCTTATACACCTGTCTATGGGGTTCAGCGTGGAGCCTTTGGAGCTTTAATGGATGGCGAGGGTAATGACTTTGACCAATCTGAACTTATGGTAGCTTTATTAAGTCAGGCTGGTTATTCAGCTAGCTTTGTGCTTGGTGATATTCAATTAACTCCAGCTCAAGTTGCCAGCTGGTTAAATACCGACAACAGCAAGGCCACCAATATACAGACATTGTTAGATAACGGTGGCATTCCTAATAATGTTACGGCTAATTCAGATGGATCCTTAAATAATGTTGTTTTGTCTCATATGTGGGTTCAAGTAGTAGATGGCAGTAGCACCTATGTCTTTGATCCAAGCTTTAAAAGCTATAACTATACTACAGGTATAAATTTAGCTTCGGCTATGAATTTTAATTTAGCTAGCTTTATTAGTGATGCTGAAGTAGGAATGAGTTCTTCCACCAGTCCTACTTCTATTCAAAATGTTAATCGTAGCAATATTCGCAATGACTTAAAAACTTATGCTGTTAATTTAATTAACTGGATAAGAACTAATAGTCCAAGTGCCAGTTTAAAAGATATTATTGGTGGTAAAACTTTAAATAAGGTTACCACACCTCAGCATAATACTGCTTTAGCCTACCAAGAATCTGGTACTACACCAACAGTTTATCCTACCATGCCGGATAGCTATCGTATGACTTTTGAGATTCAGTTTCAGGGCATTAATGAAACATATTACGCTGATGATATTTACGGTCAAAGATTAACTTTGTTCTTTAATTCATCTAATCAACCAATACTTTATTTAGCTGGTGTAGCTCAAGGCTCTCCTGGAACTGCTATAAGTCCAGGTAGTTATAATCCAATTACTTTAACTGTTACAACATCCTATTATCAATTTGCAGACAGCCAGTATATTAATTCGACAAATCCATATTTTCTAGGTAATTCCTGGGGCACAAGTAGCAGACAGATGATTGAATACCACCGTCAGATATTAGCTATTAATAGACTTGGCGGGAATAGTGACTCATCAGAACCAGTGCTTGGTGAAAGTTTAGCCATGTACTGGTACACTCATTCATCTGAAAATAGAACTGCCAATGATTTAATTGATCAGCTTAATAACTGCACTACTGTTTATTTTCAAGGGGTTGGGCTGATTGGCTATGTAAACACTCCAGCTTTTGATATAGCTGGAACAGTTAGTACCTGTACTTCATTAAATGGTGTAACTGCTAATGCTGATACTGTTTTTATGAATGCATCTATTCATGCTTCAGCTTTTGAATCGGCAGTTATTCAACAGATGGCTAAAATTGTGGCTATTGATACGCCAAAAGTAATTGATGCTGAAAATACTTCTAGTGCCCTAATCTTTAATGCTAATTCCAGTAACTGGAATAATACACCACCACCACCAAATGTTCAGTCTTATTTAAGTAATTATTCAGCTAGCGCTATAAGTAATATCAACTCCGACATTAGTAATGGTGATACGGTAGTTCTACCGCAGTTTGGCAATGAAACAATAAATTCCTGGGTAGGTACAGCCTATTATGTTTTAGGAACAAATAATATTATTGGTACTGAAATTGATGGTGGACTTAATGGTGGTAATGGAACAGAGCCTCAAACACCAAAGCAAGTAAATGATGGAGCGCAAAATAACCAACCAGAGCAAGGCAGCCCTAATAATCCAATGCCATTACATCCGGACAATACAACAAATGAACCAATAGATTTATTTACTGGTAATTATTTATATGCTCATCAGGACTTATCCGTTGGCAGTGCTTCATTTCCTTATGGCTTAGCTTTAAACCGCTTTTATGTTTCAGGTCAAAGTAGTCAGATTGGTGCTTTTGGCAATGGCTGGACACATAATTATACTATTTCCATTCAAAACAATAGTGATGGTTATCAGGGCATGGGTGAAGATTCTGCAATTGACGCAGCTGGCAGTATTGCTGAAATATATACCACCAGTAATATTTTAGCAGATCCTAATTTTAAAACTAATAGCTTAACTGATTTAACCTTTAGTGCTTTATGCAACAGCTGGTTTATTGATAATTTAACTTTAAATACTGAGATTGTTAACCTTCCTAATAATACACAAGTTTATGTTTTACTTCCCGATGGCAGCTACAACCCACCTCCAGCTAATGCTAATAAATTACAGTTAGTCAATAACTTATTTACGCTTAAAACACCACAGAATATTTCCTGGAATTTTAATGCTAATGGCAATGTTTCCAGCTGGTCTAATGCTAATGGTATTAGTCTTACCTATAACTATAATACCAGTAATCTGTTAACCACTGTAAGCAATACACTTGGTAAATCTTTAACATTTAGTTATAATGCTTCCAATTTAGTTAGTTCGATAACTGATAACACTGGTCGCAGCGTTAGTTATACTTACACTGGTAATAATTTAACTGGTTTTACTAATGCATTAGGAAATACAACTACATTTGCTTACGATAGCAATAACCGATTAACCAGTTATTATTTACCAGCTAATTTACTAAAAGCCTTCGTAACCAATGTTTATGATTCGTTAGGTCGAGTGGAAACGCAAACTGATGCTACCGGTAACCAGTGGACTTATTATTTTGGTGGCTATCGCATTGAAGAAGTTGACCCTAATGGCAATAGCAAAGTTAAATTTTTTAATAGCCTGGGTAAGGCTTATCGTGATATAAATCAATTAGGGCAGGAAATTGATAATGTTTACGATGGTTTAAATAGGCTTGTTCAAACTACATTACCTTTAGGTAATAGCACGACTTTTACCTATGACAACAATAACAATGTTTTATCTACTGTAGCTGCACCAGTGCCTGGCTCTACTTTAAGCCCTATGACCAATACCTGTACCTACAATCCTATCTGGAATAAGGTAGCCTCATTTACCGATGGCTTAGGCAATACTACTACTTTTACCTATGATTCATCATTGGGTAATTTACTTCAGGTGACCAAACCAGTTGTTAATAGCCAGACTCCAATAATAATCTATACCTATAACAACATTGGTCAGGTATTAACAGCTACTGATGAAACAGGTATTATAGCTCAATATAATTATGATGCAATTACCGGTAATTTATTATCCGTAATTCATGATTATGGAACAAGTCCCCATTTAAACTTAACGACAACTTTTACTTATGATAATGTTGGTAATTTATTAACAGTTACAGATCCTAATGGCAATACTACTAATAATTCTTATGATGCCTTACGTAGGCTAACTAACGTTATTGCCCCAGATTCAGCTCAATCAGGTTTTGGTTATGATGCCAATAATAATTTACTGACTAAAACCAATCAGATAAATAGCTCTACAACGCAAACCTATACATATACTTACAACTATAGCAATCAGCTTGTAACTTCAATTGATCCATCCAGTAATACAACCACTTTAACTTATGACAATTTAAGACGTTTGCTTACTTCTAAGGATCCCAAAGGTAATGTGACAACTTACGCTTATGATCCAGTTAGCCGTATTAGCACTATAACTAATGCAAATTCTGTTATTGAAGAAACTAAAACCTATACCGCAAATGGCTTATTAGCTAGTGTAGCTGATGCTAATTCTAATTCAACTACTTATACTTATGATGGCTTTGATAGATTAGCTGTTAAAACTTTCCCTGATTCAACAACGCAAAATTATACGTATGACGCTAATAGCAATATTTTAAGTTTAATAACTCGTATTGGTAATTCAATAACCTATACTTATGACACCTTAAACAGATTAACCAGTAAGGCTCCACAAAGTGAAGCCACGGTTAGCTATACTTATGATTTGGCTAGTAGACCACTCACTACTAGTACTCCAGTTGTAGCAAACGATCCTTCCACTGGCAGCTTTAGTTTTGCTTACGATTCAGCTGGTAGGTTAATTAGTGAAACAACTCCGGATAGCAAAGTTGTTCAATATACATTAGATAACAACAGCAATACCATAAAATTAACTTATCCCGATAGCTATTACGTAAATTACAGTTACGATGGCTTAAACAGACTAACTAATCTTTATTTAAATGGAAGTACAACTAGTGCTGCCAGCTACGTTTACGATGATGCATCCCGATTAACTAATTTAAGCTTAGGCAATGGAGCTAATTCTAATTATACTTATCAAGCCAATGATGATTTAACTGGTTTAACGCATAACTTTAATACCAGTAATTCAGTCACCTGGACATTAGGTTATGATGCTAACAGTCAGTTGACTGATTCTAATGTTAGTAATAGTGCATTTATGTGGCACCCAAGCGCTGGTGGCACGGTAGCTTATTCAGGGATTAATAATTTGAATCAGTATGGAAGTGTTGGAAGTATTCCATTGCTTTATGATAAATCCGGTAATTTATTAATCAATGGCAATCGTGTGTTTAGCTATGATACGCAAAATCAGTTAACCCAAGCTATTAATGGCACAGCCATCGTCAACTTTGAATATGACCCGCTTATGCGCCAGACTATTAAAAAGGTAACTGGTGGCAATAATACAAGATTTTTATATTCTGGCAGTGAACAGATTGCTGATTATGACATGAGTACTGGAAGTCTATTAAATCATTACATTTATGGTAATGATTTAGTAGCTACAGTTGATGCTAGTGGTAATGTAACATATAACCATGAAGATAAAAGTGGTTCTATAATAGCTACCACTAACGCTAGTGGTACTGTAACTAATGAATATTCATATTCACCATTTGGTGAAAGCAGTAATTTTACGCTATCTGGTTTTGGCTATACAGGGCAAAGGTACGATAGCGAGCTTGGACTTTATAATTACAAAGCACGTTATTACAACCCAAGCCTTGGTCGATTTCTACAACCAGACCTCATTGGCTATAGTTCCGGCTTAAATCTTTACGCTTATGTTGATAACGCTCCATTGGATTTAACTGATCCTAGTGGCCTGGAGGCTAGTGGCGATAGAGCTGCAATGATTTTGCAACTTATTCAAGGTGGTATTACAATGAATGTTGGCCAAGGCGGTAATTCAACGAACAGTGGAAGCATAAGCATAGATCCTAATTTTACACCGCCACCGTGCTATGGTCCAACTCCAACACCTACGCCAGTAGCTCCACCAGCTGATTCCCCTAGTGTTATAAATATACCATCGATATGGGATCC
>DAHXLC010000167.1 GCA_027371815.1 Candidatus Melainabacteria bacterium | reverse complement strand
CTAGTGAGTCAAAAAAGATTTTTTTATTGACTCTTGATTTAAATGATAGCAATGTCGTACTTTGGCAATAATCTGCGTTAAAGCCAAAAAAACAACTCAAACTTCTAACTAGAAAGGAAAATATCATGCTTACTCTTATCTTTATTATTGTAATTCTGATTCTGCTTTTTAAGTAATTTTTCAGTCGAGGTCTTTTATTCCACAGCAACTTAAAACTATGGAGAAGAAAAATGGAAACCTTTTGGGGTATTGTGACAATTATCTTGGCTGTTTTGACCAATATAATTAGTAATCTGACTTATAATGAAAGGTATCATTCTATTAAGTTAGAATGTGATATCAAATATGGTGTTTTTAACACTTCGATAATTACGATTTGGTTGTCTGTGGTATTACTACTTGTCCTGGTTGACAATGGCTTTTATATTGGTTTTTGGTATTGTATCTTAGTTGCCCTGGCAGTACCATTTACCTGGATTGGATTCGTAATAGGTCGGAATTTTTATCGCAATCTGCTTACCAGTATGCTGCCAAATCTGATTAAGAAAATCAATAAAGGTATTGATTTGGCTTTGATTTTCAAGAATGGCTTGTTTGAGCGTACCAAGAAACTTGTACGAGAGACTAGTCACAATAATGAAGAAATTAAGCGTCTGGAAGCGCTTGTAGCAGATCTTTCTCAGCAGGTTGCAATTCTTCCAGGAATGAAGCCTTTGGCTGTTCTGGTTGATGCCAGCGTAGCTAATAGTGGCAACAAGCCTGCGTCACGTTGCAGTAGGTATAGCAGTAATGATCCAGGCATTCGGGCAATGGAAGATCAGCTGTCCGATATTTAAAATAAAAAATTAATCAAGATTTTCCTGTATCAACTTAACCCCCATCACACTCAACTGGAGACAAATCATGAGTTTCATCATCATCCTGGCCGAGATTTTGCTGGCTCTTCCGGCAATTCTTGGCGCCTTTATCCTGAATCGCAAGCTTTATCAGAGCTTGCAGAAGCCCTTTAGGCACACTAAGCCCCTGTTTATTTTCTTCCTTGGCCTTCTGGCGCTGGAAGTTAGCCTTGGTACGGCTGTCCAGTATATGGCCTTCTGGCCACGATTTGGTCTGAGCGCTTTTGTTTATGTTGGCCTGGTGGCTCTTGGCGCCAGCCGTCTGTATCGTATTGGCATGCTTGTGGCTCGTGAGCTTGGCTAATTAGGTATCAGTAAATTAACTAACTTGCACTTCAACTCGAGAACGGTAGTAGTCATGATGTTCTTGGCTTAAGTTTTAGGACTAGCTAAGGTGAAAGCTTGAAAATCAAACATTCAAGCTTTCACCATCATCTTGTTTAATCTATAAATACAATTTATTTTTTTTAGGGATTCAATTATCTGATATAGTAGTATTTTAAGGCCATTGTAAATTCGCTAAAAGCTTATTATAAAAAACGAGGTTTTATTTAAATCCTCGTTTTTTTATTTATTGTTCGCAGTACCGGTGCTGCCCCTGGTTTGGATTATCCCTAATCCGCCTCGATCTGGAGAATCTGCGTTATAGTTAAAGGATAAAGCAAATCTTTAACTAATTCAATTGGGGTAAATACGTAAAATATATTAAATCATAAAAATTAATTTTCCGATTCTGGTTTAGTTAAAAGTTGAATTAGATGATTGATAAATTCTTCAGCGTGACTGCGACCTAATTCGTCCCAATGGGCTGTTTTATAGTTCTTTTCACTGTATTCATCAGCAGCCTCATCGCTCCAGCCAATTGTATCAAGGGCACGGCCAAGAACGGTTAAGTAGTTTTGATCGGTTATTTCTCCAAAATTTATAGCATTACTGATATTTTCCGGATTAGCGACTTCATTTGTTTTATTAAGCTCGTGGGTTAAATTAACTATTGGACCTAAACTAATTTCTTGAGTTTGGGAATAATCCTTGATTTCTACCGAAGTCTCTGGCGTTAATAAATCTTTAGGGATAGCATCCATAAAACTGCCCGTTAAAAAATCTTCACCTTTTAATTCTTGTTTTGCCGTAATAGAAATGATTAATTGCCTTAATTCATCAATTTGCTTTGATAAATCTATAAAGCGACGTTCGTTAAAATTGCGAAAACCAATTAAAAATTCCATTAAAACATCATCATTAGCTGGACCAGAACTGGGTAAGCCTATATATTTTGGTGTCAACAAACCCTCAGCTTCTAACTGAGGTCTTATTTGTGATGTAGGCCAGCCTTGTTCAACTAAATCTTTAATTCGTTCTAGAACTGTTAAATCTTCATTTTTATATTGACGTTGTTGTCCTCTACCTCTTTTAATTTCTAGGCCAAACATTAATTCCCAGCGACGCAGCTGGTGAACTGATAAACCTAACTTGGCGGCAACATGGTTAATTGAATAAAGATCAGTTTGGGTCATAAAATTTACCTCTAATTGTTAAAAGATATTATACACTAAAATCTAGCGCAGCTAGGTTAAGTTCTTAATTAAGTTAACGCAAATTAATCCTAGCTCGCAATAGCTTGTCAAATAAATTAAAGATTGATAAAAATTTTTTTGAATATTGCTAAACTATGTTATTAATTACTTTATTTAGTATTTTATAATGAATCAAAAACGTGTAATTCTTCTGATAATCGATGGTTGTGGTATTGGTGCGGCTCCGGATTTTGCCCAATACAATGATACAGCTGATTGTAACACCTTGGCTAATGTAGCTAAAGTAGTGCAGGGTTTGAATTTGCCTAATTTGTATAAATTTGGACTTGGTAATATCTGTAATTTACAAGGCTTGCCTGTTAATCCCCAGCCATTAGGAGTTAACGCTAAATTAGAAGAACTTTCTTGTGCTAAAGACACCCAAACTGGCCACTGGGAAATGATGGGCCTTGTGAGTGAAGTTGGATTCCCTCTTTATCCTCAAGGATTTCCGCCCGAAGTAATTCAGGAATTTATTACACAAACTGGTTGTCAAAATATTTTGGTCAATTTACCTTATTCAGGCACTAAAGTATTGGATGATTATGGTGATGAACACTGTAAATCAAGTTTCCCTATAGTCTATACCAGTGGTGATAGCGTATTTCAAATTGCTTGCCATACTGATATTATTCCTATTGAAAAACAGTATAAATGGTGTGAAATTGCCCGTTCAATTTTAACTGGAAAGCATAATGTTGGTAGAGTTATTGCACGACCGTTTAACGGAGTTAGTGGGAGTTACCAAAGAATCAGTGCTTTAAGACATGATTATACAGTTTTGCCGCCTCGTAAAACGTTGTTAGACGAACTTATTGTTAATAATCTTGGGGTGTTGGGTATTGGTAAAATTGAGGATATTTTCTGTAAACAGGGTTTAAGCCATGCTATTCATACAGGTAGTAATTTGGAAGGTTTAAAGCTAACTATCGAAGCAATGCAAAACCAATTGGATTTAAATAAATTAAGATTGAGCCAAGAAACGCCTGAAAATATAAATTTTATTTTTACTAATCTTGTTGATACTGATTCTCTTTATGGGCATCGGCGAGATGCTCAAGGCTATTATAAGGCGCTTAAAGAAATTGATAATT
>DAHXLC010000165.1 GCA_027371815.1 Candidatus Melainabacteria bacterium | reverse complement strand
TACGTGACGCTAATAGTAATTTATCAAATCAATATTTTGCTTATGGACAGGTTAATTTTAGTAATAATGGCTCAACAGCAACTAATTATTATTACACCAGAGATAGTTTAGGTTCAATAAGGGAGGTAACCGATGCAAACGCAAACATCATAAGTCAATATAACTACACGGTATTTGGGCAGGCAATAGTCACCAATGGAATTAATGGGCAGGCACCAACTGTAACCAGCGACTTTGGCTACGCAGGTTATTACTTCCACCAACCAAGCGGCCTTAATTTAACCGTGACCAGAGCTTACAGCCCAAGCATTGGCCGTTGGCTCACCCGTGACCCTATTGGTGAACATGGTGGCGTTAATTTGTATGCGTATGTGATGAATGATCCCATTGATTTAAGTGATCCTAGTGGGTTGTGGCAATATTATGCTTATTGGGGTGGACCAAACTGGGCAAATAACATGCAGTATATCACTCCAACATCATATATTAATTTCCCTTATAAAAGCGGACAGCCTGGTTTTGTTCCACCAAGAGATCCAAGAGATTATTGTTATTATCTGCATGATATATGTTTACATAATGCAGCAATTAATAATTCTTTGGGAAAAAGATTTTGTGAAACCAATAAATGTAATAGAAATCTAGGTAATTGTTTGTCGGCAAACGGCGGATCTCCATGGGAAGTCTTTTTTTGGCAGCATGTATTTTTCCCTCCAGTAAATTTCTCTCCTAGTAATGAATATTATAATCCTGGTTCACTACCGATAACTGTCACTGACATTAATTCAGGAATTACACAATTATTTAATAGTAATTTTACACAATATTAAATTAAAAAAATGATGTTAAATTTTAAGATTTTAAAAATACCTTCATATATAATAACTGTTTTGTATTTGAATCTATGTAACTGCTCAGATACTTGGTGTTACAAGAGTAATAATTGTGAAATAAATACAGAGTTTCCAATACCCTTCATTAGTAAATTTTTTCCTAACGTTCCAATCATAACTGATTATTTTAATGGGTCTATAGCAATTAGTAATACTTTAAGTAAACACGATATTAAAAATATTAAATTAAATAATTTACTTTCAAACATTACTAGAGTGTTTGTAGAAAATAATGCAGATATAAAATTATTTCAATTTTCAAGACTTTTTCCCGCAGTTAGATTTGTTCAGCTTAATTCAACAAACAACTACATCTTTTTAAAAGATATAATAAATAATTATAGAAATTTGGAAAGTTTAGTCATATACCAGAAAGAACCCATTTCATATTTAGAAATGCAAAATATTCAAAAATTAAATAATTTACATGAACTTAAAATTCATTGTCCAATTAATGATAATTCAATGTTTTTTTCTTTATTGCCAATTAATTTGAATTCACTAGCATTAAATGAAACTCAAATGGATTTCAGTAATTTTTCTGAAAAATTTACTCTTTCACAATTGCAATGTTTGGATATTTTTGGTAATTATAATGATTATAATAAATTTAATGAAAAATCAAAATTAAATTACAAGTTCTTTCATTTTTTGAAAGCGCCTAATTTACGTGATCTATCTATATATAACATGTATTTCGATTATAAGATTTTATTGGAAATTAAGATGAATTTTGAATTAAAACATTTTTATACAAGTCAACAATCTAATAATATAGATGAAAATATAAGGTTATTTAAAAATATACCAAAACTTGAAATGAATTAAGTAAGTAAATGGCGATCCGGTCAATAGCATAATGAGTAATCTAGCTAACAATATTAACAATAATAAAGCTTTAAACGTTAACGCTTTAGCCAACGGGCAAAATTTAATCTTAAATTCTACATTAAATGTTAATGGAAGTTATAGTCCAATAACATATATGGGTATAACTAATATAAATAACCAATTTGCAGTATATATGAATTTTACCAACCCAAGTTCTAATATTAATATAAACGCAGCCCAAATTGCTGGAACTGTAACGCCTGGCGATACTGTAGATTTTACGGTTCATAACGCCAGTTTAAGCGGTGGTAGCGTTACGGTTAGCCATACTGTAGCTAGTGGTGACACGTTAACAAGCATAGCTACTAACATAGCTAATTTGATTAATTCTAATACCAGTTTAAATGCTTTAGGCGTAAGTGCCACAAGCACTAATGCTACTATTCTTTTAAATTCTCAATCAATAAATAAAACTACTTACGCAGCCAGCGGAATTGTATCTGGTACTAATACCATAACTGAAAGCATGTTTATCTGGCAAAATAACAATGCTACACAAAGCATTGTTATAAACGGTACGGTTACAACCGGCAATTATGTTTATGTGACTACTTATAATAATTTACTATCAGGTAACCCTGGTCAAGAAATCGTAAATTATCAAGTAACTAGTGGCCAAACTTTAGCCCAAGTAGCTAGTGGCTTAGCTAATGCTATAAATAGCGATAGTAATTTACAGGCTATAAATGTAGCAGCCATAGCTATTAATAACATTGTGTATATAACTTCTAACGGTGAGCTTGCTACAACCTATAACGCTTACACAAGCTCTGGTAGCAG
>DAHXLC010000148.1 GCA_027371815.1 Candidatus Melainabacteria bacterium | reverse complement strand
GAAAATTACGCAAATCTTTCTCAATGTATTATAAATTCAACTTAGTTCCAAAATATAAGGTTCATAACTATGCCCATTTACCCTTATCAATCAATTAAGCCCCAAATAAGTAAAACCGCTTTTATTGCTCCAACTGCTTCAATTATTGGTAAAGTAATAATTGAAGATTATGCTAGTATTTGGTTTAACTGTGTTATTCGAGCAGATATCAATCATATTCATATTAAGGCTAATACTAATATTCAAGACTCTTGTGTTCTGCATATTACTGAAGAGTATCCCGTTGAAATTGCTAATAACGTAACCGTTGGTCATAAAGTTTTATTACATGGTGCTAATGTGGGCAGCAATTCCCTGATTGGCATGGGAGCAATATTGCTTGATGGCGTTAAGGTGGGTGAAAATTCTTTTATAGCTGCTGGATCTCTTGTTACGCCTAGAACTAATATTCCTCCAAATAGTTTTGTTTTAGGAAGCCCAGCTCGCGTCATACGCCCTATCAAACCCGAAGAACTTTTACATATTAAAGAAAATGTATCCAGCTATATTACCTATGGCCAAGAATATCTTAAAGAATTAAACCTTGTCTGAATATCTAAAATACCAGCAATAACTTAAAATCCAATACCTAAATCGGATACAAATATTAAAAAGTTGTCTTCCATAACGCCTAAATTTAATCCAACTATTTGGTATTAAATTTAAACTGTATTAGCCTAACTAATTTAAATTCATTTTAATAATAGTTTATAGGCATTTAAAACCACTACCAATCGACTTTATTAAAATGAATAATTTGAGATATTCTAAGTCAATAATTTAATTATGCAGTACTTAAATCAATAAAAACTAGTAAACATCAGTATCTTCAAAAATAATAAAGTTCAAAAGAAAAAGATACCTACTTTAAATACCAATGAATAACTGCTAAAGGAAAATTTTAATCTTTTATGATCTAGGCAAAACCTGATTAATATGGGATAATATATGTACTTGACAACCTTGAGCTATATTTCACATATTTCTAATAAGCCATTAAAGTTTTTGTCAATTTTTGAAATCTGAAAACCAGGGTAACTAATCTCATGCTACATTCACGAGCAAAATTATTTAATTTGTATTTTTATCAATTTATATTGTTATTTTTTTGGTTATGGACTTTGCCAAGCCATTCAAAAAACTACGAATTAGACCTAAAAATGCAAAATTGTTTTAATAAAATATTTTCCATTCAAGATTACAAATTCAATAAATCTGCTAATTATCAATCCTTCTTTAGATATTCGGGATTAACACCTTTAAATAATTTTCCCCCAATTGATGAACAATCATATGAAAAAGAATTTGATCAAGTATGGCAACTAGTGCAAAATGACTTTCTCTATCAAGACAGGTTAAAAGATTGGCCTAAATGGAAAAAAAAATATCATAATAAATTATCTAATATTGCAAGTGAGAAATCGGCAATTAAAGAAATGCTAAAATCACTTAATGATGAGTATACATCATTGAGAGATGATCAAGGTTGTAGTAATAACCACACCGATAATTTGCATAAAATTTATTTTCACCAATTAAACGGTCAGATAGGTTATCTAAAAATAAATGATTTTTCTGATCCGACTATTACGCAACAATTTATCAAAGCGTTTAAAAATTTAAAATCAGCTACTGGTTATATTATAGATTTACGCAACAATCCAGGTGGTTCGGTAGACATCGCCTTTAAGGTATTCAATATCCTAGCTAAACAGGGAGAATTTGTGGAAATGGTAGGATTTTTAAATGGCATTAAACAAAAAGAAATTTTAGCAGTAAGACCCGACAAAGGCATTTCCATTGAAGGTAATAATTTAGCCTATTTAAAACGGTTACCTTGCCTAAACTCAAATAAACCTATCGTAATATTAATTAATCGTGATACCATGTCCGCAGCTGAAATGCTAGCCGGAGCCTGTAAATACAACAATTTAGCCACTTTGGTAGGCGAACCATCATTTGGCAAAGGGGTTGTCCAAAGAGTCTGGAATTTAAATAATCAAACCGTAATCAGAATAACTTCAGAAAATTATTTTTTACCAAATGGTGCTTCAATCAACGGTAAAGGTCTTAAGCCAGATATAGTGGTCTTTAACAATAAGAATTCAGATAATCAATTAAAAGTTGCCTTAAAACTATTATTAAACAAATAAATTTCCTACTTTTTTATTCTTTAAAGAAAATCTAAAAATAGCTGTCTAAAAATAAAACAAATTTTTTGGCGAGTTTAGAAAAATTCGATTAGCAAAAAAATACTTTTCTAATCGAACGACAAAATATTACATTTTTTTAATGTTTTATTGTAAATCTATTTTATCTTAACTACTTGAAGGAAAATTTATTTACTGGGATAATA